>CAJWBJ010000036.1 GCA_913020495.1 uncultured Oleiphilus sp.
ACCATTCGAGATGGCACGACACTTCTAAGTGTCTCAGGTGAAGTGGTTGGACAAATCAACGCATTGTCAGTGTTAACTACTGGCGGTGTTGAATTTGGTATGCCTAATCGCGTCACTGCAAATTGTTATTTTGGTGATGGTAGTATTACTGATATTGAGAATAGCGCTAAACTAGGTGGTAATATTCACACTAAAGGCGTATTAATTTTGTCTTCATATTTATCAACGTTGTTTGCTAAAGAAGATGAAATGCCATTATCTGCAAGTATTGCTTTCGAACAATCTTATGGTGAGGTTGATGGGGATAGTGCCTCATTAGCTGAACTTTGTGCATTGATTTCCTCATTGTCGGGTGTACCAATTTTGCAACAATATGCGATGACCGGTTCTGTCAATCAATTTGGTGAAGTACAACCCGTTGGTGGTGTTAATGAAAAAATAGAAGGCTATTTCTCTGCATGTAAAATACTAGGCTTATCAGGTAATCAAGGTGTACTACTACCGGTTGGAAATGTGCATAATCTAATGTTAAATAAAGAAGTTCTTGATGCGGTTAAAAAAGGCCGGTTTAAAATTTATGCGATCAAGCATGTTAACGATGCTTTAGAAATATTAACGGGTAAGCATCCCGGTCAGTTGCAAGCTGATGGTCAATATCCTGCCGATAGTGCATTTGGCCTTATCCATCAAAAATTTACAGAACTTCGAGATAAAGAAGAGGACGAAAACTAGTTATGAAACCTGTGTTTAATGTTGTTTTTTTTATGGCTGCTTTTTGTTGTTTAAGTACGAAACTCTATGCAGATACACCCTTAACTAATGAGACCAAAGTTAATAATACTGCCGAAGTTACTGACTCTACCAGAGCTATAAAAGGCATTAATTTAATTGGAAAATTAACACAGGGCTCTTTGATTACTGGCAAGGTTGAAAAAGGGCTAAGTATTTTTTTAAATGATACCGCTGTGAAACTAGACCCTGAAGGTAATTTTGTTATTGGTTTTGGTCGTGATGCCGACTTGCAACAAGTGCTAACGCTAAAAAGCCAAGACCTAACGCTTTTTAGAAAAGAAATTATGTTGTCTAAAAGAGAGTACAAAATTCAGCGTGTAGAAGGGGTGCCTAAAAAGATGGTAAATCCAGACCCAAGTAAAACTGCCAGAATACAGTCAGATGCGCTATTGGTTAGAACTGCACGTAAAAACAATCTGGAATTAGACTACTTTCTTCAAGATTTTGTTCGACCATTAGATGCACCTATAACAGGTGTTTATGGGAGCCAGCGTTTTTATAACGGGACACCTAAGCGTCCACATTTTGGGCTTGATTATGCTGCCCCTGTTGGAACAATTATTTATGCGCCTGCTAGTGGCGTCGTTACGCTGAATCATGATGATATGTACTATTCTGGTGGTACATTAATAATTGATCATGGTTATGGTGTTTCTTCTACTTTTCTTCACTTAAGTGAGTTATTAGTGAAAAAAGGAGACAAAATAGCTCAGGGTGATGTTATTGCTAAAGTGGGAAGAGGCGGGCGCGCAACGGGCCCGCATCTTGATTGGCGTATTAATTGGTTTGATGTGCGAATAGACCCGCAACTTGTTTTAGAGCGTTATCAATAAATAAAATCACTATTTGTAATTTGTTATATATAGGGTGATTTACACAACTTAAACCCCTGTTATTCCGGTCGTTTTTGAGCCGGAATCCAGCTTTTATATTGCTGTTTAGTCAAACGGCTGTCGTACTAAACGCTCAAATAGATGCTTGATTCGTAATAGGTCCAAGTGAGCTCTGGAAAGCTTCTTCCATATGTTTCGTAAATTGCTTTGCATTACAAATATCTGATTGCTGCATTCGTTCTCTCATATCTGCTCGAAGTTCAATCAGTTTTTCAGCGTTATTTGCTAAGTCAATTGAGTATGTCTTGAATGAACTCAAGTCATCTGAAACCAACTCAATAAAACCAGCGTGCGTCATGATACTAGCGCCAACTCGTGCAGCATGCCTATCACCCGTAAATGTCATCGTGGGAACGCCCATCCACATTGCTTCACAAGTAGTTGTTGTACCATTATAAGGAAAGGTATCTAAAGCAATGTCTATTTGATCATAAACTTGAAGGTGGTTTTCTAATGATTGAATTACCTCCAGTAGTGTAATTCGGTCAGGTGTAATACCAACACTCTGGAAATAGCCAAGATAACGTTCACGTAGTGACTTCTCTTCCATTTGTCTTGATTTGATGATCATTCTGGAATTAGGTACGGCTAATAAAATCTCAGCCCAGGTTTTAATAACGCTGTCAGTGACTTTAGCAAGGTTATTGAAACTACCGAAAGTAATATAACCATTCTTAATAGAGGGTGGTTCTTTTTGGTATGGAATGCTTGTATCACCTTCAAAACATAAAAAACCTTTTGGAAGGCGAATAAGTTTTTCAGAACTTAATTTATCAGAACTTAAGGTAGGGTCTGTGATTTCATCGATGATCCGAATATCCATTTCTGGAATTCCTGTTGAATGAGGGTAACCCAACCAGCTGATTTGGATCGGAGCAGCTCTTCTTGAAAAAACTGATAAACGGTTGTGTGATGTATGACCTGACAGGTCGACGAGAATATCAATTTCATTTTTGGAAATGAGCTGTGCAACTGCTTCATCACTTAATGAGTGAATCATTTCCCAGTGATCGGCAAGTGACTCAAACTTATGTGTGACTCGATCAACCTTCTCGCCATTATAAAAGCAATAGATTTCAAATTTTTCTCGGTTGTGATTGCTTATTAGAGGAATAAGGAAAGAAGCAACAGAATGGATCCGAAAATCAGCAGAGACATACCCGATTCGAATCTTATTATTTGGTTTTGCCTTATATTCAATTGTTTGCTTCTTTTTAGGGAAGTGGTCGGCGGCGAGAATATGCTTTTGAGAAAGCGCTTCTGCACTTAAACTTTCCATATAGTTGGAGTTAAGCAGAATATCAGACAGTAAACCTAAAGATGTTGTGTCCTGTTCATGGGCGCGTAAATAAAACTCATTGGCTTGCTCTATATTACATAAAGCTAATTGAGCATTCCCCATATTATTGAGTGAAGGCAAATGATCAGGTTTTAACTTCAATGCACTTTCAAAGCACTCAACAGCCTTCAGGATAGATTTTTGCTTAAAGTAAGCAGTGCCTAAGTTCTGAATAGCTTCAAGTTGTTTTGGAGCAACTTTGACTGCTTTTTGAAGTACGATAACGGCTTTGTCAAACTGGCTTGTTTGTAAAAGCAAAATACCAAGGCCTACCAGGTATCTTGGCTCGATGGGACTAACCTGTACTGCTTTTGATAATAGTGCTTCACCTTGTTCATGTAAGCCTGCATGTGAAACAAGCAAACCAAATAGGAAATTTGTTTCTGCATGAGAGGGTCGATCAGCTAAAATCTGTTGATAAAGATTCTTGGCCTGATTGAGGTCGCCTTTTTGATGGAGGGAATAGGCAAGCTGTAGCTTATTTGCTTGTTCTGATGATAATGGTTTTTGTTTACGGAGACTTAGCTTCTGCCCCGTGTTCTTAGTTTTTTTTTTAGCCATGGCAAATAGGGATTTCTTTAGGAATATTAAGCGTATAATATCGTCGACATTACCCATTTTGCAATTGATTCTTTGAGATTACGCTAAGAATCTGAACAGGTTATACAAATATAATCTGAGTCAATTTAAATGCTCAGTGAAAGCTATAAATAACATTTTATTTTTATATATGAGGGCGAAGTATGAGTACTATTTTAGGGCTAATGAAGCAAAATCACCGGGAGTGTGATGAACTTTTTTCTTCAGCAGAAGATGCTGCATCAACAGGAGATTGGGTAAAAGCCAAAGCTGATTGGGCTGCTTTTACAGATGAGTTAGAGCAACATATTACTGTCAAAGAAGAAGGTATCCTGTTTCCTGCTATTGAGTCAGTGAATGGTCCAATGGGGCCAACACAGATGATGCGGGCTGAGCATGAACAGATGCGAGCGTTGGTTTTGCAAATCGATGCAGCAGTGGCTGCTCAAGATACACAGAAGTATCTCGGTTTATCAGAAACCTTGATGATGTTGATGCAGCAGCATAATATGAAAGAAGAGCAGATCCTCTATCCTATGATCGATCAATTTGTACCTAATGGTGCACAATTACTACAAGAAACTGTTTAGACTCGATGTTAGTTGAACATCAACTGGATGCTCGTGAAATGATGCATCCAGAACCTTTTGAAAAGTCGACAGCTATACTTCAAGCTCTACGCTCCGGCGAATATTTACGTATGCTGCACCGACGTATACCATACCCACTTATTGACTATTGTAAGGCACTAAATCTCAATTTTTTAGTTGATGCGATTAGTCAAAATAGTTATGAAATTATTATTTATTTTCCCACTGATATTGAAGATTTAAATCAAGAAAGTATTTTGAAAGTAAAAGGGAAGAGAGTAGATCTATGAAAATGGAAGGTCTTTCGTTTGATAATGTACCTGCTATTCATATTCCTTTCCGCTTTTTTAACACAGCACCCTGGATGGGGCTCTTTGCTGCGGTTATTTTATTTTTTTCTGGCGCTGAAGCGTTTGATTCTCAATGGACACCCCAACTCTTAGCAATTACGCACTTACTGACGCTTGGATTTATGGTGATGGTAATGTTTGGTGCATTGTTTCAATTATTACCGGTTATTAGCGGTATAACGATTCCTAAAGCCCGAGTAATCGCGCCGTTAATCCATATAGCGCTGGTACTGGGTGTTGCCTTGCTAGTTGTTGGCTTTTTACGCTTTCAATACCATTTATTTTTCTATGCATTGCCTTTGTTGGTAGCCGCGTTTGTATTTTTTCTTGTAGCTCTGGGTTCACGTTTGCGACATAACATTCGCGGTGGTGATTCTATTTATGTTATTCGTTTTGCTGCATTATCCTTAATGGTCACCATTGTATTGGGGGTTGTTCGAGTTTTAACTTATCTTGGATATAATGATTTTTTTGTAATTCAGTCGATTACGAATTTGCATTTGGGGTGGGGGCTGGCTGGCTGGAGCTTATTAGTTGTGATGGGAGTGAGTTATCAAGTCATTCCCATGTTTCATATTACGCCTTGTTATTCGAAAAAAATAACCAAAACAGTGCCCGCATTACTTTTCTTCTGTTTGTTAGGCCTATCATTTATTCAAGGTGAAGTACTATCAAAAATGCTTATCATTATAATATGTTTGGTCATGGCTTTTTATGCCACATATTCATTATTTTTACTTAGTAAGCGCAAACGAAAAATTAGAGATTTAACCGTATATTTTTGGCGTTTAGCTTTTATTTGTCTGGGGGGAGGAGCTTTTCTATTAGCTATAAACCAGTTCTTTGAATTGTCAGGTAGGTTCAATACCACCTTAGGCGTGCTGGCTATCTATGGTTTCTTTATTAGCGTTATTATGGGAATGCTACTTAAAATCATTCCATTTTTGACGTATCTGCATCTTCAGCGTCAATGTATGACTCGTTATGAATTACTACCTAGTTTACCAAATATGCGTGAGATAATTAGTGAAAACCAAGCTGTCTGGCAGTTCAGGTTACACGTTATATCTCTGCTTTTGTTATTATTTTGTACTGTATTCTCACAGGCCGCATCAATAGCAGGCTTGGCGATGTTATTAGATTTTATGTGGCTGGGCATCAGTGTAACCAAAGCTTCAAAACTTTATTATCAGCATTCAAGACGCATTATCAATACTGCGCCCGTAGTATGCGATTCGTAACGTTTTGTTAAGACAGGTTTAATTCTCTCCAAAAATCGACATATACTAAATAGACTATTTTTTAACCAGTAAACTTATTCAAAGGATGATTAATAAAGTTAGATACTAAAATTATGCGTTTCCTCAATATAAACGCGACGAGGTTATCACCTTTTACAGCTCGTTAATTGTCTGAGTTTCAATGGCCACAAGCTAATAAAAACTCAAGCGACTGTAAGTTATTTGAGAGGACTTTTGCCATGTTTGAAATACTGGATCAATACCAGGTCAATGAGCTGCACGTCAGAAATGATGCTGTCAGCGGTCTTAAAGCAATTATTGCTATTCATAACACCCATTTCGGTCCTGCATTAGGGGGCTGTCGCTTTATTCAATACAACAATGACCAAGATGCAATGAATGATGCCATACGTTTGGCACGGGGCATGAGTTATAAAGCGGCTCTGGCTGGCGTTAATCAAGGTGGCGGCAAAGCCGTTATCATGAAACCGGATGGCTACTATGATGCTAAATTATTATTTTCAGAGTTCGGTCGATTTGTAGAATCGCTTCAAGGCAGGTATATCACTGCGATTGACTCCGGTACGACAGCAAAAGAAATGGATATCATTCAGCAGCATACCTCCTATGTTACTAGTACGAGTGACACCGAAAATCCCTCTATATATACAGCTAAAGGTGTTTTTGAAGGTATTAAAGCCTCTGTAAAACACAAGCTAAATCGTGATGACTTGCAAGGGTTGAGAATCGCGATACAAGGTGTAGGTAACGTAGGCACAGCATTAGGTCATATGCTGGATAAAGCTGGCGCTTATGTCATTGTTTCAGATATCTGCCAAGCAAATATTGATACCGCCATGAGTGAGTTTGCCTCAGAAGTTGTTGCGCCCGACGATATCTATCATACACCGTGTGCGGTGTTTTCTCCTTGTGGCCTGAGTAATGTCATAAATAAGGAAACTATCGAAAAGCTTGGCTGCATGATTATTGCCGGCTCTGCCAATGTACAGTTAGAAAACCACCTGTTAGGAAGGAGTTTGCATGAAAAGGGTATTTTATATGCGCCTGATTACGTCATTAATGCCGGAGGGTTAATCTACGCATCATCAGATTATCAAAATCATTCAAAAACAGTTGCTATGGATAAAGTTTCAAATATCTATTACACCTTGAGTGAGATCTTTGAACAATCAAAATTAACCAACACTGCCAGTAGCTACATCGCAGATGAATTAGCTCGTTCCAAGTTATATGGTGCTATCAACCAAGCGGCCTGAGGAGAGTGTGATGACCACTGTAACGAGTAATTCGATAAATAAAGAACAATTAAATTTTAGTATTTCACGTTATTCACTTTTAAATAATAAAGGTGAACTAAGTGAAGAATTACCTGAATCTATTGCAGACATGAAACAAGCATTACATGCCTATAAAACCATGGTGCTGGGAAGGGCGTTTGATAAAAAAGCAATTGCTTTACAGCGCACTGGTAAGCTTGGGACCTATCCTTCCATACTAGGACAGGAGGCAATTAGTACCGCAATAGGTGTAGCGCTTGATGAAAAAGATATTTTTGCCCCTTATTATCGTGATTTGACGGCGCAATATTTAAGAGGCGTGAGCTTAAAAGAAATGTTGCTCTATTGGGGGGGGAGTGAGCAGGGAAGTAATTATCAAAACTGTAAAAAAGATTTCCCTGTCTGTATTCCTATCGCAACACAGCTTAGTCATGCAGCAGGCGCGGCTATTTCTCTAAAAGTTCAAGGTATACATCAGGCAGCATTAGTCACATGTGGTGATGGTGCCACTTCTAAAGGTGATTTTCTAGAAACTTTGAACTTGGCGGGTGCATGGCAGTTACCCTTGGTTATGGTTGTTAATAACAACCAGTGGGCGATTTCGACACCCAGAAGTGTTCAGTGTGCAGCGCAAACCATTGCTCAAAAAGCAATTGGTGCGGGCATAGAAGGTGTTGTTGTAGATGGGAATGACTATTTTGCAGTGTTGTTCGCAATAAAAGAAGCTTTGGTGAAAGCCTATTCGGGAAAGGGTGCAACTTTAATTGAAGCTGTTACCTATCGTCTTGGGGATCATACCACTGCAGATGATGCAGACCGTTATCGAGACCCGAAAGAACTTAAACAAGCCTGGAAAAATGAACCTATTAAACGTTTGCAGAACTACCTTTTGAAACATAACTTATGGAATGAAGATAAAGAACGTAAATTAATAGAGTTAGTCGCATCAGAAATAAATGAATCAGTTCAAGCGTATTTGGATGAGCCAAAACAAGGTCCTGAATCAATGTTTGAATTTTTATATGAGTCGATTCCTGAAAATTTGTATGATCAGTATGCAGAAGCCAAATATCAACGTTTCCAAACCGAGATAGATAAAATGTAGGGGTTATAGCTTAAAAAAGTACGGATATTATTAATAAGCATAGAGGTGATAAAGATGAGTGAATCTCATGTAAAGACCTTAGAACTGACATTAATTGAATCCATTAATCTTGCGTTAAATAGGGCGATGATCTTACATCCAGAGATGGTTGTTTTAGGTGAAGATGTAGGCGTTAATGGTGGGGTTTTTCGTGCAACAGAAGGCTTGAGAGACAAGTTCGGCCTTAAGCGCGTCATGGATACTCCGCTTGCTGAAGCACTGATTGCAGGCATTACAGTAGGTATGGCAGCGCAAGGCTTAAGGCCGGTTGCTGAAATACAATTCATGGGCTTTATTTTTGCGGCTATGGAACAACTAGCCACTCATGCTGCCCGTTTACGAAATAGAACAAGAGGGCGGTTGAGTTGTCCTATGGTTATCAGGGCACCTTATGGAGGCGGAATTCATGCGCCAGAACATCATAGTGAAAGTACAGAAGCTTTATTTGCTCATATACCAGGGCTTCGTGTTGTGATCCCAAGCTCACCTGTTAGAGCTTATGGTTTGTTATTGTCGGCCATTGAATCAAATGACCCTGTAATTTTTCTTGAACCTAAACGAATATATCGTTTAACGAAAAGCAATGTCATCGATAATGGAAAAAGCTTACCTTTGGATAGCTGTTTCATATTGCGCGAAGGTAAAGATATGACCTTGGTTTCATGGGGAGCAATGATTACAGAAACCATGCAAGCTGCTAAGATATTAGCGTCAAAAGACATTGATTGTGAAGTGATTGACCTTGCAACAATATCTCCTTTTGATCGTGAAACAATTGTTCATTCAGTCAAAAAGACGGGTCGATGTTGCATTATTCATGAGGCTTCTCGCAATTGTGGTGTGGGGGCAGAGATTGCTGCTTGTGTTTCAGAGTTTGCATTCCCTTACCTTAAAGCACCCACTTCCAGAATATGTGGTTACGATACCATCATGCCGTACTTTCAAAATGAACAAGATTACTTGCCATCGGTTGAAAAGATTGTTGATACCGTCGTGGCGAGTTATGCCTCAAAAAAGGAGGCGGCTTATGCAAACATTTAAATTACCTGATTTAGGAGAAGGGTTACAAGAAGCTGAGATCATTGAGTGGCTGGTTAAAGAAGGCGATACGGTTCATGTTGATCAGCTAATGGTACTCGTTGAAACAGCTAAAGCGGTGGTAGAAATACCATCACCGGTCGATGCTGAGATTACAAAAATCTGTGCGTCAGAAGGAGATATCATTCATGTTAATGAAGTGCTTGTTGAATATGAAGGTGAAAGTACAGAAACTGCTGAGAAAAGTGTTTCTGTTGTAGGGGAATTAATAACAAGTACTGAAATGAATCAAGGTGAAGAATTCATTATTGGTTCAGACAGAGGGAAAAGAGCGGATAGGAAGATAAAAACAAATCAACATGGTTCAACCGTCGAATTTGCGGCACCACCAAGCATTATTGCTTTTGCAAAGAAGCTTGGGATTGAGCAAGAATTAAATAAATCTGAGTTTGGTTGTATCACACACAAGGACTTAATAAGGATATTCGAAAAGAAATATAAAACGGCGGCAGCCAACCATAATGAATGTAGTTCAAATCAGATTAATTCAGAAAATAAACTGATTAAATTGTCGGGTGCAAAGAAGGTTATGGCACAAACAATGAGTAAGTCATGGCAGCAGGTGCCTGCAGTGACTCTATTTGATGATGCAAATATATCAGCTTGGCATGAAGAGGAAGATATAACACTACGGCTATTAAATGCTCTTATTGCTGCATGTACTGCTATGCCATTGTTAAATGCATGGTTTGATGAAGAAAACCTCACTGTTCAAATGTTTAAAGATATCAATATCGGTGTAGCAGTTAATACTGATGAAGGGTTATATGTACCTGTCATACGAAAAACTCAAAACCTGTCAGTCAATGAAGTAAAAAGCACGCTAAGTACTTTAATTCAGCAAGTTAAGGCAAAAAAAATATCTCCGCAAAATATGCTGGGGGCGACGATTAGCTTAAGTAATTTTGGGACCTTAAGTGGTCGGTATGCAACACCCATTGTGGTGCCGCCACAAGTTGCTATCATTGGTGTTGGAAAAATACGACAAGAGGCAGTTGTTGTTGATGATAAGATTGAAGTTGGTCGTATATTACCAATATCTTTAACATTCGATCATCGTGCTGCAAGTGGTGCAGATGCCTCTGCATTTCTTGAAGAGTTTATTGCTAATATTCAAAGAGTATCAATTTTAAATAAACATTAATTGAACGTTATTTCGCGTGTGTAATTGTGATCAAATAAAGGTAAACTTCGGCCTGATTCCATATCATGTATTACTAACAACAAATAACAGGTTTCCATGAAACATTTAGCCCTTATCGCAATAGCTGGTGCAGTCGGTGCTATGGCGCGTTATACCCTGGTCAACTTAGTTGGAGGGCGTGCTTTTCCTTGGGGAACCATGACAGTAAATATAATTGGCTCATTTTTGATGGGTATTGCCTATATTGTTATTGTCGAAAAATCATTAATATCACCCGAAATGAAACCTCTCTTTATGACCGGTTTTCTAGGTGCCTTTACAACATTCTCTGCTTTTTCTTTAGAAGCATGGGAGTTATTAGATAGAGGTGAGCCCCTGCAAGCGCTTACTTATGTCGCTGGTTCTGTTATATTTTGTCTAATTGCCGTGATGGCTGGTGTGTTTTTTACCCGTGCAACATTTTAACTGTTTAAATAGCGGTCTATTATACAGACCAAATTAACATCAAAACCTAAGAAAAGAGATTATGTTAGATCCAAAATTAGTTCGTTCAAATATTGAAGATATCGCTCAAAAACTAAGCATTAAAAAATATAAGTTTGATATAGAGCGTTTCGCTATGCTCGAAGATAAACGAAAATCGATTCAAACCAAAACTGAAGAACTTCAGAACGAACGAAATACCCGATCTAAATCGATTGGTAAAGCAAAAGCTTCCGGTGAAGATATCGCACCGCTTATTGCTGAAATGGATGAGATTGGTAACAAGTTAGAGTCTGCTAAAGCTGAATTAAAAGCGGTTCAAGATGAATTAAACAACATTTTTGCAGGTATGCCTAACTTGCCAGATTCAGAAGTGCCAGCAGGCGAGTCTGAAGACGATAATGTCGAAGTTCGAAAATGGGGTGAGCCGCTAAAATTTGATTTTGAAGCGAAAGATCATATCGCGCTAGGTGAAAAATCAAAATTAATGGACTTTGAAACAGCGAGTAAACTGACGGGCTCACGTTTCGTGGTTTTACGTGGTCAATTGGCGCGACTACATCGTGCACTTGCGCAATTTATGCTCGACACTCATACAACAGAAAATGGTTATGAAGAAGCCTACTTACCGTATATCGTAAATAGTGACTCTTTATTTGGAACAGGCCAGCTACCTAAATTTGAAGAAGACCTGTTTAAATTGCATGCAGATCGTGATTTTTATTTGATTCCAACAGCAGAAGTGCCTGCGACTAATATCGTGCGTGATGAAATCATAGATGCAAATCAGTTACCGCTAAAATTTGTATGTCACACACCTTGTTTTCGTAGTGAAGCCGGCTCTTATGGGCGCGATGTAAAAGGGATGATTCGTCAACACCAGTTTGATAAAGTTGAAATGGTTCAAATTGTTAAGCCCGAAGATTCTGATTCAGCACTTGATGCCATTACCAGTCATGCTGAGGGTATTTTACAGAAGCTGGAATTACCCTATCGTTTAGTACTGTTGTGTGGTGGAGACTTAGGGTTTTCTGCGGCTAAAACGTTTGATATTGAAGTTTGGCTTCCCGGTCAAGATGCATATCGAGAGATTTCTTCTTGTAGTAATACGCGTGACTTTCAGGCTCGCCGCATGCAAGCAAGATGGCGTAACCCTGAATCCAATAAACCTCAACTGGTTCATACTTTAAATGGTTCAGGTTTAGCTGTTGGGCGAACGATGATTGCGGTGATGGAAAACCATCAGCAAGAAGATGGGTCTATTAAAATTCCAGAAGTATTAGTCCCGTATATGGGTGGTTTGACGGTTATTAATGAATAGAATCATTGTCTAGAGTACACGTAGAACTCGAACTTATGTCATTTCGGCTGCATAGCGCAGCGGAATGACAAAGTAGTAAAAGAAACAACCACAGTACAACGTTCTCAAAATATTTATTCATCCGAAGTGCTCAATCAATCATTTAAGGTTTTAATATGGATTTCCTACCACTTTTCTTTGATTTAAAACAAAGTACGGCACTTGTCTTTGGTGCTTCAGATGCTGCTGCTAGAAAAGTTGAAATCTTGCTTAAAGCAAATTGTCGAGTAGTACTTGTCACGGAAACGCTCAACACAAGCCTTAAAGGCTATTTAGACTCGCCACTATTTGAACATTATTTGGCCCTGAATGACTCCTTATGGGACTCAGCAAATATTGTGATTGCTGCAACGGATGATGCCAGTGTTGATGAGCAGATATCCGATCAGGCAAAGTCTCTAAAAATACCTGTTAATGTGGTTAATCGAGCCGACTTAAGTAACTTTGTATTCCCTTCCATTATTGACCGCTCTCCTATTATTGCAGCCGTCTCAAGTAGTGGTGAATTACCTGTTCTTACTCGTTTGTTGCGTAATCGTCTTGAAGCCAGTATCCCCCATGCTTTTGGTCGTTTAGCGATCATTGCGAGAAAATATCGTAACGAAGTTAAACAGCAGATTACTGCAATTAATACTCGTCGTCAGTTTTGGGAAAGCGTGTTAGAGGGCCGTTTTGCAGACTTGGTTTTTTCCGGTCAAGAAGAGGCAGCAGAAGATGAATTAAAGGCCAAGCTTAATCAGCAGTTAAGTGATAAAAATCAGGTGGATGGTGAGGTTTATCTGGTCGGTGCTGGCCCTGGTGACCCAGACCTACTCACTTTCAAGGCATTACGTTTAATTCGACAAGCGGATATTGTTTTATATGACCGCTTAGTTTCAGAGCCAATTTTAGCATTAGTTCGACAAGACGCTGAAAAAGTTAATGTAGGTAAAGAACGATCAAATCATTTAGTGCCGCAAGACTCAATCAATGAATTACTCGTTCAATATGCAAAAGAAGGGAAACGCGTACTTAGACTAAAAGGTGGTGACCCTTTCATTTTTGGACGTGGCGGAGAAGAAATTGAAACTCTCGCAGAGCAGGGGGTATCATTTCAAGTTGTACCAGGAATTACTGCTGCATCTGGTTGCGCTGCCTATTCTGGTATCCCTCTTACGCACCGTGATTACTCGCAGTCAGTGCGTTTTGTTACTGGGCACCTTAAAAATGATACGTGTGATCTACCTTGGAGCGAGTTTGTTCAAGAGAACCAAACGTTAGTTTTTTACATGGGGTTAACGGGCTTACCAACAATTTGCCGGTCATTAATAGAGCATGGTATGAGTGAGAACAAGCCTATTGCTTTGATTTCTAAGGGAACAACACGGTTTCAAAAAGTACTTTCTGGAACATTAGCGACAATTTCCGAACTAGCTGACCAAGAACAAATAAGTGCACCAACACTCATTATCATTGGCGATGTGGTCAATCTTCGTGAAAAATTACAATGGTTTTCTTAAATAGGGATAACCTGAATGGCACTTTTTTAAGGGAAAACGCTCAATAATTCAGTATATTGTTTTTTAAGTAGGTCAGAATTTAGGGCCTGCCCCGCGAGTGGAGTGAGTGCTTTGGGTATACCGACAGATATAGAAAATTTCGCGACATTTTTTGTAAGTCGCTAGTCGTTATAGCTGAGTTTATCATCACTTACTTAGTATCGCGTTAGAGTGAGTTTCGATATAGATGACTAAGTCTTTGAAATTACACAGCTTTTAATTTAAGTAAATACTTTCAGATAAAACCTAATCATCTCTTCAAATAACCTGTTGAATTAAAAAACCGACCATAATACTACTGATCGCAGTTGCTAATACGATGTCTATAAAGGTAAAAGGCTTGCTTTCTTGTCTCATACTCATGCTCATCTCTCATTAGGCTCTTAAGGATTTAATAGGCTCTATTGTAACGAAAGTTGTTCAAAGTGTTACCGTAACAATTTGAAACATTGTAAAAAGATTCAATGGTTTGTGGTTAAACCAAAGAACTGTATTAGCCTTAATGAGTATTAATATAATAAGAAAACAATTACCTGTATCAGATTAGAACTAGAATGGTGAAGAAAAATATGAATTGGGATCGTGATCGTCTATTAATGGAATTAAGTAAATTCTCTTTTCGAGCAAAACCAAAAGTTAAAGGTGAGGTCGTTAAGTATTACGATTTTTATGGTATGAATTTCTATTCAGAATTTGAGGGTTTAGAGCAACGTTTAGGCTGGATAGATACCAAAGATTTTAGAATCGTTCTTCAAAGCTTTAAACCAATAGATTCAATAGGGACCGTTTTTCTATTTCATGGTTATTTTGATCACGCCGGAATATATCAGCACCTGATTCGTTTCCTTCTTAAGTCAAATTTTTCTGTAGTAATTTATGATATGCCTGGGCATGGACTTTCCAGTGGAAAGCCGACAGCCATCAAATCATTTGAGCAGTATCAAGATGCTGTCGATTCTTGCCTAGCTGTTTGTACTGGGCAGTTTAATGAACCATTTCACTGTGTTGGTCAAAGTACCGGTGCAGCCGTATTAATTGACCGATTAATTAAAAATGAAAGTAACGCTGGTGAACAGTGCGGTATATTTGACAAAGTTGTGTTACTTGCGCCCCTTGTTAGACCAAAAGGCTGGGAGTCAATTAGTTTAATACATTTTGGAATCAAACCCTTCTTCAAAATATGGCATCGTTCATTTTCAACAAATAGTTCAGATTTGGGCTTCGTTAAATTTCTAAAAGAACATGACCCTCTACAGTCCAAATGGATGGCAGTAGACTGGATTAGCGCTTTAAAAGAGTGGATACCAAAAATTGAAAATGGTCGGCGTTTAAAACGAAAAATATTAGTGATACAAGGAACTGCCGATGAAACAGTCGACTGGCCTCATAATATTGAAGTATTAAAGCGTTTATTTAAAGAGTTGAAAATTGCCTATATAGATGATGGAAAGCATCACCTTGTTAATGAGTCACTTGATAAAAGAAACTCTATTTTTAAAGTACTGCTTTCGGAGTTACAACAAACATAGCCTGAATAAAAAGCAGCTTGTTCAATACAAATAAAACAAAAACTGATTTAGTTTTGGCTGTATTTCAATGTGAAATAGTTCACATGAATTACAAATACATTCGTTAGTCAATGATATTTCATGTTGATCAATACATTATGTAATCAAATGCCCCTTAAAAAATAAATATAACTCTTATTAAGAGGCTTTTGCACGGCAGTCATATGACTAACTACACCATCATTACTGTGTGCTCTAAACCGGAATGTAGGTGGAGTCATGCATAGAACCTAATGGTTAATAAGTTTAATAAAATATAACCTTCTCTAGTTAATAACCAGTAGAACTCAGAGCTAGCTAAATGGAGTTACTATGCTAAAGCGACTATTCAGCTTTAAAAAACAAAAAAAAGATGCTCACTTTATCTCGTACAATAACCTTAGAGCAATTTCAAACAGAAAAGCCGTAGCTTCTAAAGAGAAAACAAAATCCTGGATGAAGGCTGAAGACGCTTTGAAGGTCAATATAATACACACAAATAAAAATAGCGGACTACGAACCCATATCAGTAAACTATCAGCACGACCACTATCAAGTCCGGTAGATGATGAGGTGTACGATAAACCGATTGTTGTGTCGGAACTGGATCAGAATCCTCCATTTTATAATACAAACCCCTTTCCGCTCACTATCATTAATTCAGAATCAAAACTATTAGTTAAGGGTGGCTTACCTAAAAGCCTTGGCATTTTTTCAGATGTTAAAATACACTCGGAAATGATTAAATCTGAACTGAAACAACATGATATTTCAGTAAAATATTTTATTCACCCTAAGACTTTTACCGCAGATAACTATTCAGTATTTGACGATATTTCTGCCTGGATTATTTATTTGTCTGACGAGGTGGATGAGGTCTTCTTAGATAAAATTATTGATAGGTATATTGATAAACCCACCTTATTCTTATGTGCGAAAACCAACCGAATTAAAACAACGCAAAAGATTAACCAGTTTGTTTTAGATAATCATTTAACGGTGAATCAACTGGATTATAATAAATATTTATAAAAGTTGTTTTTAAATCTGATCCAGACTTTATTTATGTTGGTTCGAACTTCATAACCAGTTTAATGAGTCTTGACCGTATATAAATGCAGATAACGATTGAACATATTGAAACTTTATGATTATTCAAAACCATTTTAAATATTATTTTAAACAAAACCTCCCTGAAAATGAACGGCTTATTTTTGTCTGTTTACTCTTTTGTTATCTCTTCCTGAATGGTTGTACCGCGCCACAAACTCAAAAAAGTTCAGGCATAATTCAGGCGCCTGAGCTTACACTAAGCCAGTTTATTGCTGATGATGGATATCGTCTTCCTCTTACTAGCTTTTGGCCTGATCCTAATATTACCCCTAAAGGTGTTGTTCTAGCTTTACATGGTTTTAATGATTACAACCAAGCTTTCGAGGGAATGTGCCAGTTTTATGTAGCAAAAAATCTGGCATGTATTGCATACGATCAACGTGGTTTTGGTGGTACCGAGATGGTGGGAATATGGCCAGAAGAAGGGCGCTTACAAAAAGATTTGCAAGCTATTGTAAAACAGCTTCGACAGCAGAACCCACATTTGCCTATTTTTCTGGTCGGAGAGAGTATGGGCGGGGCTGTTATTATGACTGCTATGGCAGATTCGAGTTTATCATTAGAAGAATACGTAAGTGGCGTTCTCTTATACGCACCAGCTGTTTGGGCGCGAAGTACACAACCATGGTACCAGCAATTGTCGCTTTGGATAGCTGTACATACCTTTCCTGATTGGATGCCTACAGGAGAAGGTTTAGGGGTTCAAGCAACGGATAATATTGAAGCACTTAGAGCGATGGGAAGAGATAAAAAGGTTATAAAAGCAACTAGAATCGACGCGATATATGGTTTAACCAATTTAATGGATGCGGCATTACTTGCTTCCAAAGATGTATCAATTAAAACAATGGTTTTTTACGGAGATAAAGATCAAGTTATTCCAAAAAAGCCCACGTGTGAAATGCTCAAGAAAATGAAATTGATTGATAAAAGTATCGTATTTATTAATTACACTGATGGTTATCATATGCTGACACGAGACTTACAATCTGCTCGTGTATTTAATGACAGTCTTACTTGGATCTCTGGTACCCCAAAAGCTAAATTACGTTTTGATGCTTTAGAGCTCAAGAAGGAAGAGTCTTTAAGTTATTGTGATGAGTACTAACGCTTGATCGTATCAATTAATAACGTGTCTTCGATATATGGGTTTCCATTACCTTGGATTGCTTTAATTGCCTTGTTTCGTTTCTTTTCTTTTGAGTCAGGCATATCGTTATTATTCCAAAACTTTAATAAGGATAGGCTTGTATTTAAGGGCAAATGATACCGAGTGTGCATGTACATTAAAATACGTGCAATGTCGCCTTTTAAATGGTCTGCTGGCTCAAGAATATGATGTTTTTTTCGTATGCCACACTCATTAGGTTCGACAGTTTTATCTAGTGTTCCATACATAGAGTTTTTACGTTTGAATTCAAAATAAGCATCAGAAGGTACTATGTTGTGCAGGTCTGAAATTATTTTGTTGTAATCCGGATTGTTTTTCTTGCACTGTCTTTTGGTTCCGCAATCTAAATATTCTCGAATCCACGTACTTGAATAAATATAACTTTCGGAAATTAATGGGCCTTTCTTTTTGAAAGGTTTATTGCAGTAAAAAGTTTCGCCACCATTTTTATAGAGCATGCCCCAAAAGTCGCGATCAATAACGTCTTTACTAGCAGCGAAACTAAATGAAGAGAAACTAACAAATAGTATTGATAGAAAATATGACTGGAGTGTTAAGGAAATTGAAACTGTGTTGTTGCGCATTGTGTGTAAGACCTCTGCCTTTTAAAACACGTCACTTTCGAGAAAGTGCACTAAACCCGTACAACATTATCGAGTGCTTATATATTGACCCTAGCAGAACATTGGTTACTTTTCCCTCAAAATGTACGAATAGAATTTTTTTTTTGCTAATAAATGTAAGTAATGTATTTTATTATTTCTAAAATAACGCTTTATGAAACCGGCGACCCTGACAAACCGAGAGATATATCCAACAATAAATCCCATGGATTTACTCCCTTCTCTACACCTTTAATAAGATCATCAGTTTGCTTACATTTACTTAAAAGTATTTTGAGGTTAGCTGCTTTGTGTCGTTTTGCTGCTTGTGTTAAAACGGCTTGTCGCTTTTGGAAGATACCGTACTGTTTGAAGATAGATTGAGGAGGGAGGTTTTTTTGGAAAGCATGAGTAAGGGCAAGGACAGTTCGTACTTCTTTACTGAGTGCCCATAATGCATAAGTTGGTTCAAGGCCTTCTACTTTTAAACTGGACACTATTTTGGCCGTAAGCTTAGCGTTTCCACTTAAGCTGGCATCCGTGAGATTGAAAATATCGTATTTTGCTGAGTCGGATACACTGGCGAGCACCATGTCTGTATTTATCTTGGTCCCATCACTTAATAACTTAAGTTTCTCTAGCTCTTGTTGTGCTGCGAGTAGGTTGCCTTCAAGTCTGTCTGAAAGTAATGAAATCGCTTCACGCTCGATCTGCAAGCCCATTTTATTAGCTCTTTGAGAAATCCATTGAGGCATCTCATTTAAGCTGATAGGCCAGACTTGTATGATTCCACCAACTTTATCAATTGCTGAACACCATTTGCTTTTAAGTGTTGCTGCATTCAGCTTTGCTGCACTAATTAGTAATATTTTATCTTCAGGGAGTTGTTGGCAATAAAGTTGAAGCGCTTTTCCGCCAGGGATTCCTGGTTTTGATGCTCCAAGTCTGAGTTCAGTTAGTGTGCGTTCGGCAAAAAGAGATAAACTGTTAGCTTCATTGTTAAGGTTTCCCCAGTCAAATTTTCGGTCAACATCGAGAATTTTCCGTTCATCGCAGCCTGAGTTTCTACTTGCTAATCGAATACTATCTAGCGCTTCCTGAACTAATAGTGGTTCGTCGCCAGTTACAAGATAAACAGGAAGTAGTTTGGTTTTTAATTCTTTGTCTAGTTGTTTGGTTTGAATGCGCATAAGGTTCAAATTTAATCTGAGTCTAAGGACTGCTGAATGCGTTGATGGTCAAATACACTGAGCTGTCTAAAAATAATATCTGCTATTTCCTGGTTCAACTTGACTTGAATTTCATCTTGTTCACGTTCTTTTGCAATGAGTGCGGATGACTGATGGCGGTAACTTTGACTTACTTTAACAGTTTGACTGCTTATTTGTTTGCGGGTAGCGGAGTGAATTAACTGGTAGTGAACCGAGTGAATTAAACCAAATTCAGCCGTTGATGCATCATTATTAATAGAGAGTGATCGTTGTTCTTTATGATCATTTGATATTGTAAGCGTCATTTCAGCTTGGTCGCTAAGTTCGATTTGGTGCAGTTGAAACTCTTTACTTAATTGGCGGCAGATGTCCCAGATTTTCTCATTCGCACATTTAAAGTTAATTGAGCTTAAACTAGCCGGAAGTGCTTGAGTACTTCTTAACTGAAATCCGCAGGAGGCTATTAACAAACTTAAACACAGCGTGCAAAAAATGCGTGCTGTATTTAAGTTTAAGTTATGTTTAATAGTCACAGCTTAGTTTGCAACAATATTGACAAGCTTGCCTGGAATAACGATTATTTTTCTAACCGTAAGCTCGTTAATGAACCGTTGTACGTTTTCATTATCTAATGCCAGTTTTTCTATTGTTTCTTTATCTGTGCCAGCTGGAACTTCAAGTTTTGCTCTAACTTTTCCGTTAACCTGCATCACTATTTGTTGAGATGATACGCTGAGAGCTGATTCATCATAGCTTGGCCAATTTGCATGAATTACTGCTTCATTATGACCTAAGTCAGACCAAAGTTTATGGCAGATATGTGGCGTAATCGGGGCTAGTAAGAGCGTTGCTGCTTCCAATGCTTCTTGCATGACAGCAGCGCCCTGATCACTTGTATCTTTAAACTTAGCGATGTCGTTCATCAGTTCCATAATCGCAGCGATTGCTGTGTTGAAAGTTAAACGACGACTAACGTCATCACTTACTTTTCGAATGGTTTGATGTACTTTTCGACGGAGAGATTTTTGACCTTCATTAAGGGAGGCAATATCTAGTACGATATCTTTTTTGCCTAACTCAACATGGTTAAAGACAGCTTTCCATAATCGTTTGAGGAACCTGTGTGAACCTTCAACTGCATTATCTGACCATTCAAGCGATTGTTCTGGTGGAGCAGCGAACATAATGAACAAACGAACCGTATCTGCACCAAAGCGATTAATGGTTGTTTGAGGATCGACGCCGTTATTTTTGGATTTAGACATCTTACTCATGCCAGCTGTTTCGACACTGCTACCATCAGACTTTAATTTAATGCCTATTGTTTTACCTTTATCATCGGTTTCTATATTTACATCTGAAGGCGAAATCCAGATTTTTCCACCCTTATCATCTTCCTGATAGAAACTTTCAGCCAAAACCATACCTTGGCAAAGTAGTTTTTTGAACGGTTCATCGCATTCAACTAAGCCAACATCTCGTAATAGTTTATGAAAAAAACGAGCATATAAAAGGTGTAAAATTGCGTGTTCGATGCCGCCAATGTATTGATCAACTGGCAACCAGTAATTCGCAGCTTTAGAATCCAGCATACTATCGTTTGAGTTTGGTGAGCAGTAGCGTGCGTAATACCAAGATGATTCCATAAAAGTATCAAATGTATCGGTTTCACGTAATGCTGGTTGGCCGTTATGAGTTGTTTTAGCCCATTCCGGATTGCTCTTAATAGGTGAAATGACACCATCCAGTACAACATCTTCTGGTAAAACAACAGGAAGTTCCTCGAGTGGAACAGGGCAGGCTGTACCATCTTCAAGCATCTTCATAGGGATAGGGCTTCCCCAATAACGTTGACGAGAAACACCCCAGTCACGTAAGCGGTAATTGATTCTTTTCTTACCAGTGCCAAGCGATTCAAATTTGGCAACGATAGCTAAAAATGCCTCTTCAGAACTTAGGCCAGTAAAATCATCTGAAAGAACTAATACCCCTTTTTCAGTGAAAGCCCGTTCTTGAATATCAATTTCTTGGTCGTCATTGGGAGCAATAACTTGTTTAATTGGCAAGCCAAATGTCTTGGCAAAATCATGGTCACGGTCATCATGAGCGGGTACAGACATAACAGCGCCAGATCCATAATCCATCAAAACAAAGTTGGCTGTCCAAACAGGTACTTCTTCACCTGTTAATGGATGTATAGCCGTGAAACCGGTGGCTAGACCTTTCTTTTCCATTGTTGCCATATCTGCTTCAGCAACTTTGTTATTTTTGCATTCCTCTATGAATGAACTGACTGCAGAGTTAGTCTTTGCTGCTTCAAGTGCTAAAGGGTGTTGTGAAGCTACGGCTACATAAGTAACTCCCATAATGGTATCTGGGCGAGTGGTGTAAACAGATAATGTGTCTTTGCGGTCTTTTAATGCAAATGAAAACTCTAAGCCTTCTGAACGGCCAATCCAGTTTTTCTGCATTGTTTTAACTTGTTCGGGCCATTCTTCTAGTTTGTCTAAATCAGTTAATAATTCATCTGCATAATCAGTGATTTTGATAAACCACTGAGGGATTTCTTTTCGTTCAACTAATGCTCCTGAGCGCCAGCCACGGCCATCTACTACTTGTTCATTTGCTAAAACAGTTTGGTCAACAGGATCCCAGTTTACTGTTGCATTTTTTTTGTAAACTAAACCTTTTTTGTATAACTCCGTAAAAAACCACTGTTCCCATTTATAGTATTCTGGCTGGCACGTCGCCAATTCACGATCCCAATCATAGCCGAAGCCCAGTAAATTAAGTTGGCCTTTCATGTATTCAATATTTTCGTAAGTCCACTTAGCGGGAGGAACTTCATGTTTGATGGCAGCATTTTCAGCAGGAAGACCAAATGCATCCCAGCCCATCGGTTGCATGACATTTTTACCTTGCATGCGTTGGTAGCGAGAAACTACATCACCTATGGTGTAATTCCTAACGTGACCCATGTGCAATTTACCGCTAGGATAAGGAAACATCGAGAGGCAGTAGTATTTTTCTTTGCTCTCATCTTCGGTGACGGCAAAGCTATTATTCTCTACCCAGAAGTTTCGGGCACTATCTTCTATTATTTTTGGTTCGTACTGTTCTTGCATCGGCTGTTCTGACATGAGGTTCTTCAATGTTGGAGTAAATATGAAATTAGAGTGTGAATTGTGAGTTATTCTAACGTAGTTTAATTAATCGGGCTAACGCAGTTTATAAGATCTATATAAATGCCATAAAATAAAAGCGAAGCAAAGAAAAAATAAAGGGTAAGAGCCTGTTAATGAGAATGGAGTTCGCCCCGACCTTATTTGAATTTTTGACTCTAGAACTGTTTCTATGAACTGTTCAGATTGAGACATAATGTTGCCTCTCTCATCAATAATGGCACTTATCCCATTATTCGTTCCTCTAACCATATAACGTGAGTTTTCAGCGGCTCGCATTTGAGCCATCTCAAGGTGTTGCAGTGGCCCTAGAGAATTACCAAACCAGCTATCGTTACTGATGGTCAATAAATAATCGGCATTTATTGCATTTGTTGCAACAAAGTCAGGATAGACGACCTCATAACAAATGAAGGGCGCAACCAATAGCCCTTGAGATTCTAGAAGGGCTTGATTTTCCGGGCCTTTTCGGAAGTCTGACATAGGGAGGTCAAAGAAGGCAATTAGTCCGCGAAGTATGTCTTGTAGTGGTACATATTCGCCGAAAGGTACTAACTTTTGTTTGTGGTAGAGGCCACTACCAGCACCGATACTGGTAATGCTGTTGTGGACAGTAGTTTGGCCTGTTTCTTTGTTAATGCCACGATAGGGGATGCCACTAATAATATTACTATCGTGAGCGCTCGCAAGTGCCGACATTTTATTCAAAAATGGTTGTGCTTGATTATATAGCAAGGGGATGGCTGTCTCAGGCCAGATAATTAAATCATTTTGCCAATATTCACGCGTTAATTTTTCTAATAACTTGAGTGTCTTTCGTCGTTGAGCAGGTTGCCACTTTAACTCTTGAGGAATATTAAGCTGTACTAGAGCAACACTTAGTTGTTTGCCTTCAGTCTGTGACCAGTTTATTTGATTAAGTCCCAGGCCTGTTAACCAAGTTGCAGTAATAAAAATGATGGCACCAAGTTTCAATTGTTTTGGCGTGTGATTTATTATTAGGGCAATACCAATGCCAGTCGCCACGGTAATTAGGGTTAGACCATATACACCTATTACTGGAATCCAGCCAGAAAGAGGGCTGTGTAGATGTCCGTAACCTAAAAATAACCATGGGAAACCGGTTAAAAATTCAGTTCTAAATGCATCACCCAATACCCATAAACATAAAAAAAGTATGGCATTTATAAATTGGTTGTATTTGGAATTGCTAGAGTCTTTGAGTTTGAAATATAACCAAAATACTAGTGCTGGAAATGCGGATAGAACTAGTACAAAGGCAAGCGTTAAAACCGCTGCGAGTGCTGGACTGGCATAACCATAAGTATGGATGCTGACATATATCCATGAAGCCCCAGAACCAAATAGCCCTAGACCGAATAATCCACCATAAATATGACCATGATTTTTGTGCTTTGCATTGCTTGTATTGAGTTGGCTGTTGCTTAACCCATTTGTTATATAGAGAATTAAAGCTATAGATAAGGGACCTAAAATCCAAAAATCAAAAGGCGCTATCGCTAGCGTTTGCATTGCGCCAGCAACAAGTAGACCGATCACTACCAATAGTTTAGTTTGAGGTTTTGATGTTAAAGGTAAAAGGTTCTGCATGATGCTTTAAACTTTTTCTATTTTTAGCAACCGGATTGTTCGGTTGTCAGCATTCAAAACGGTTGCTTTAAACCCATAAAATTGTGTTGTATCACCACGACGAGGCAATCTACCAAATTGTTTTAACGCTAAGCCACCTATTGTGTCAAATTCATGATCAGGAAAATCAACAGTAAAGTAGTCATTGAATTCTTCAACAGGGGTGATCGCTTTAACATTATATTCGCCATTCGATAATTGCTTGATCATAGCTTCATCATCTATGTCATGCTCGTCATCTATTTCACCGACGATTTGTTCAAGTATATCTTCGATGGTTACTAAGCCTGAGATCCCGCCATATTCATCAATAACTATGGCCATGTGGTTGCGTGTTTGTTTAAACTCTTTTAGCAGCTGGTTGAGACGTTTGCTTTCAGGGATGATGGTTGCCGGGCGTAATAATTCAGAGACGTCGCCTTTTTTAAGGTTGCCTTTGAGTGCAAGTGGCAGTAGGTCTTTGGCAAGTAAAATACCAATTATATCGTCTGGAGAATCACCTATAACAGGAAAGCGGGAGTGTGCTGATTCGATAATGTTATGTATATACTGTTCGGGTTCTTGGTTGGACTTAACGGTAATCATTTGTGGTCGTGGAATCATTACTTCACGAACTTGCATATCGGTGACTTGGATTGCCCCTTCAATAATACTGAGAGAATCTGGATCTATGACATCACGAACTTCAGCTTCACGAAGAATCTCCATAATATCTAGAAGAGACTGTGGTTCAATCGATAATAGTTGAGATATTTTTGTAAACCATTTCTTTTTTGCAGGGGGGTGTGTCACAGTTTTGCTCGACTTTTCATCACTCATAAGCTAGTTATTCTTTTCCTCAATTAGGTACGGGTTTTGGAAACCAAGCGTGTTTAGAATCTTGATTTCCAAAGCTTCCATTGCTTCGGCTTCATCATCTTCTATATGGTCGAAACCTTGTAGATGCAAAGTACCATGAACTACCATGTGAACCCAATGTGAAATTTCCGATTTTTCCTGCTCTTTTGCTTCTCTTGAGACAATAGGCGCACAAATCACTAAATCTCCTAACAAATTTAGTTCTATTTGAGCAGGGGATTCAAAAGGAAACGATAATATATTCGTGGGCTTATCTTTTCCTCTGTATTGTTTATTTAAAGATTGGCTCTCTTGTTCATCAACAATACGGATCGTAAGCTCTTGATCTTCTTTCTCATCCATTTCCTGGAGAGAAGATTCAACCCAAAGTTTAAGTTGTGAAACACTTGGGCAGCGAGTGTGCTCACTGGCTATTTGTAAATCAATGGTGGCTAATGTCATATTTGTTATAGGCTTCTACAATTCGTTGAACAATGGGGTGTCTGACAACATCAGAGGCAATAAAATGCGTACTACCTATGCCTTTAACATTATCTAGTACATGAAGTGCTTGTGATAAACCAGATTTAGCCCCTTTGGGTAAATCTGTTTGTGTTAAGTCGCCAGTGATGACCGCAGTAGATCCAAAGCCAATACGGGTCAGGAACATTTTCATCTGTTCCGGGGTGGTATTTTGGCTTTCATCCAGAATGATAAAGGCATTATTTAAAGTTCGACCTCGCATAAAGGCGAGCGGGGCGATTTCAATGACGCTTTTTTCGATTAAGCGAGCGACTTGTTCAAAGCCCAGCATTTCATATAAAGCATCGTAAAGTGGACGCAGGTATGGGTCAACTTTTTGAGCTAAATCACCAGGAAGAAACCCTAGCTTTTCACCCGCCTCAACAGCGGGACGCACTAACAAAATACGCTTAACTTCTTCATTTGTTAAGGCTTCGACAGCGCAAGCGACAGCTAAGTAGGTTTTTCCAGTTCCGGCTGGGCCTATTCCGAAGTTTATGTCATGTTTTGAGATACCTTCTACATAAGCGCTTTGATTGCCACCGCGTGGCTTAACGGAGGTACGAGGTGTTTTTATTAACTTGGTCTCTACAGGGAAGTCACCATTCGAAGATTCAATACCAAACTCTTGAATAAACAAATGAACCATCTCTAAACTTATAACGCCGTTATCTTCGGTTTCTCGATAAAGGTGACGCAAAATTTCGATGGCAGACTGGCAGAACGCAGCTTTGGCGGAGCTGACCTTGAAGGTATTGCCTCGATAAGAAATGCGTACACCTAAACTATTTTCAAGGTATTTAATATTTTCATCAAACTGTCCACATAATAACGCCAAGCGTTTATTATCAAATGGTTCAAGTCGTGTTTCTTTGATGGTATTGGTCGCGGTACTAGTAGTCTTGGTCATCAATTCTATCTCCGCGTAAGGAGTTAGGGAAAGCTGTTGTTATCTTTATGTCAATGAACCTGCCGATTAAAGCACTATCTGACCGATCTTGTTTGGCTTTGAAGTTAACGACTCTGTTATTTTCAGTTCTGCCCTGAAGCTCTCCCGGGTCCTTCTTTGAAAAACTTGTTACTAGTACTCGTTGAGTGGTATCAACCATTTTTCGGCTTATATCTAAAGATTGTTGTGCGATACGTTGCTGAAGAATGGATAAGCGCTGTTTTTTAGTATCTTCAGTCGTGTCGTCTGCCATATCAGCAGCGGGAGTACCTGGGCGAGCACTGTAGATAAAACTAAATGAAGCATCAAAGCCAACGTCATTAATGAGTTTCATTGTATCTTCAAAATCTTTCTCTGTTTCACCAGGAAAACCAATGATAAAGTCGGAAGAAATACTTATGTCAGGGCGAATCTTTCTGAGTCGTCTAATTTTAGACTTATACTCTAGCGCCATATGACCACGCTTCATCTCTGCAAGAATTCGGTCGGAACCACTTTGAACCGGGAGATGTAGATGACTAACAAGCTCAGGCACATCTGCATATACATCAATCAATGAGTCTGTAAATTCGACGGGGTGCGATGTTGTAAATCTGATCCTATCGATGCCATCTATTGCCGCGACTAAAGTAATTAACTCAGCCAAATCCATCATGTCGCCATCATGAGTTTCACCTTGGAAGGCGTTTACGTTTTGCCCAAGTAAATTTACTTCACGAACACCCTGAGAGGCCAGATGCGCTATTTCAGCAATTACATCATCGACAGGGCGACTGACTTCTTCGCCACGAGTGTAAGGTACGACGCAAAATGTACAGTATTTGCTACAGCCTTCCATGATTGATACAAAAGCTGATGGCCCATCAATGCCAGGGGCGGGTAGGTGGTCAAATTTTTCGATTTCAGGAAAACTAATATCAATAACACCACGTTGCCCTTGCTTTGAGGCATCAATCATTTCAGGTAAACGGTGCAGCGTTTGCGGGCCAAATATGACATCAACGAATGGTGTGCGTTTTTGAATTGCTGCACCTTCCTGGCTTGCAACACAGCCACCAACACCTATGGTGATTTCAGAATTGTTATCTTTAAGCTTTTTCCAGCGACCTAATTGATGAAAAACCTTGTCTTGAGCCTTCTCACGAATAGAGCAAGTATTGAGTAATAATATATCAGCTTCTTTTTCATTTTCGGTTAGTTCAACATCGTGGCTGTCGCGTAAAAGGTCTGTCATGCGAGATGAGTCATATTCGTTCATCTGGCAACCATGTGTCTTAATAAATAGTTTTTTGGTCATTTAGCTCAAAGTCTTCAAAAAGATAATTAAAGTTGGAATAGATATTATACCTTGAGATCATCTTATCTTGTAGCTGAAAATTCATTGTTCAAAATCAAGTATCCAATCTACAGATTTAAAGTGCTCGGGGTTTTCAAATCGTTTTTTCATTGTTGTCATTGAAGTGAAGAATACGTTTTCTATCAACCAGTTAACAAGAAATGAAGGGATTAACCCGCCAGGGTCATTATGACCTTGCCAGATTAGTTTTGTTGAATTCTTCTCGTAGGGTATGAGTAAAAATTCTGTATTTAGCCGAGGAATCCGTATTACTCCATCAGTAATCGGGAGTGTGTCGCCTTCATACCACTCTCTTATTGTGACTATTTTGGTTATAGTATTTTGGTTTACACTCTGGCCAGAAACAATATCTCTATCTTTTAATGGCCATGGGAGGTTCATTCTCAAATAAATTTTACGAGCCTGGCTTTTGTCAAAAGGCTCTATAACGTAACCTTCCTCAGCATCTTTAACCCACTCAGGGAAAGAAGCAATATCAATAAAATTGCCAAGAATATTTGAGAGAGATGAGTTGATTGTCTGAACGCCTTTAATCGCCACGAAATCACTACCGGGCCATTCTCTGGTAAACACCTGAATATCATTTTCGTCCAGCATTAAATTCCATCCTGAGTCATCAAGGGCGTTAGGTAGTTCGGTTCGATACGTTTCAGCTACTGTTGCGCTAGATATAAAGCAACATAAGACGATTTGCATAAGGTCGATGATTAAACGGAAAGAAGGTGACGTCATTGTGCTTGGAAGGAATATACCTAGAAAAAATCATTGATGAATATCTATCATGGCATTGCTGGAGACTAATGACATGCAATGGTTCTTTTATGTGTTCGGAGTGTGAGTATGTTCACGCTTTTGTGAACGTTTATATTTGAAACTATATCTAGTTTAGAAACTAGTCTTTACATGATAGTGTTGAGCAATCTGAATGATGTTAAGTTACATAAAGAATAATACTATTTATAAGTATCGTTGATTGAAGTCATCTTCTGCTGAAGATCATTAAGGAGTTCATTTTGCAGTCTGTTCTATCTAAGTTTAACCATTTTTTTGAAGCAGCCCCTCAACGATTCTTACCATGGCGTTGGTCAATCATCACGCTTTTTTTTGCGATTTCAGCCTTTATGATTTATGGCATGATGACGCATTTTACTATGGATATGTCGCTAGAGAGCTGGTTTCAGGAGGATGACCCCACAAAGCTATCCTTAGATAAATTTCGCTCGGAGTTTGGCAGTGATGATGGGATTTATTTGGTTTATGAGGCAAGCGATGGAGATGTATTTTCTGAGAAGTCATTATCTGTATTGCGGCAACTACATACCGAGCTTGATAATGCGCGAGTTGGACTGCAGTTAGACGGAAAGACTGATCTTGCTATTGAGAGCATGTTACCCCGAATCGAACGCGTTGATAGTTTATATAATGCACGATACCAAATCGCAGAAGGCGATACTTTAATTTCAAATAAACTAATAGCCGTCGATTTTCCAAAAACGTCATCTGAACGAGAACAGCGGCGTGAGCTGGCCCTAACTCAAGAGAATTTAGAACTCAGTTATTATTCAAAGAATTTTCATTTTGGCGGAATCATCCTGAAGACTGATTTTGGTGTTGTACCTGTTTCAAATGACCAAGCGATAGATAACAACAGTATTGACTTACTAAGTGAGGACGAGTTTGAAGCTGATGCAGTATTCTCCGTTGATACAAACCTTCAAACAGAGAAGATTGAATTCCAAGATATGCAGATGGATGAATACTTGAATTTTATGACTGAGCTTCGTGACATTACAGGAAAGCCCGCTTATCAGCATTTCAATTTCTACTTCACCGGTAATGCAGCCATGATGGAATTTGCTTTGAATAATATGAAGCAGTCAGCATGGTTATTAGGCTTGATGGTTTTGGCAGTGGTTGCATTGCTATGGATATTGTTTAAGTCGTGGAGTGCCGTTATCTGGCCGATTTTAGTTATTGCATGCTCCGCTTTTTGGGCGATTGGATTTATGAGTTGGCTAGGCATTACACTTTCAACTATGGTGAGCCTATCATTTATGCTGATTTTAGCCGTTGGAACAGCCGACTGTGTGCATGTGATGAGCGCTTATATATTGTACCGAAAAGAAGGGCTTGATCACCGTAAAGCGATGATTAATGCCTACCGAAAAACAGGGCTTCCTATTTTTCTCACTACAATTACAACCATGGCGGGAATGTCTGCATTAATGATTAGTGACTTACCCCAGATTGCCATTTTTGGGTTTAATTCGGCATTAGGTGTTGGTGTTGCTTTTATTTTTACGATATTCCTTTTACCTGTACTGCTTGATATTTGGCATCCTTATAATTCAAAAAAAGAGAATAAGAAGAAATATAAACAAAACGGCCAAAAACAAAATTCGCATAAAGGCTGGCTGCAATCTTTACTGGACACCATTCCTCACTTTGTAAAACCTCGATCAAAACTCATTGTATTAACTTATTTATCGATCTTTGCCGCTTTTGTTTATGGCGCAACTAATGTCAGGGTAGATACAAACCTTGCTGAACTGACGAAAGAAGATAGCGAAATAAGAGTTACATATAATGTTGTCGATGAACAAATGATGGGCGGCCAAAATCTTGAGTTTATGCTTGATTTAGGAGAGACCGATGCACTGAAACAACCGCTTGTGCTACAAACTATTGCAAACCTCCAAGATTATATTGAAGTTACTTATCCAGACTTTGTCGTAAAAACATTTTCCCTTGCAGACTTTGTCAAAGATACAAATCAAGTGATGCATGAAGGGCAGGAAAGTTATAAGCGTATCCCTCAAGACCCTAGGCTCTCAGCACAACTACTCTATCTTTTTGATAATGCCAACCCAAGAGACCGACGTAACATTGTTAATGATGACTACTCGAAAAGCCATATATCTATTCAATTACGCAATAAAGGGTCATATGAATACACTCAGTTTTTTGAATCAGTACAGCAGGATTTAGAACAGCATTTTATACCGCTCAAAGCACAGTATCCTGATATGGCACTGAATGTAACGGGTGGGTTATCACTAATGATGGAGTTGATAGACCACATTAGCTGGGCACAAATAAAGAGTTTTGGTTTTGCACTTACGATAATAACCATACTTATGGTTATTTCTCTTAGCTCGCTTCAAGCAGGCTTGATTTCTATGGTGCCAAATTTATTACCCGCATTTTTTACTTTTGGAGTGATGGGCTTATTAGGAATCCCTTTAGATACCGATACTTTGATTATCGCACCGTTAATTATTGGTATTGCGGTTGATGATACCATTCATTTTATTGCACATTACCGCGATGCATGGTTTGAATTGGGGGATGTAGACGAAGCACTAAAAAGTACAATCAAAGAAGTAGGGCAGGCGGTGACTTTTACGACATTGGTGTTGGCAATTGGTTTCTCAATGCTCGCTTTCTCTGACTATTTAGGTCTGGCTAAAACAGGCATATTTGGATCTTTGGCGATTGTTGTCGCCTTATCTTCTGACTTGTTACTACTACCAGCCATAATTCATTGGTTTAAACCCGATCTGGGGCGACGGCGGTATCTGGCTAAAAAAGCAGAAAAACCAACAGGAGATGTTTCATGCAATTAACGCCGATTTTATTGCTGGTGATGGTTTTTTCATTTTCCCTAGTACAAGCAAATGAAACGTTAAGTGCCCGTAGTATTATGGACAAAGTGGATGCTCAACAGCGTGAAGCAGCCGATGCAACACTGAGTAAATCCCGACTATCTTCATGCTCATTTGTGATTAAAAATAGGAAAGTAGTTTGTACTGAAGCGCCGCGTGTCAAACTAATGGAGTCTGTATCACGACAATTAGGTCCAGATAAAAAAGACAATCAAACGATCTCTATTATTTTAGAGCCTGCGAGTGAGCGTGGTATAGGAATGCTCACTTATAGTTATGATGATGCACAAAAAGATACCGAGTCATGGTTGTACCTTTCTGCGTTAGGAAAAGTAAAGCGTATGGCAAGTGGTTCGGGTGAAGATCAAGAACCTGTGTCACTGTTTGGTTCAGAGTTCACAACTGAAGATATGGAGTCAGGAAAAACCGATGAATATGATTACAAAATACTTCAGGAAGGCCCATACTCAGGTAATCAAGTTTGGGTAATAGAAGCGACCCCTAAGCCAATAAGGCTTAAAAAAACAAATTATAGTCGCCTATTGATTTGGGTTGATCAAACACGACTTCTTGCATTAAAAGTTCAAGCTTATGATAAACGAGGCGCATTACATAAGCGCACTGTGTTCAAACAATTTGAAAAAATTGAAGAAACGTGGATATCAAGAGATTTAACGGTTTACAACCTAAAAATAAAACGACTTTCGAAGATGAAAACCGAGAAGCTTGCAATGAATATTGATGTGGAAAATTCATTTCTGACTCAACGAAGCTTGACCGATTTTGCCTATCGTGAAAAAACTTTAGCGGCTCTGAGAAAGTTCTTTTAATCTGAAGTGCAGAGTCATTCCGGATAACAGGGGGGGATGAAGAACTGAAAAGACATGTTGAATTTTCTGATATGTCAGAAATTTACTTATTCTGGGTTTAGCTTTTGATGAATCAGATCTTAACTGACTAAAACAGGTTAGCTTGGCTGCTGTAGTCACCCTAAAGTGGTCCAAATTTAATACACATTATTTCATGTGGAGTTTTGTTAGGTTTGGACCTCCCATACTAAGGTAGAGACCTTCATAGCTGCTGTTAAATCAAGCGGAGATGAGATCCATGTGCAGGCATTCAATGCTTAAATTTTTTCTACTAGCTATCTGTTTTATATCAGGCTGTTCCTCAAAGCCTTATGTTGTAGATCGTCCCAAGGAGGGTTTTGTAGGTGGTCTAAACCAAGTTTATGTTGTGAGGCATGGGTGGCACACAGGGTTTGTTATTCCTGCTGTTGATATTCACAAAAGTGTACCTGAGTTAAAGAAAAGATTTCCACATGCTCGAAATATTGAATTTGGTTGGGGAGATAAAGGCTTCTATCAAGCAGAAGAAATTACTACAGGTATAACCCTTCAGGCAATGTTTTGGCCAACTGAATCAGTAGTTCATGCCGTTGCTGTGCCTAACGATGTAGAGCGCTATTTTTTCGGAAGTAATATTGAAATTTTGTGTTTAAGTGTTAGTGAATATTTATCACTAATTAATTTTATCTCAAATAGTTTTGCAAGAAATGAAGCGGGTGACGTTGTGCCACAAAAAAGTGGTATTTATGGAAATAGCCAGTTTTATCAAGGTGTTGGAAGTTTTTATTTTATGAATACTTGTAACAAGTGGACTGCAAAAGGTTTAAGAAGTGCAGGGTTAAGTATCGCGCCAATGTTTAAACTAACTGCCGGAAGTATAATTAATTACTTAGGTAGTCAAGGTCAAGCCCTAACAAAAAACTGCTCCGGTTTTTGAAAAGCTGACAACTTTATAAGTTATGAGTAACTTTCGCATAATGAAATAAGAGCAAACCCTCCTTGAATTACAAGTCCTAATAAGCATCATCCTAGAACCTAATTTATATGCTATCAAAAGTGAGGATGTACAGCTTACAACTTCTTAAAAGTCTATGTGTGTAGTTGATGAGTTGTCCATAGCGCTTCATCTTACCTATTTATACCTACTAGGAAGTACCTCTTATATTTTATTTAGTACAAGCTATCATAAAGTGTTTTTTTATGTATAATGCGAATCATTATCATGTAGATTTGTGTTTTTATACTTTTATTGAGGTTATGATGCTTTTAAAGAATAAACTAAGTATTGCTGTTTCATTAATTATTACTGCGGGTACGAGCATAAGTACGGGGCTGCATGCAGACCAAAAAGTAACGGTGCTAGATAAAACACTTAAGCCTGCTGCAAATTTTCTAGCTTATACAGAGTTCGAGTTATCGGGCGAGCCATTGGCAGAATCATTAGGTTTGGACTTGGATGTTCTTGATCCTAACCAAACAAATGCACCAACGGCTTTTGACTTCAGCGCGGGTATTGAGAGCTATGAGTACTCAGAAGAAGCGATGTATGCTTTGAATTATCAGTCAACCATGGGGCCTCATTTAGTGAATGGGCCATTAAATTCGATACGTGGTGGCAAGCTAGAAAATTTAGGAAATCGATTTGTTGAAATGGCAAAATCGGTTGGTTTTTCAGCCACTGAAATTCCATTAAATATGTACCCCATTTCATTACCTTATTTTGCCGGTATACCTGAATTAGCGCAAAAGGCTGATATAACGAGTATAAATGGAGATGAGCTTGAGGTATTAACTGCAAAAGGTGTAGCTTTAAAGCAACAAGCAATCATTCCTGCCTACTATCGTGACTACAAAACACTTTCATGGGACACCACTCGTTTTCAGAGAGTTATAAATCCTGCAAGTCTTGGGGGAATATTTTTAAAAGAAGTGATGTGGTCTCAGGATTTTCTGGGGGGAATGCATGTAACTAAAAGCAATGAGGAAGTTGAAGCTGAATCCTCTACAATGGACCAAGATGGCAAGCACAGCTTAGGTGTTTCTGCCGCGGATGGGTTTAATGGCATGGTATTGACTGAGCTATCAGTTGACAAATTATTGATTCTACAAAACCAACTTGGCTTTGATGGTGAAAAGCTTGGAATCACTTTTAACCCTAACTACGATCCAAAGAAAAAGCCTGTATGGTTTGCTCACAAAGTAGCTGTTAAAGAAGGCATGAATAATGGTGTTAATTCAATTGATTCATTGAGTATTGTTGATGGCTCATCTCAACTTGAAGATATTTGGCTAATGTTATGGCCAGTGAGTGAGTTTTTTGCCTATACCGACCAGCGTAATGCAAATACGGCACAGAATCCCGCGTTTTTATCGGTCTTTGATGGTGCCCCCTTTGCGGCAAGTCCAAAAAATAATACAGATAACAATTTTAATAACGATGTAATTGGCGATGACGCATTTTCGTTGGCAAACAACATCAGTAACTTAACTTTCAAAAATTTAGAAGCGCTTCATTTCAATAGTACTGAAGGTACTTTAGTAACTGAATTTGTGGATGGCAAGCAAGGAAAAAATGTTAAAACCTTCGATGCAGCATATTCTTTAGTCGCATTATCTATCTTTCAGCGTGCTCAAGACGCATTACCTGTTGGCTATGCTTCAGCAGATGGTGGTGATGTAGATTTAAAAACTGAAAAAGGTAAGACTGCCTTGATGATGATCAAGGCACAAGCTGACTTTATTCTTCAGAATCTAATTGCTAAGAATGGTCTTGTTTACGATGGTTTGACTTTGGGTGGAGACGTAAACAGTAAAACTTCGTTAGATACTCAGTTCTCAACAATACGAGGCTTGGTTTCAGCCTTTTTGGCAACGAGTGATTTACGTTATAAAACAGCCGCTCGCTCAATTTATCTTTCTGTAGAAAAGCACATGTTTGATAAAAAGATCAATACTTGGGCAGAACAACCTGGCAAAGCAACCATTCATACACCTTATACTGCAGCAGCTATATCTGGTGGATTACGTGAAACTATTTTACACCTAAAAAATGAAGAGGGAGAAAGTGCCGCAGCGCTTGAACTTGAGTCACTAATTGGTCGTTATGTTAGTTGGTTTAAAGGTGTCATAAATGGCGGGATGCAACTTTCTGAATGGTTAGGTGATTCGGGAGAAAACTTAATCAAAGGGTCTAATACAGTAGATTCAGATGAAGACGGTGTTAAGCAACTGACTGCCTCTGGCGGAAAGTTTGGTACCGCCATGGTAATGGCGAACAAGGTAAGCGTTGAATAATTTGCTTATTTAAACCGAGGGTGCGAGAGATAAAGCACCCTTACTCTTTTATATCTGTTTTGCAATGAGTTTTTATGGAAGCAAATGCCAATGTTCAGCATTTAACAGGTAAACCTTTAATCACTGTGACTCAGATATCTGAACTATTGAAAGATTGGTGGAAGGCGCGTGCTTACAAGCATAAATTTGCTGAAACAGTCTTATATTTAATGTTTTTGAGTGGTTTATTTGTTTGGGCCTGGCTTGACTTTTCTTGGCAAATTCAAAGAATCATGTTGTTTGTTCATGTTGTTGCAGGGTTATTTGTTTTTCCTATATCAGTAGTCCCTTTCTGGCTATCTCACCGAAGCCTTATCAATCGTAGTCAAAAAAAATTCTTCAATCGAACAGGGCTGTTACTGGATTACCTATTAGCATTTTGTTTCTTGAGTGGCCTGTATTTGGTTTTTTGGGGGGCGCCAGGAAATGATTTTGGTTGGTTGGTACAGAATATCCACTTCTACACATCATGGCTGTTAGTGCCATTAGTTTTTGCACATGCACTCCGTTGGAGCGTGTTAAATCTGCGTCGATATATTCAAGTACATTTTCTAAGGTGATTTTATGTTAGCGAGTTTTCTGATTACTTTCAGAGAAGGTCT
>CAJWBJ010000037.1 GCA_913020495.1 uncultured Oleiphilus sp.
TGTATCGCCCGCTGTACATCTGCATTTTTTCCCCTTGCGCCTAGTGGTAACTCAATAAGCTCTAAGGTCATATCACGGGGCAGACGCTTCGCATATTCATTATATCCATGCGTCACCCAGGATGGCATTTTTGTACCAACAGCCAATAGTTTAATTTTCATCGGACCTATTTATATCTGAATCAATTTAGTTTTATCAAGGTTTAACTATGCGAGGCGTGGTATATGCTTATATTTTTAAAACATAACCTCACACACTAGCGGCGATATAAGCTTAAACAAACTATTGCTCAACGGCTGAAGACTCGTCAGGCCCATCTCTCCAAAAACTTTCAAGGTCATAAAAAGCACGGGCTGCAGGCAACATTACATGAACAACAACTTCTCCTAAATCAACCAACACCCAGTCACTTGGGTCTCCACCTTCAACACCTAAGGGTTTGCAGCCATGACTCTTTACATCAACTACTAGATTTTCAGCCATAGACCTTACATGACGATTCGATGTACCCGAAGCAATAACCATATAATTAGTGACGCTAGTTTTATCTTTAACATCCAAGACACAAATATCATCAGCTTTTAAATTTTCTAACGCACTCACGACAATAGCTTTTAGTTCTTCAGTTTGCATACTTTTCTTTCTTCCTAATTTTGATAGAGAGCATTATCACAAATATAATCCCTCACCGCATCTGTTACTAGATAACGAATACTTAAACCTTGTTTAATTCTATTACGAATATAGGTACTTGATATATCTAATGCCGATAATTTCACCAACATGAACTTACCTGCAGGTATTTCTTTTAATTCATTCAACGACTCCGCCTGAATAAACCCCAAAGTCTCAAGCTGGGAAACCAAAGCATGCTCAGCTGCCTGGCTATATTGAGTACCGGGACGACTAATCACTATAATATGTGCAAGCTTGGAAAATGCTTCTACCTGAAACCAAGAAGGCAAAGTTTGCGCAGAATCTGTCCCCATAGCCAAACAAAGCGACTCACTACCATACTCCTGACGCAACTCTCGCAAAGAATTAATCGTGTAACTTTCTTTAGTTCGTCTATTTTCTCGGTCATCCAGAATAATAGCCGAATCACGCTCAGCAGCCAATGCCAACATATTCAGACGATGCTGACTTGAAGCCCCCACTCCCTGCTTATGCACTGCTTGATAACAAGGCATTAAAGACACTTCCGCAACCGAAAGAGCGGTCGCAAGCTCATTCGCCATTCTTAAATGGCCAATATGAACAGGGTCAAATGTACCACCAAATATAACTCTCATCCTAACTCATTTGCGACATACTGCCGTTTTTGAATTCAAATATCATTGACGAGTATGCCCATCACCAAGCACAACATACTTCTCAGATGTCAAACCCAGTAGACCGACCGGCCCGCGAGCATGAATCTTATCTGTAGAGATACCAATTTCAGCACCTAAGCCATACTCAAAACCATCAGCAAAACGTGTAGAGGCATTTATCATCACCGAACTTGAATCAACCTGAGTTAAAAACTGACGGCCTTTCGTATAATTTTCAGTGATAATAGCGTCTGTGTGATGCGAACTATATTTATTAATATGTGCAATTGCGGCATCCAAATTATCGACAACTTTTATTGATAAAATGGGCGCAAGATACTCTGTTGACCAGTCTTCTTCAGTCGCAGTCTTGGCATCAGATAGAATTGAACACACCCGCGAGCACCCACGTAACTCCACCCCTTTTTCTGCATATAAAGAAGCCAAGTCAGGCAACACCTTTTCAGCAACAGCAACATCCACTAATAATGTCTCCATAGTGTTACATGTACCATAGCGATGCGTCTTGGAATTTAATGCGATATTATTTGCTTTTTGAATGTCCGCATCACTGTCAATATAAACATGACAAATGCCATCCAAATGTTTGATAACAGTTACCTTGGCATCCCGGCTAATTCTCTCAATCAAGCCCTTTCCTCCTCGTGGCACAATTACATCAACATATTCAGGCATTGTAATCATTTCACCCACAACAGCACGATCAGTTGTCTCAATAACCTGTACGGCCGTTTCTGGTAAACCTGCCTCTTTTAGTCCTATTGCGATACAGTCAGCGATGGCTTTATTGGAATGGATAGCTTCAGAGCCACCACGTAAAATCGTGGCATTACCTGATTTAATACACAAACTAGCCGCCTCTACCGTCACATTAGGGCGAGATTCATAAACGATACCTATAACACCAAGAGGCACGCGCATTTTACCTACCTGAATGCCTGATGGCATGAACTTAAGGTCATTGATAATACCTATCGGGTCATCTAAGCCGGCGACCTGCTTCAGCCCTTCAATCATCACATCAATACGCTCGGGCGTTAAAGCCAAACGATCTACCATTGCTGGTTCAAGGCCATTATCACGCGCTTGAGTTAAATCTTTAGCATTTTCCGACATCAGCATTTCACGCTGTTTATCCAATACATCCGCAGTCGCTAACAAGGCACTATTCTTTAAACCAGTACTAACTGAAGCCATCTCACTGGCAGCTTGCCTCGCAGCAGTTCCAACTTCGACCATATAGGCTTTTATGTCCATCATTTTCTCTTCAAGTCACTTCAAAAAAATAAGTATAACGCAGCACACGAAAGACATACACCAAAGCACAGCATGTACCTTTAAAATATGCTGCAAACAAAAATACAAACTGAGTTGCACTTATTATTAATTATCATTTCTGGTATAGTGTCGCACTTTTTTCGCGGAATGCACTATCAGATACCGCCTGAAAAACTTATTTTTACATTTTAGACCTGAGACACGAGTAATTATCTATATGTCGGAAAACAACCTGTCGAAATACAACCTGACTCATTTAAAGCAGTTAGAAGCTGAAAGCATCCATATTATCCGTGAAGTTGCTGCTGAATTTGATCGCCCCGTTATGCTTTATTCCGTTGGTAAAGATTCAGCTGTTATGCTGCATTTAGCCAGAAAAGCATTTGCTCCGGGGAAAATCCCCTTTCCTCTGATGCACGTCGATACCACGTGGAAATTTAAGGAAATGATTGAGTTTCGTGACAAAATGGTTGAAAAATATGACTTTGATTTAATTGTACATATCAATCAGGAAGGTGTGGACCAAGGAATTGGCCCGTTCACTCATGGCAGCGCAAAGCATACTGACATGATGAAAACACAAGGCCTGAAACAAGCATTAGATAAACACAAATTTGACGCTGCTTTTGGTGGCGCTCGTCGCGATGAGGAGAAGTCTCGCGCCAAGGAACGTGTCTACTCTTTCCGAGATGAAAATCATCGTTGGGACCCTAAAAGTCAACGCCCCGAACTATGGAATATTTATAACGGTAAAGTTAATAAAGGCGAAAGCATACGTGTTTTCCCTCTATCAAACTGGACCGAGCTAGATATTTGGCAATACATCTTTTTAGAAAATATTGATATCGTTCCTCTGTATTTCTCCAAAAAGCGCCCAGTTGTTGAGCGTGACGGCACATTAATCATGGTTGATGATGACAGAATGCCAATTGCTAAAGACGAAAAAGTTGAAATGAAATCGGTCCGTTTTAGAACGCTTGGTTGCTACCCATTAACCGGTGCTGTTGAGTCGGAAGCAGCAACACTTCCTGATATTATTCAAGAAATGCTGTTAACCACTTCATCAGAAAGACAAGGTCGTGTTATTGATCATGACCAAGCCGGATCTATGGAACAAAAGAAGCGTGAAGGTTATTTCTAAATAGTCGCAAATTTTAAACATTTACAAAGTGATAAGCGCTGATTAAGGCGCTTGAATGACTCGCAAAGCAAAGAGATTGAATAAATGGCACATCAGTCAGATCTTATCAGTGAAGATATCAACGAATACCTGCATCAACATGAGCAAAAAGAGCTATTACGCCTACTAACTTGTGGCAGTGTAGATGACGGTAAAAGCACCCTTATCGGACGCATGCTCTTTGATGCTCAAATGATCTATGAAGATCAGTTAGAGGCAATTCAAAAAGATAGCGTTAAGTCAGGCACTACAGGCGAAGATATTGATTTAGCACTTCTGGTTGATGGTCTTCAAGCAGAACGCGAACAAGGCATCACCATCGATGTTGCATATCGGTACTTCTCAACTGAGAAGCGCAAATTCATTATTGCAGACACACCAGGCCACGAGCAGTACACTCGAAACATGGCAACAGGTGCATCAACAGCTGATCTTGCTATCATCTTGATTGATGCACGACATGGCGTATTGACTCAAACAAGACGCCATTCTTTTATTGCCTCATTACTTGGCATTAAACATGTTGTGGTTGCCATAAACAAAATGGATTTAGTTGATTACAGCGAGCAACGATTTAACGAAATAAAAGACGACTACCTAAAGTTCAGCGCACAACTAAACCTTGGTGACATTCAGTTTTTACCCCTATCAGCATTAAAAGGCGTAAATACGATTGAAATAAGTGAGTTAACGCCATGGTTTAAAGGCAAGCCACTTATGGAGATGCTTGAAACTGTTAAGATTTCCAGCGATAAAAACCTTGAGGATTTCCGCTTACCGGTACAATATGTCAATCGTCCACACCTTAACTTCCGAGGTTTTTGCGGCACGATCACCTCTGGAATTATCAAGCCAGGCGATAAAATCACAGCACTACCTTCAGGGAAGTCAAGCACAGTTAAATCAATCGTTACTTTTGAAGGCGAACTGGAAGAGGGCTTTGCAGGCCAGGCTGTCACCTTAACTCTTGACGATGAAATTGATATCAGCCGTGGTGACATGCTGGTTAAACCTGATAATTTACCTTCCATCGGGTCGGCATTTAAAGCTCATATCGTATGGATGATGGAAGACACCCTTAAGCCCGGAAAATTATTCGATATTAAGCTGGGCTCAAGCCTTGTTTCAGGTTCCATTCAGTCAATCGATCATTTAATCGACGTGAATACGATGGAACAAACGACATCAGACCACTTAACACTTAACAGTATTGCTCAGTGCGCCGTTCACTTAAATCAAACAGTTGCTTTTGACCCTTACAGTGAAAATCGTGCAACTGGTGCTTTTATTATTATTGATCGCCTAAGTAATATTACTGTTGGCGCAGGTATGATTGATTCAGCCATAGATGACCAGCAATCTTCAAACTGGGAACCAGTAAGCTTAGCTGAGCGTCATGCTCGACTTGAACAAACACCAGCCATCATCGCCTGTACCGGCGAAGCTGCAGATATACTTGCACAAGCTGTTGAACGAAAATTATTTAACTTAGGTCGCACATCAGTATTAATCACTCATCACATGGCTGAAACAGATGATGAAAAACTGATCATTGCAACAGCATTAAAAGAAGCAGGCTTAATTGCCATAACACCTTTAAGTGCAAACTCCAACCTTAGCGACCAAACACTATCAGCGGCGAAGGATGCTGATATTCCTTTGCAAGTTAAAAGCCTAAACTAATTTAGACTATAGACGGGTTGTTATCTCTCGATATCAATCCGTCCCTCTAACTTACCCTACATTGGTCTGGCTTTTTATAGACTGAATCTATCCATTATTTTTTGTGTACATTTATGGCGATTACTTCCCTTATTTTTCATCGAATTACCAGATGGCAAGAAGAACAACCTTCAGAACTAAAATTGTCTGAAACAGCCCCTCAGGTAACAGCGGATCATGAAGGTCTTTTTGGTCAGCTTAAAAAGATTTTTCAATTTAAAGCCGGTAAATTTCACGGTCATTTTGATGAAGATTATAGCTCCGCCCCTCTTCAAAGCTGGCTAAAAGAGCACCTTGATCAGAAAATCGGTTTTGAGAAACTAGCTCATCTTTATATGGGTCAACTCAAAGAATTAGTAGATAAAACCAGCGAAGAATTTGAGGCCAGCATATTATTCTTATTAGAAGATAGGGCGGATGGCCCAAGATGCTATATTTTTGCACTAGATACTAGCTCCGGGCTAAAACTTGATAATTCTCTTGAGTTAGATACAGTCGATTTCCTGAACACTTCAAAGCTTGATCTCGCTTTGCGCATCGATCTTGATGACTGGTTGCATCAAAGCTCTCCCGAAGAAAACCAAGAGAAACCGCCGTATTTATGCATGATTCGCTCACGTGCCAAGGCAAAAATTGGCGAAGCTTTTACACAGTCGATTGGCTTTAAAAGCACCATCGATACCGCGAAAGAGACTGAATCACTCATGCAGGTTTTAGCAGGTTACACCAAGCAATCGGAACCAGATAAAGCAGCAGAAATACGACAAAAAGCTTACGACTTCTGCGTAGAACAACAGCAACTTGGCGAAGCTGTTCCCTTAAATGAGCTATCCGGGTATTTAGATGAGAATGAGCCAACCAAGTTCAGTGACTTTGCAGAACGTGAAGAGAGCATAGGCGAAAAGAAATCACTTCGCCCTGACACCCGCAAACTAAAACACCTTGTTAGAATATCAGGCAAAGGTAATGGATTAAGCCTGTCTTTCTCTTCTGACTTAATGCAGCAAACAATCCTTTTTGATGAACAGTCAGACACACTAACGATTACAGCAATACCAAAAAGCTTAAAGAAACAGATTCTTGAGCACATAAAAGAAGCCAGTGATAAGAGTTAACCACTGCAAGCTGACAAACTTCTATCACAATTGAAACCCAACCACATATTGCTCTGGACTTACGCTCCAAGCCGCAAAGGTATAAACCATGCAAGAAAATTCATCACAAGCTGTTGTTTGTGCGCTTTATAAGTTTGTCATTTTAGAAGACTATGAAGCACTCCGTGCACCACTCCTTCAATTCATGCTAGACAATCATGTAAAAGGAACTTTATTACTCGCTAAAGAAGGCATCAATGGCACTATTTCAAGTAACAGAGAAGGCATCAATGCACTATTAATCTGGTTAAAAAGAGATAGTCGATTTTCTGATATTGTCACCAAAGAATCTTACGATGATGTCGTGCCCTTTAATCGCACCAAGGTAAAACTCAAAAAAGAAATAGTCACAATGGGCATTGATCATATTGACCCTAAACAAATTGTTGGCACTTACGTTAAACCAAAAGACTGGAATACTCTTATCTCTGACCCTGAAGTATTATTAGTTGATACTAGAAATGATTACGAAGTAAAAATTGGCACCTTTCAAAACGCTATTAATCCAGAGACAAATAGTTTTCGGGAGTTCCCTGACTATGTTGAAAAAAACTTGGACACTAAGAAACACAAAAAAGTAGCCATGTTTTGCACCGGAGGTATACGCTGCGAAAAGTCGACTGCATTCTTGAAAGAAAAAGGGTTTGATGAAGTTTATCACCTTGAAGGTGGTATTTTGAAATACCTAGAAGAAGTCCCTGAAGATGAAACCATGTGGAAAGGCGAATGCTTTGTCTTTGATAATCGTGTAGCGGTAAATCACAAACTTGAAAAAGGCCAATATGACCAGTGCAACGCTTGCCGCATGCCAATCACTGAAACAGAAAAACAAAGTAAGCACTATATCGAAGGTGTAAGTTGTCCACATTGCCATGAAACCCTTACAGACACACAAAAAGAACGATTCTCAGAGCGTGAGCGTCAAGTGAAATTAGCAGAACAACGTGGTGAACAGCACATTGGAGGCAGTGCAGCCAATGTTATTCTCAAACGAAAAATGGCTAAAAAACAAGAACGAACCAAACAACAGCAACAAAACAAAACCCCTAAAAACTAAAACTTACCCACCAGCATCATCATTTTGTGAAGCTGGTGGGTAAGTTGATCCCTTTCTCGTTGTATAATTTCTGCGTTCTTATGAAACAGTCAGCCACTAAACTAAATCTGGATTTAAAATGAGTAAAATACTGAGCACTCTCCTGCTCTCCCTCATAATCACACTAAGTGGCTGTGCAGCAGTGACCATCACAGAAAGTGGCAACTCTGATTTCCAGTACCATCCTGATTATGAAGAGTCTAAACACTTCTTCTTATGGGGCCTAATTGGCGATCATCATATTGATGTCACTCAAATTTGTACCGATACACCAACTATTCAAATGCAATCAAAATTCAGCGCATGGGATGTACTATACAGCGCAATCACTTTAGGTTTTTATTTACCACGCACTGCAAAAGTCTGGTGTGAAAGAGAGGGGGACGTATGATTAAGTCACTCATCAAAACTTTAGCACTCATCAGCACGCTAGCTCTATCATCTTGCGCTGCCATTCACTTTGAGAATGGTGAAGTCGTGCCCGACCCAGAACCTTTTTCATTTTCATTCGGTATGTTTGATGATGAGTTAAGTTCTTATGATGCGAGCATTTCAGTAAGACATCGAAAGTGGTATCACCATGCAGTCTACCAAACAGCCGAACTTAGCAACCCTCTTGAAACCAGTCAGGTTTGTGTCGGTTTAGACTGGAACCAGATAACAACCGAGGTCACACCATTTGATGCTGTCATGGGTCTACTGGATAATGCGATATTTTTTAATGCTGCCTCTGTTGGACTTGATCTCTGGTCACCCTGGAGCATTGAGTACTCCTGCAAAGAACAACACTAGTCACTATCAGAGTTTACTACTAAAAAAGAGAACGAACACTCTCATACCAAATAGAAGGGTCAATTATTTCACCGTCAATATCGCTCACTTCGGGGTACGGCAATTTTTTTTGGTGGCAATATTTAGCAACTTCAGGGTGCGCCCAGCGAAAAAAGGTTGCTTTATACTCTTCATCACCCAAACGGGACTGACTATAATAGCCTGCATTTTGACGTTGACTCTGCGCTTCCGCAAGAATAATGGCCGCAGCAACCGAGACATTAAAAGACTCAACCATCCCCATCATTGGTATCACAATATGCTTATCTACCCTACTTGCAGCTAGCTGATCAACACCTTGCTTTTCATTCCCCATTAAAACAGCACAAGGCTTTGTGTAATCCACTTCACGATAATCGACCGCATCATCAGAAAAGTGAGCAGCATAAATTTGGTAATTTCTTGCATGCAAATGACCGATTGCATGATCCATTGACTCGTGACGAATCACATCTACCCACCGATCACTACCCATTGCAGTACCACTATAGGAGCGATGCTCATCTTTATGCCACACCATGTGAAGCTGATGAATTCCAACCGCATCACTGGTTCTCACCAAAGCCGCAATATTACGTGGTTTGTGTATTTGATCCGTTAGAAGCGTTAAATCTGGCTGACGAAGACTGAGCGTACGGCGCAACTTCTGATAGCGCTCAGGAGTCATTTAGTAAACACTACCAGTAAATTAACCAGCACCATAATAAGTAATACTAACCAAGTAAATAATGTACCGTAGAATCGAGACTTAGAAGCACCACTACTTTTTGAAATCCCCCAAGCGTGCATGATTCGGCTCGCCACTAAAACAGTTCCAAATGAATGCAACAACCAAGGCGCTAGATGATTCAACTCTAAAATTAATAACAAGACCATGCCTACAGGTATATTTTCAACAGCATTCCCATGAGCTCTAATAGCTCGCTTCATTGCGAGAGTACTGGTCTCCTCACCCAATCCAATCTGTTCTTTCTGTCGAAATTTCGTTACGCGATAAGCTAACATAACGATCAATAAGGCCAATAAACTGGCATAGACGGGAGTAATTGAAAGCATAAAAACCTTATTATTTATTGTTATTCTAGTCCGTTAGCATTGTTCTACTGATACTGTTTCTAAACTCACTTGTCAGTTGGACGGTGACCAGAGCCACCATGAGGAAAGCTTGTAACAGAACCTTTTCCAGTAGTTACTTTAGCTATGCCTTCCTGCTCAACCTCATCGATACGAATAATGGCATTCATAGGAATATAGGTGCGCTTTACACCAGAAAACTCGCTTTTTAAACGCTCCTCACTGGGGTCAACAAGTAGTTGAGATTTTTCGCCAAACAGCAATTGTTCCAGTTCAACAAACCCATATAAATCAGAAGGGTAGACATGTGAAGCATAGATTTCGTAAACATCTTCATTATTGTAAAAGATGACTTTATAAGTTTTCTTTATATTCATGAGCGAGGAGAATAATCTGCTTTACCGAAAGGAAAGCAACTATAACATATATTTACCACTAGAAATAATTGCTTTATCAGTCGCCTTAAGCTTTAAGCGCCTGAACTTTCTTCACTAAATGGGCATAACGTTTATATTGCCTATGCTGCTCGGGAATGTGCTTAACATTCGCTAAGCATTTTTCACAACGTCGTTTTAATTCTGGGTTTCCACCTTGTTCTGCAATCTGCTTTAACATCACCTGAATCATATTCAAATTTAATGCAGGATGTTTAGGTGTCGATGCCAATGCATTTTCAAAAACTTCAATTGCTTGTGCCAATTCACCTTTCTCAAATGCACCAATCCCTTTTTTATTCAGTTTGCGAGCTTTCACTTTTTTCTGGAGACTTACTGGCTCATCCAGTAAATCCTCAATACTGGCCATGATAGATTTATCACCACCACTCTCTTGAGCCAAATCACTTAACAGCTGCTCAGCCTGACTTTCCTCCCCCATTGTATACAGCGTTTTAGCAAACTCTAGTTTTGTTTTAGCATCAGCTTCTGAAATATCCATAGAACTTTCAGCTTTCTCTAAAATAGTTTTCGCTTTTTTATCATCCCCCTGCCCTTGATGCACCCGAGACTGAATCAACATAGAGTTTACTTGTACCGATTGATCATGTTTGAATTTTTTCCCCACACGCTCTAATGTATGCACCGCCTCTTTCGCGCGTTTTTTCCCTAAATCTGAAGTATCACCTTCCGACAGCTCCGACAAACAACTTCCAAGGCTCAAATAATTATCAGGAGATTCATGTACTGAATTGTGACCAAGTTTAACAGTATGCCTAAAGGCATCACTTGCACCTTCAATATCTTTATTTTTAGTGCAAACATCTGCTAATTTTTTTTGACGAATAATTGCAAAAGGTGAAATTTCAACCGCCTTCTTTAAGGTGCTCTGCGCTTCTCTTGCACTACCTTTTTTAAGTTGAGCTTCTGCTAGCCAATCATAAGCTTCTATCAAGTTACCGTTTTGGTCTAGGAGACTCGTTAAACCATCAATTGCTCCCTGATAGTCACCCAAAGCAATTTTGACTTTCCCCAACCCAAGTTGAGCCCACCCTATATCTCGCTTAGTTAAGACGTTCTCATAGATTTTACGTGCTAATTCAAACTCTCCCTTTTGGTAATAAAGGCTTGCCAATTTTCGATAACACCATATCGCATACTTCGAATCAGACTTAATTTCTGCATTGGTTAGTTCAATCGCTTTATCATAAAGCTCCTTATCTACCGCATCATTAATTGGCTTTAAGGCCTCTCTTTGCTCAATCATGATATCTAAACGTTTTTGCAAGACCGCTTTTGTCATTGGTTTAGTAATATAACCATCCGGCAAATACTCTAACGCTCCCATCACCATATCTTTTGATGTCTCGGCAGTTATCAATACAAAAACCCCCGTTTGCTTCAACAATTTATTATGCCTGAGCTCTTCCAGAACTTGCTGCCCATTTTTTCCGGCACCCAAATTATAATCGCATAAAATTATATCGAAATGCTCATGTTCACATCGTGCGACCGCATCCTCTCCACTACTTGCAACTTCAATGTGTTCCACACCAAAAGCACGAATCATTTGTCGAACAGAAAGCCGAAAGTTTTCAAAATCATCCACCACTAAGAATTTTAGTTTACGATAATATTTAGCTAATTGGATTTGGCGCTGCAATTCACTCATAAGTTTGTTTGTCTGTATATAATTAAAATATTAAGGTTAGTGTAGTACGTAAGTCAGCGTCTTGCTCATTTCACTCACAAATTTACATTTTTTTAAACATAAGTTTTGACAGCTAGACACAGGCAGTACAAAATCGCGCTTTTAACTAAGAATGAACCTATCAATGACACATCCTCTATTTCTTGATATTGATGCCAGCAATGCCGATGACAATGCATTTCCAACCTCAATTGCATGGTCACTTCCTGATGGCACAATTAAATCCGTTATCATCTGCCCTGATACAGATTGGGAGCCTTGGGATAACTCAAGCCCTGATGTAGATATCCAACACTTGATGGATCACGGTGTTTCAGGCCCAGACATTATTCGAGAAATGAATGAAGACCTTGATGGCCAAACAGTTTTCATCGATGGCTTAGATGAGGATGAACAGCTGCTTGAGCTATTGTTTGAAACCTACAATGACAGCTTTGGATTTGAAATTGCCACCCTTACTCAATTACATCCTAAGTCTCAGCTTGAAGAAATGCTGGCCATACGAAGCCAAATTGCCAATGAATATCAATTCAATTTGGATTTAGCAGAGGAAAACATCCAAGCACTTCTCCATTTATCTGAGCGCCTTGAAAACTATAAGCCTTAAATATTAAAACGGTAAAAATAAAAACCTTTAAGCAATTCAATGATTTGTGACATCGATCTGCGCAACTTTTACTTACAAATGGCAACATCGCGCTTAGCTTACAGGAACCCCATGAAAATGAAGGTAATCGACAGGATGATGCGTTGTAATTTTTTATTTAGAGTTATGTTAATGGTAACTCTTATTAACTTACCTTTATTGACAGAGGCCAAAGAGCAAACCACTAACCCGCTCTCGAATTCATCAATAGATCGAGATTATGTTTCATTTGGCTTTACTCTAAATGAGTTTCGCTCCGTAGAACTCATTCTTGAAAAAAGTAGCAATGATGCTTTTGTCCATAGTTTTTTCCCTCTCACCGCCCAAACCTATGGTACCTCATTTACAATCGGTACATACATCACTGAAAATTTTAAAACTGAGCTGCGTTACGGAATGGGAATAAGAGACGACACCCTCGAAAAAGCCATGGATATCAACATTAACTATTGGTTCAACTGGTATATCGGCCCAACATACCCTGTTACAGACTACATGTCAGCCTACGCTCTTTTTGGCGTGTCTCACTATGATTCAGATGTCACCCGAAGAGAGATAAAGTTCGTTACAGCCGATGACGGTTTATCTGGCAGTGAGACGGTTAATGCTAAAGCCAGCAGCACATTAATGGAAAAAGATTTATTCGGTACCAGTTTTAGCACCAGCTGGATGCTTGGCCTAGACTTCCACCTCGTAGATCAATGGTATCTAGCATTTGAGTATGGTCGCTTAATAAGAGATACCGACACCAATATCAAGGTTTATCAAGCTGGCAGTTACTTGCGTTACGAATTCTAATAACAACACTTTCAGCCTTATAAAGAGGTGGGAAACCCCACCTTCACATAGCTCACTTATGCTTAATTAGCCAGCACTGATGTATCTTCTGATTTCTCTCAAAATCTTTATCTATGGTTTTTGCACTTATATTTTCAATCGCGTATCGACCACTTAATTCGGCCTCATCTATTTTAAATTTTCGCAAATTGTTGGAAAAAATCAATTGACCATCCTCTTCCAAATGCTTCATAGCACCATCAATTAAAGAAGCATGATCCCGCTGAATATCTAACACGCCTTCCATTCTTTTGGAGTTTGAGAAACTTGGAGGATCAAGAAAAATAACATCATACAGCTTATCTACAGGACTTTTAGCCAACCATTCAACACAATCCTGCTGACTTAGCTTGTGCTTGGAAAGGTCTAGCCCATTCGCAGAGAAATTATCTTTTGCCCAGTTAAGGTAAGTACGCGACATATCAAGACTTAAGGACTCTGTAGCCCCTCCCATTGCGGCATTTGCTGTCACTGTTGCTGTGTAACAAAATAAGTTCAAGAAGCGCTTTCCCTTTAAATTCTCCCCTACCCATCGACGAATAGCCCTGTGATCTAAAAACAAACCCGTATCAAGATAATCTGTCAAGTTGACCAACAAGCGAACTTCATTTTCTTGAATTTTTAAATAACTACCTAGTGAATCATTTTTTTCATACTGGGCAACCCCTTTTTGAATTGCTCGACGTTTTAATACAATATTTTCAGGTGGAACAGATAGACTTTCAGGCAAAACAGCTAAAGCTTCACGTAAACGCTCCATACTAGTCATTTCATCAATTGATTTTGGTGCAGCATATTCTTGTACATGAAGCCATTTCTCCATCGAGTCATCAAGATAAACATCAACCGCAATGGCAAACTCAGGCATATCAGCATCATAAAGACGATAACAACTAATCTGTTGTTTTTTTGCCCACTTCCCGACTGTTCTTAAATTTTTAGCAAGCCTGTTTTTAAACATTTCAGCCCGCTCAGAATTCGTCACCTTCCAATAACCAGGATCATGAATTTTCTGAGATGGCGCTTGCCAAGCTTCTTTAAATCTATTTTCCTGATTGAGCTGAAACAGCAACAACTGACTATCAATAGCTCCATTGTATAATTTGTACTGTTTATAACTTCTCCAGGCTACTTTACGCCCTAAGTCAACATTTCCGGTAAATATCCCCGCTCGCCAACCTATTAAATGATTTTCAAATTGTTGCCCAAATAATGCATACAAGCTTTCCAGCTCTTTAACCTCACCCAAACGCTCACCATAAGGAGGATTACTGAGCAATAATCCAGGTTGAATTTTGTCGAATAGAGTAAGCTCAGACAACTCCCGTTTTTCAACATGAATCAAGTCATCAAATCCAGCCTGTTTAATATTATCCCATGCACGACTAACCACACTACTATCTTGATCAAAACCAATAATTCGCCCCCTGAATGATAATTTACCACTTGAGAAAGCTTCCGCTGCTGCATCTTTTATAGTCAGCCAAGTTTCTAAGTCATGATGACACCAAGCATCAAAACCCCACACTTGACGATCCAAGCCTGGCGCTTTATTACACGCAAACATCGCAGCTTCAATTAGCAAAGTGCCGGATCCACACATAGGGTCTATAAAACCAGCATCTTCAGCATATTGGTCTGGCCACCCTGCTAAAGCCAATAAACCTGCCGCTAAATTTTCTTTTAATGGAGCACGACCTGTCGCTGTTCGATAACCCCGCTTATGAAGACTCTCGCCTGATAGATCCAAACCTATAGATAGACGACCTTTTTGGAGCCGAGCCGACACTCTCATATCAGGCTCTGTTTTACTTACTGAAGGACGAACCCCCGTATTTTCTCTGAACTGGTCAACAATTGCGTCTTTTACTTTAAGCGCACCAAATATTGAATTATTAATTACCTCGTTGGTACCTATAAAATCAACCGAGAATGTTTTCTCTTCAGAAAAGTGTGACTGCCAGTCAACAGATGCAGCAATGTCGTAAACATCCTCTGCAGAACTCACTTTACCTTTGGTTAATTGAATAATGACGCGATTGGAAACTCTGGACCACAGAAGAATCCGGTATAAACTAATTTTATCAGCCTCAACATCCACACCAGCAGGTGTTGCTTTTATAATTGCGGCGCCCAAGCTTTCAAGTTCTCGCTCTAAGACGTAATGCAAGCCTTTAGGGCAAGTGACAAAAATTGAATAGATGTCTGTTTGTTTCATCGGTTACCAAACTTATACAGAAAAAAGAAGGAATATTTCAGCGGCATTCGATCACGTTATCCCCATTAAAACAAGGCATTAGCCTTTTATATAGCAAAGATCTATAAGAAGTAATCCTTATAGACAAATATAATCATATACATTTATCCAGTCTTTCGCTTAACTGAATGTGCGGCTTGGAAAAATCCAACCGTAAAATAGAAAGAAATTAAAAAATAAAATCCATCTACAAACTATCAATAGGAGATTCACGCACCTTTTGTTTGGCTGATTTTTATTATGTTATTTGATGAATACAACTTCAAACCTAACTCAGCCAACGTTCAAACAACTAAAACATTAGAAATAAATGTTCATGAGGTTCTATAAGAATGAAAAGACAAAAACGTGATATTGATCAACGAGCTTTCAAGAAAGGTTATCTAGCAGGTGTTTCTGGCAAATCTAAATCATTATGCCCATCATTAGCACAGTCAGCACAACAAAACTGGCTTTCTGGTTGGCGAGAAGGACGAGGTGACAATTGGGATGGCCTTGTCGGCGTTTCCGGCATACATAAGCTCCCAGGTATAACGACTTAAATTACATTCATTTATATTTAAACTTCAAAGTTATAATTTTCATATAAAAGGCCCGCTCTTCTAACGGGCCTTTTTTAATTGATATTTATTTAGCAAAGCGAATCGCTTCAACCGAGTCTCTAATTAGCTTAGGGCCTTGATATATAAACCCCGTGTAAAGCTGCACCAGACTTGCACCAGCTCTGATCTTATCTAAAGCCATATCCCCCGTCATTATTCCTCCAACCCCTATAATAGGTAGACTATCAGAAAGCTCAGATTTTAGAAGACGAATAAGATGCGTTGATTTCTCGGTTAAGGGTGCTCCACTCAGCCCCCCAGACTCATTAGAATGAAGAGCACCTTTGACCTGATCTCTACCTAAGGTCGTATTACCCGCTATAACACCATCCAACTCTCTTGCTTTTAATGATTTTGCAACTTGCGCAACCTCATTTTCATCCATGTCTGGAGCGATTTTTATAGCAACAGGTACATATCGGCCATATTGTTTACTCAATAACAACTGCTCCTCTTTAATTGCATCAAGTAGTTCGTTTAAAGCATCTCCAAATTGCAAACTGCGCAAACCAGGAGTGTTCGGTGATGATACATTTACAGCAATATAAGAAGCATGCTCATAAACAGACCTCAATCCTTTGACGTAATCTGACATTGCATCCTCTACCGGAGTATCAAAATTCTTTCCGATATTAATACCAATAGGCCCCGAAAATTGTGATTTTTTAACCTGTTCTACTAAGTGGCTTACTCCTTTATTATTAAACCCCATACGATTAATGATCGCCTGCTTATCTTTTAAACGAAATAACCGAGGTTTAGGATTTCCAGGTTGTGGTCTTGGTGTTACCGTGCCTACCTCTAGAAAACCAAACCCTAACGCTCCTAGCGCGTCGATATGATCAGCATTCTTATCTAATCCCGCTGCTAAACCCACAGGGTTCGGAAATTTAATCCCCATCACTTCTACAGGAGAAGGCTCAAAAGAAGGAATAAATGGTTTTAACAACTTCAACCTATTTGCAGCACTCATCCACTCTAAAGAAAGCTCGTGAGAGACTTCTGGTGATAACTGAAACAAGAGCGAGCGTAAAAGCGAATATGGCATAGAACTTCCGTAGTAATAAATTAGAAATAAAATAAATAGTAATAAATGTATGTAGTCATATAAAAATCACGAGCATTATAAACTGTCAGATAAAGTAAAAGTAAGAAAATATCAATAAAGAAAAATTTCTTTTTTACCTTAAATAGCGTTGACTTTTATAAAGGCTATAGCTTTTATTTCAACTTATACATTTATCCACCAAATCTGTGGATAACTTTGTTGAAAACCTTTTAACAGACCCCGAAACCCCTTTAAACAACTCGCATACAGACAAATTGGTTACTTTTTAACCAGTCAATTTATCCTTATATTTCAACAAGTTAAGCAATACAACAAATAATCTTAAAAACTTGTCATTTTATATATTGACTTTTCAACGAAGATTTAAGATGTGAATAAAAAAGTCAATATATTGACAAAAAGGGTTTGTTTTTCATTCAAATCAATAAATTAAACGCTGTTTAATCTCAGAAATTTGATCACGAAGGCTTGCTGCTTTTTCAAACTGAAGATCTTTTGCTGCCTGATACATTTCATCCTCCAAACGCTTCATTTCTGAACTCAGCTCTTTTGGCGTCCTAGCCGACATAGCAACATCATACTCAGAAGCTTGCTCTGCGACCTTACTCATTTTTTGACTACGTTTATTTGGCATCAAAACAGCACCCTCCATAATATCAACCACACCTTTCGTTAGCCCTTTAGGTTGAATACCGTGCTCTTCGTTATGAGCCATTTGAGTGGCGCGTCGACGCTTTGTTTCATCTATTGCTTTCTTCATTGATCCGGTAATTCGATCTGCGTATAAAATTGCCCGGCCATTTATATTTCGTGCAGCTCGACCAATCGTTTGAATCAAAGATCTTTCTGAACGCAGAAAGCCTTCCTTATCTGCATCCAGAATAGAGACTAATGCAACTTCAGGCATGTCTAATCCCTCTCTTAGTAAGTTGATTCCAATTAAAACATCAAACTCACCCCGACGAAGGTCCCGTATAATTTCAACACGCTCTACTGTAGGAATATCTGAATGCAGGTATCTCACACGCACACCATGCTCCATTAAAAAATCAGTCAAATCTTCAGACATTCTTTTTGTTAAAGTCGTCACTAGGACCCGCTCATCTTTTGCAACGCTTTGGTGAATTTCTGACAAAAGATCATCAACTTGCGTAGAAGCCGGTCGAACTTCAATCTCTGGATCAAGTAAACCAGTAGGCCTGACAACTTGCTCTACAATTTGTTCAGCATGATCTGCTTCGTACTGAGCAGGTGTTGCTGATACAAAAATAGACTGAGGCGAAATTCGCTCCCACTCCTCAAAGCGCATAGGACGATTATCCAACGCTGAAGGTAATCGAAATCCATATTCAACCAAAGTCTCCTTTCTGGAACGGTCACCTTTGAACATCGCGCCTATCTGAGGAACAGAGACATGAGATTCATCAATAACCATTAAGGCATTTTCAGGGAAGTAATCAAATAATGTAGGAGGCGCTGCACCAATGTCTCTTCCAGATAAATACCTAGAATAATTCTCAATACCATTACAGTAACCAAGCTCTGTCATCATTTCTGTATCATAGCGAGTACGCTCTTCTAGCCGCTGAGCCTCAACTAACTTATCGTGGTCACGCAAATAGCTTAAACGGTCCTTTAACTCCTCCTTAATGCCATCCACAGCATCAAGCACTTTTTGCCTGGGGGTAACATAATGAGACTTAGGGTAAATTGTTATTCTAGGTACCCGGCGAATCACCTCGCCCGTTAACGGATCAAAAAAACTTAAGTTTTCGACCTCATCATCAAATAACTCAATTCGAATCGCTTCTCGCTCGGACTCAGCAGGAAATACATCAATCACATCACCACGTACTCTATAAGTTGCACGATGAAGCTCTACATCATTCCGGGTATATTGAATTTCAGACAAGCGCTTTAGTATGAAACGCTGACCAACCTGATCACCCCTATCCAGATGAAGCATCATTTTTAAATATGATTCAGGATCCCCCAAGCCGTAAATAGCAGAAACTGTCGCAACAATTATTGCATCGGGACGCTCCATTAAAGCTTTTGTCGCCGATAACCTCATCTGCTCAATATGCTCATTAACAGATGCATCTTTTTCTATAAAAGTATTAGAAGAAGGAACATAGGCTTCAGGCTGGTAATAATCGTAATACGATACAAAATACTCAACAGCGTTATTTGGAAAAAACTCTTTGAACTCACCATAAAGCTGTGCAGCTAAGGTTTTGTTGTGCGCCATCACTATAGTTGGACGCTGTACAGCCTCGATTACTTTTGCAATGGTGAATGTTTTACCAGACCCTGTTACACCCAACAATGTTTGATGTAATAACCCATCATTTATGCCCCCCACCAATTGCGCTATTGCATTTGGTTGATCACCTGCTGGTTCAAATCGAGATTTAACCTTAAATTCCTTTGACATCATTATTCCGAATATTGATTAAAAGTGATAAAATTCACAAGTTTGATTAAACATCTATATATTATCTAGAGAAATAGTTATACAAACTCACTAGAAGGCTTATTTAACCGTCCGCTACAGTAGCAAATTAAGCGACGAAAATAACCTCCCTAAACGCCATCTGAGGTGACTAATTCACCCCTGATTGAGGAAATAGACTTGGACGCACAACTCTCCAAACGAGTACAACTAATAAAACCTTCGCCAACTTTGGCCGTTACAAATAAAGCCAATGAATTAAGAGCTTCTGGAAAAGACATTATAGGTCTAGGTGCTGGAGAACCGGACTTCGATACACCAGCACACATCAAACAAGCTGCAATTGAAGCCATTAACGCTGGCAAAACAAAATATACCGCTGTTGATGGTACACCAGAACTTAAGCAAGCCATTATCAAAAAGTTTCAACAAGATAACGGACTTAAATATGAACCAAACCAGATTCTTGTCTCTTCTGGGGGAAAACAAAGCTTTTTTAATTTATCTTTAGCCTTGCTGAACCCTGAAGATGAAGTCATTATTCCAGCACCTTATTGGGTTTCATACCCTGACATGGTGAAAATATCTGAAGGTATTCCTGTTATTGTTGAAACAGACCAATCAAACCGTTTCAAAATTAATGCTCAACAGTTAACAGAAGCAATTACGCCAAAAACCCGCTTAGTAGTACTTAATAGTCCGTCAAACCCAACTGGCGTATCATACTCTCAAGCCGAACTTGCCTCATTAGGTGAAGTTTTACGGCAAAACCCACACGTCATGATCGCAACAGATGACATGTATGAACACATTCTATGGACAGACGAGCCTTTCACAAACATTCTTAACGTCTGCCCTGACCTCTACGACCGTACATTTGTTTTAAATGGCGTATCTAAAGCCTATTCAATGACAGGCTGGCGTATTGGTTATGCAGCTGGCCCTGCAAAAATAATTGGTGCAATGAAAAAAATACAATCCCAAAGTACCTCCAACCCAGCTTCAATTTCCCAAGCGGCTGCAACAGCTGCACTAAGCGGCCCTCAGGATTGCGTTACAAAAATGGTGGCCGAGTTTAAGAAGCGCCATGACTACCTTGTAGCCGCTTTAAACGAACTGCCTGGCGTTGAATGCATTGAAAGCGATGGTACATTTTACGCATTCCCAAATTTTCAAGCCGCTATTGATGCAAACCCTAATACTGATGATGATATTGCAATGGCAGAACTCTTATTAACTGAAGCTGGTGTGGCTTTGGTTCCAGGCTCTGCTTTTGGCGCACCTGGCTGTATGCGCTTAAGTTTTGCAACTAGCATGGAAATTCTACAAGAAGCCATCGCTCGCTTAAAAAAAGTATTAATATAAGCAAGTTAACACTTGACCACTGCCGCGCAGCTGATTAATATACGCGGCCTTGGTCATCTGACCAATTCTACCATTCCCCGATAGCTCAGTTGGTAGAGCAACGGACTGTTAATCCGTTTGTCGCTGGTTCGAGCCCAGCTCGGGGAGCCAAATTTTCTACCCAGAATACATCACCTACACCAACCAAAATCTAGTCAAAAAAAATCCTACCCATCAGCTTAAGAAAACATCTCAAACCAATAAGTAGGACTTATCAATAGTTCAACTATTCAACAGTCAATTCAATTATTTTAATCTTCAGATACTACTGCCGCTGAAACCATCTTCTTTAACTCACCCGACTCATACAACTCAGAAATAATGTCACACCCACCAACCAACTCACCTTTAATATAAAGCTGCGGAAATGTTGGCCAATTTGAATACACTTTCAAATTTTCTCTTAGCTCAGGATTATCCAGAATATTAATATAGGCAAAACGCTCCTCACACGCCATTAAAGCCTGAGACGTTTTAGCAGAAAAGCCACACTGAGGCTGCTGGGGCGACCCTTTCATATAAAGAAGAATATCATTACCTTCAACTTGCTCTTTGATCGTATCCATTATTGACATATACACAACACCTCATAGTTCATTTGCTAAAAACTCTAGTTTACTCGCTTTTTTAATAACCAACCATATCAGTCAACTATTTTTTGATAATACCTTGGATTTTCATAACACCCACGAACACATAATCTATTTGATAATCACATAATTTCAAGCTAACATTAGCTACTTAACAGGTAGCACTATAGCTGCCTTTTTGCGTTTTTAAGAGATGAAAATGAGCATTGACCAACCACTAATGAATACCTATGGCCGTTTACCTGTTGCATTTGAGAGCGGAGACGGCGTCTGGCTTTACGACACCGACGGGAATAAATATTTCGACACCTTCTGCGGCATTGCTGTTTGTGGTTTGGGTCATTCACATCCGGCAATAACCAAAGCGCTTAAAGACCAAGCTGGCAGGTTAGTTCATTGTTCAAATTTATACCATACACCACTACAATCTAAGCTTGCTCAAAAGCTATGCTCTTTATCTGACATGGATAATGTATTTTTCTCAAATTCTGGCGCCGAAGCAAATGAAGCAGCAATTAAAATAGCTAGAAAATTTGGCCACGATAAAGGCATTCAAACTCCAACAATTATTGTAATGGAGCATTCATTTCATGGTCGCACGATGGCCACCCTTACAGCAACAGGGAACCGTAAAGTTCACGCTGGCTTTGAACCTCTTTTAAATGGCTTTGCCAGAGCACCCTTTAATGATTTAGATGCTATCAAGAGAATTTCTGAATCAAACCCTGAAATTGTTGCCATCATGCTTGAACCAATTCAAGGCGAAGGCGGCTTAACAATTGCTGAAGAACACTACCTAAAATCGCTAAGAGAAATTTGCGACCAACATGGCTGGCTTCTTATTCTAGACGAAGTACAGACAGGCAATGGCCGAACAGGCAGTTATTTTGCTTATCAACAGCTAGGAATAATTCCTGACGTTGTCACGCTCGCAAAAGGTTTAGGAAATGGCTACCCTATTGGAGCCTGTCTGGCAAAAGGCGTGGCTAGCAATACATTAACACCTGGCTCTCATGGGTCGACATTTGGCGGTAACCCCTTGGGCTGCGCGGCAGCACTAGCAACTATTGAACAAATTCAATCAAATAATCTTTGCGAACGCGCTAGTATCTTAGGCGCTAGAATTGTATCAGCACTGAAAGATGAACTTCTGAGTGCCAGCTATGTTTACGACATTCGTGGATCAGGCTTAATGATTGGCATTGAGCTGAAAGAAGCCTGCACAGAACTTGTGCCACTAGCTAAAGCAAAAGGATTGTTACTTAATGTAACTTCTGACAATGTCATCAGGTTACTCCCTCCACTTAACATGACTGATGAAGAGTGTGATTTTTTGATTGATGCAGTAACTCAAATAATCCGCTTATATGCTGCAGATGATCGCGGCAAACCCAGAGCTGAATAAAAAACCTTAACCAGCTCGATTTATATGCACCTTATTTATGCACGATCTTTACATTAGAGAATACCATGGCACTAAGACATTTCTTGACTCTTACCGACCTTTCCAGTCACGAACTAACTCAAGTTATCAAGCGGGCAATCATATTAAAGAGTGAACATAAACGGGGAAATATTTATGAACCTCTTAAAAATAGGGTTTTAGCTCTCATATTCGAAAAGTCTTCTACACGAACCCGTGTTTCATTTGAATCTGGCATGGCTCAATTTGGAGGTTCATCACTCTTCCTCTCCCCCAGAGACACTCAATTAGGTAGAGGCGAACCCATTGAGGATAGTGCAAAAGTACTTTCTCGCATGGTTGACGCTATTACAATCAGAACTTTTGAGCACAGCAAATTAGCACTCTTTGCAGAACACTCAGCCGTTCCAGTTATTAATGCCTTAACCGATGACTTTCACCCCTGCCAATTGTTAGCAGATATGCAGACTTACCAAGAGCACAGAGGCTCCATCTCAGGAAAAAAAGTAGTCTGGATTGGCGACGGCAACAATATGTGCAACTCTTTCATTAACGCAGCTAAACTACTAAATTTTGAACTGGTTATTTCATCCCCTCTTGGCTACGACCCATCAGAAGCACTCCTTAACGCTAATGCCAAACATGCACACATTATTAGAAACCCTACAAAAGCTGTAAAAAATGCCGACCTAGTCGTCACAGATGTCTGGGCTTCAATGGGACAGGAAGAAGAACAAAATAAGCGCATAAATGATTTTAAAGACTACCAAGTTAACCCAGAACTGATGTCCTACACCAACTCAGATTCGTTGTTTATGCACTGCCTGCCAGCACACCGTGGCGAGGAAATTAGCGAAGACATGCTAGAACACCCGTCTTCAGTAGTTTGGGATGAAGCAGAAAACAGACTTCACTCTCAAAAGGCATTGCTCGAGTTTTTACTTTGCAATGCATAGTACATATCCACTGCAAGAGCTACCACCTCACTCATAAAAACCTGAAGAATGAATTAAAACAAGAGATAGAACATCAATGCCCGGCCTATTAACGCTTGATAAAATACAGTGTAATTACGAGAAAAACGTCATCATAAAAGACTTGTCCCTCTCACTTTCTCAGGGTGACATAGGTTGCTTATTAGGCCCAAGCGGTTGCGGTAAAAGTACGATATTAAGGGCTATTGCCGGGTTTGAGCCACTTGTAAATGGCTCCATTTCATTGAACAACCACATAATCTCATCCACAAAGAGCATATTAGCCCCCGAAAAAAGACATATAGGTATGGTCTTTCAAGATTATGCCTTGTTCCCTCATCTCACTATTTCAGAGAACATTGCCTTTGGACTAAATAACAAAAAAAAACAGAACAATCAAAATCAAATATCTGAATTAATTGAGCTAGTCGACCTAAATGGCTATGAAAACCGGTATCCACACGAACTATCAGGCGGACAACAACAACGAGTAGCACTCGCAAGAGCTTTAGCACCAAAGCCTTCATTAATATTACTTGATGAGCCCTTCTCAAACCTCGATGCTGAATTAAGAACAAGATTAAGCATCGACATCAGGGCTATATTGAAAGAGCTAAACATCAGCGCAATCCTTGTTACACATGATCAAAAAGAAGCTTTTGCCATGTGCGACAACATAGGCGTCATTGACAGCGGAACCATTCAACAGTGGGGCAAGCCTTATGAGCTATACCATGAACCTGTAAATAGATTTGTGGCTTGCTTTATCGGCAGAGGGTCTTTCATTAGCGGAAACATATTGACGCCCGATACTTTTTCAAGTGAGCTAGGCTCAATACAAGGCAATAGAGCGTACAACTGGCCTCAGAATAGCCCTGTCGAAATACTGCTGCGGCCAGATGATATTGTTTACAATGCTCATTCAAGCTTGGTCGGTACCGTTACCAGTAAAACATTTGCAGGCACTTCAACTCAATACTTACTCCAACTCCCATCAGGGAAAAAGATCGAAGCACTTTTTCCAAGTCACCAAGATTTTAATATTGGAGATCTAGTAAATTTTTCTGTAGATGCCGAGCATCTAATTGCTTACCCTACAAATTAAACACCCACAAAAAAACTATATTTAGTCAGAAATTACACGCCTGACAGCATTAAGCCAACCGCTATACAAAGACTCAACATCCTTTTGGCAAATTTCAGGCATAAACCGGCGCTCTAATTGCCATAACTCTGAAATTTCTTCAGTACTTGAATACATCCCCGCCTGCAATCCTACCATGTAAGCAGCGCCCAAAGCCGTTGTTTCAACAACCCTTGGACGATCAACGCGTACATTCAAAATATCTGACAAAAATTGTACGACCCAATCATTTACGACCATTCCCCCATCAATTCGCAAGGCATTGACCGAAGCACCATCCTTTTCCATTGCAACGAGTAGATCACGAGTCTGATAACACACTGACTGCAAACCCGCCGTCACGATCTCTGCTATACCTGTATCCCTCGTTAAACCGAACAAAGCACCTCGAGCATCAGGATCCCAATAGGGTGCGCCCAAGCCTGTAAATGCGGGAACCAAGTAAACAGTATTGTTATAACCGACCTGCTTTGCTAGATCGGCCGTTTCACTCGCATGCTTTATCAGCTTAACGCCATCGCGCAACCACTGAACCGCCGCGCCAGCAACAAATATACTACCTTCCAAGGCGTAACAGGCTTTACCATTTAAACGATATGCAACTGTAGTTAGCAATCTATTTTTAGATACCAGTGGTTGGTCCCCAGTATTTACAATCATAAAACACCCCGTACCATAGGTGCTTTTTACCATGCCTGGCGTAAAACAAGCTTGCCCAACCAACGCTGCCTGCTGGTCACCAATCATACCCAGCACTGGTAGCGCTTCACCGAACAACTGTTTTTCAGTTACACCAAATTCAGCACTACAATCCTTCACCTCAGGAAGCATTGATCGTGGAATTTCGAATAATTCGAGAAGCTCATCATCCCATTCTTGAGTATGAATGTTAAACAAAGAAGTTCTTGATGCATTGGTTGCATCTGTTGCATGAGATGCCCCACCGGTTAACCGCCATAACAAAAAGCAATCAACCGTTCCAAAGGCTAACTCACCACGCTCTGCCTTAGCTCTTGCCCCTTGAACATTTTCAAGAATCCAACGAATTTTACTTCCCGAGAAATAAGGGTCGACCAATAAGCCGGTCTTATCTGAAATAACTTCTTCAGCCCCTTTATTCTTAAGCTCCTGACAAAATTTTGCGGTACGACGATCCTGCCAAACAATAGCCCGATAAATAGGTACACCTGTACTTCTATCCCAGACAATTGTCGTTTCTCTTTGATTCGTAATACCGATACCTACGATATCCTTAAGACTTCCCGGAACCTGTGAAATCACTTCTTTACACACACTAAGCGTCGTTGACCAAATTTCTTCAGGATCATGCTCAACCCAACCATCATCAGGGAAATATTGCTGAAACTCACACTGAGATGTTGCAGCATGCTCTCCTTTAGCATCAAACAACAAGGCACGCGAACTCGTTGTTCCTTGGTCTATAGAGAGAATATATTGAGTCATAACATTTGCCTTAATTTATTTAATTTGATCATCTTTATAAGATTAGTAGTTATTCTAAAAAAAATAATATTTTTGCGGGTATAAAAATAAGCACATGCATCATAAGTACTGCCTGAATTCGCACTATAAGAAGTCTAAACAATACAATTTTAAGCACAAATGCTATCATCCTTTACTCTGATAACAACTGTAAGTTATTTACTATGAAACAAACAGAACGCCATACTCGAATTATTGAAATTGTCACCAATTCCGGCTTTGCAACGATTGAAGAATTGGCCAATAAATTTGATGTCACACAGCAAACAATTCGACGCGACCTCAAAGAACTGGATAATGACAATAAAATTCAGCGATTCCATGGAGGCGCAGGCCTAAATTCATCTACTTTAAACACTTCCTATTCAAATAGAAAAGTTAGTTTCTTAAAAGAAAAACAAAATATTGCAAAAGAAGTTGCCAAAACAATTCCAGATAACTCGTCTTTATTTATTAACATTGGTACAACTACAGAAGCTATTGCCCAAGCACTATTAAACCATCACGACCTCACCATCATCACCAATAACCTGCATGTTGCAAGTATTCTTAGCACTAAAGATGATTTCAAAATCATCATTGCCGGCGGCGTAGTCAGAAACAGAGACGGCGGAGTTATGGGTGAAGCCACCATAGATTTTGTAAGCCAATTTAAAGTTGACTACGCAATCATAGGAATTAGTGGCATTGATGATTCTGGCGACCTCCTCGACTTCGACTATCAGGAAGTCCGTGTATCAAAAGCCATTATCAATAACTCACGCAATATATTTCTAGCAGCTGACCACTCTAAATTTGGCAGAGATGCCATGACGAGACTAGGTAATATATCGCAAGTCCACCACGTATTTACAAGCACAACCCCGTCAAATTCAATCCAATCAATTCTAGATGAGAACAACATAGAGCTGACTATTTGCTAACATTAGTTCTATAGTATTTGTCCATAAGTAAACCTAAAGCTGGATTTTAAATAAAAATGTACATTTTTCAACATTAATGTACATTTTATGACATAATATTTTCGTTATGTGACCTCGGACGATTATTATGAATGCAAGTAAGCAAGCTTTTGATCTAGCGATCATTGGCGGTGGTATCAATGGGACAGGAATTGCGGCTGATGCTGCCGGAAGAAATCTTAAGGTGTTTCTCTGTGAACAGAATGACCTTGGGTCTGGAACCTCCTCTTCTAGCAGTAAACTCATCCATGGCGGGTTGCGCTACTTGGAACACTATGAATTTCGCTTAGTCAAAGAAGCACTTGCTGAAAGAGAGGTACTTTTAAACAAAGCACCACATCTAGTATCACCGCTTAAGTTCATTATGCCTCACCGTCCCCATTTGCGTCCCGCCTGGATGATACGCTGCGGTTTATTTCTATATGACCACCTAACAAAGCGGAACACATTACCAAAAGCCAGAAAAGTAAAACTAGACAGCTACTCCCCCTTTAAAGAAAATATTACCAAAGGTTTTGAATATCATGACTGCTGGGTAGATGATGCTAGGCTTGTTGTTACCAATGCAATCGAAGCCCGAAACAAAGGCGCGCAAATAAAAACACAGACAGAATGTAAATCTATAAAATACTCTAAAGAGAACAAGTTATGGTCCGTTATTCTCTATAATAAAATAACCTCTAAAGAATATGAAATTACTGCTCGAAACATAGTTAACGCATCGGGCCCATGGCTGAACCAGTTTTTAGAGTCCGCCTCGACAGATATAAAACCAGCCCGAAAAATCAGATTAATCAAAGGCAGCCATATAATTGTACCTCGAGCACGCAACCATGAAGGCGCCTACATACTCCAGAATGAAGATAAACGTGTTGTATTTGTCCTGCCTTACTTAAATGATTTTTCAATTATTGGAACGACTGATAAAGAATTTATAGGCAAACCGGAATCAGTTTCCATTGATGAATGGGAAGTAGATTATCTTCTGAATGTATACAACCGCCATTTCAAAACGGCTATATCAAAACCTGACATTGCTTCAAGTTACTCTGGTGTTCGCCCTTTATGTGACGATGAGTCGTCAGACCCTTCTGCAATCACACGAGACTATACACTCGAATTACAAAGCCAGAGCCCTGTGAACGCCCTAATTTCAATTTATGGCGGAAAAATAACAACATACCGAAAGCTATCTGAGTCAGTCCTATTAAAACTCAAGCCTTTTTTGCCTGGCGATATGAAGGAATGGACAGCAGATAGCCCCCTACCCGGCGCAAATAAATTCGGACAAACAATAGAAGAGATCCAATCACTAATTAGTAACAAGCACCCGTGGCTAGACACTAAACAATTACAACGCTACAGCAAAAGCTATGGACTATCTTGCCTGGATTTCCTTGAAAATAAAACTTTCCCTGAAGCTCTAGGTATAAATTTTGGGTCTGATTTATACCAAACAGAAGTTGATTACCTGATAGAAAACGAATGGGCTTGCACTGCCGAAGACATCTTATGGAGGAGAACTAAATTAGGTTTATTTTTAACAGAGCACGAAAGCAAATTAGTTGAAAACTATGTGCAAGAAAAATTAAACTCAAACCTGAAAAATGAAGAACTTAACACCTTTGAAAAAATAGCTGTTTAGTCTTTTTCAAGCAAAATACAACATTAGTGTTTTGCTTGTTTTCGCGGCCATACAAGACTAAATTTTGCTCCGCCCATATGACTACGACCCAAAAACGCCTGACCGCCATGCCAGTACAATATACGCCTAACAATGGATAAACCGAGACCATAACCACCAGAACTTCGAGTTCGACTGTCATCTAATCGCGCAAAAGGAGTGAAAACGGACTCCCAATCAGATTCAGGGATCCCTGGACCGTCGTCCTCCACATCAATTCGACAAGTTTCAGAATCAAAAGAACAGACAACGCACACTTTAGAGTTTGCATAACGCGTTGCATTACCAACTAAATTTTGAATAGAGCGATGAATATATCTTGCTTCCACTTCGGATATTTTCCAAACATCGGAGCCTTTCTTATATTCAGAAAAAATACTCATTTCAGGCTTAACACTCCCCTGCTCAGAAACTACTTGCTCGACAATAGCGCTAACATCTGCCTCTTGAAATGCCAATATCGGTCCGCCCTGTTCTAAACGGGCATACGTTAATATCTCATCAATTAGCTCATCAAGCTCTTGAATATCCCCATCAATTCCACGAACCTGCTTGGCAAGCTCTTCCTGTCCGGGACAATCCTCAATCATCTGAACCCCAAATCTAATTCTGGCAACAGGCGTTCTAAGTTCATGCGATACAGCATGAATCATTTCTTTTTGAACCAACATCAACCTTTGAATGTGGTCTGCCATACTATTGAAAGCTGTTCCCAGCCGACTAATTGAATCTTCATCACCTGCTTTACTTACGCGCGCATCAAGCTCACCTCGCGAAATTCTACTTGCAGCTGTTTCTATATTTCTAAGACGGCGCTCCAAACTCTGAATCAACTGATAACTTACCAATGCAAACAAACCAAGCATAAATACCAGCAAAAAAAGAAAAATTGGCCAGGAAAAAGAAGAATAAGCAGTTGGAAATATTACTTTAAACACTTGATTATTTTCTAAACGAAAAGCACCTGAAACAGCCCCTTTGGATCTAACAACATGAGTATTTTCAACTTTTAAATTCTGATGTTCAGACTCATCTAAAACCCTATCTATACCAACATTAAGCTGACCAGCGATATTCTTAATACGAATATTTAATGGCACCTCAGTTGAAGCATTTAACACCTCAACTATAAGCTCCAAATACAGTCTATAAATTTTAGTGTCATTTAAACTGGATTTGAATTGAAGCAACTCGTCAGAACTACTTAAAGTCCACGCGAGTAATTCATCATCATTAATATCAATAACTACCTGTTGAGCAGTTAACCTTGTCATATTGAGGTTAGATAACATTAATTCTTTTTTTGATACTTGAGAGACACCAACTTTCTTGTCTACAACAATGTTTGTGTCGTATTTAGCCAAGAAAGACAATGGAGGAGAAACAAATTCCGTCCAATAATGCTCAAACCGCACTTGGTTTGATAACTGAATGACTGCAATAGCAAAAAGGCCTAGTACAGAGATCACTGTTACTAGGCCAACTAGAATTTTAACCAATAATTTACTCAAAATAGATAACCAAACCTTTACCCTAAAAGTACCTGTTAAGCTTCTTTTACAAACAAGTAACCCTTACTACGAACTGTTTTAATCCGTCTAGGGTGCACAGGGTCATCACCTATTTTAGGCCGAATTCGAGAAACACGTACATCAATTGAGCGATCTTGCCCATCATACTCAATACCCCTTAAGGCAGTAAATATCTCCTCACGACTAAGAACTGTTCCAGCATTACTCGAAAGTAGCCAAAGCAAATCAAACTCTGCACTCGTTAAGTCGATGCTTTCATCATTCAACCAAGCCTCTCGCATTGAGCTATCAACAGTCAGGTTGTTAAAGACCAGACGGGTGGAGCCTTTTGAATCTGAACCACTAGCATCACTTTCTACCACATTGCCCGACATTTCTTTAATGCGACGCAATAATGCCCTAATTCTGGCAAGCAATACTCTTGGCCTAACAGGTTTAGACATATAATCATCCGCGCCCATCTCTAAACCAAGCACCTGATCGAGATCATCAGTTCTTGCTGTCAACATCAGTATTGGACCATTATAAGTAGGTCTAACTTTTCGACAAATAGACAAACCATCTTCACCAGGTAACATCAGATCCAATACTACAAGGTCAGGTTTCTCAGTCAAAATCCTTTCAACAGCATGAGTGCCATTTCCTTCGACGGAAACAACAAGCCCATTACTCTCTAGATATTCTTTTGTAAGATCAGCCAAACGCTCATCATCTTCGACGATTAATATTCGCCATGCTTCACTATGCTCTTCAACTTCCATCGGTATTTTCTTATCTTAATATGTGGATTTAAAGAGGTTAGGTCTTTTAAAATTAAGGACTTAACCTTCAAAAATTACTACGTGTAACATTTAGTATATATGCTGTTTCAAAAAAAACATGAAAATAATGAATGAATTTTAGTCATTTCGCGTTTTTTGCTTATTTATGTCGTTATTACGGACTCAGATAGCATCTCTTCTTCAGTTGCTTCACGCACTTTAATAATTTCCAAATCAAAGCTTAAGGTCAAACCAGCCAAGGGATGGTTTGCATCTATCGTTATATCATCACCGTTAACGGCAGTCACTTGAACAACTTTTGCTTCACCACCGGTGTTTGTCTGAAATTTCATACCCACTACTACTTGCTCTACACCGTCAAAAACACTGCGAGGGACAACTGTCACCAAGTCCGTATCTGGAACCCCGTAAGCAAGTTGAGGTGGGATAATTGCTTCTATCTTATCACCAGCCAAGCGCCCCTTTACTGCATCCTGAATTCCTTGTATTGTCTTTTTACAGCCCTGCATAAATACCATAGGCACCCCACCCTCAGAAGTATCAACCACAACGCCTTCAGTATTTTTAAGCCAATAATTTAGAGAGTACACCATCTTAACTGCCATTATTTTTTCCTAAGCTTCCAACAATATTAAAACCTGATTATGCAGAACGGCTTTCAAGCCAATCACTACTTATTCTCCACGTATTCTCAGGCGCACGACTACCCGCAAAAACACCCGCATGTCCACCAGGTACCACACAAAACTCTTTATCTTCAGATGAAACTATATCCAATACTTTCCTTGCAGCACTAACACTCACTAAATTGTCAGAATCTCCAGAAAAAGCAAGAATAGCGCATTGAATTGCTTTAAATTCAGCCTTTGAACTACCAATTTTCATATTCCCGCTAGCAATTTTATTATTTAGCATCATATGTACAGCCATATCTTTAATCGTCTCACCTGGGTAGTCGGCCATATCATCAAACCACTTGCTCATTGTTAAGCTTTCTTTGAGGTACTCTCGATCCCAGAGATTAAGAAACTTATCAAAAGAGTTAATCACCAAGCCCATTGGATTTGTAAGCTTAAACATTAATGACGAAGTCCAACCAGGTACATGAAAATAACGGGCAGGCAAATCCAAAAGTGAAACATTCAGAATACTGGAAATTGTTTGGGCTGGACGATAAATTGCTGATAATACCTTCCCTGCTACACCGCTTTGATGCATATCAACAGGGCTAGCGACAGTTATAAGGTTTCGAACAGACTGATCACCAGATGTAGCTAAGTACATTAAGGCAATTAACCCGCCCATACAGTATGAAAAAACTGAAACCTCTTCACTACCACTATCTTCTTTAACACTACTAACAACCTGAGGCATCCACTCCAATACATACGTCTCGAGTGATAAATCTGTGTGATCAGCGGTTACATCACCCCAGTCGACCAAATAAACATCGTATCCCAGCGCTAAAAAGTATCGAACAATACTTCGATGCGGCATCAAGTCGAAAATCATCGAAGTTGCGGCCAAGGGTGGTACCAATAATAGAGGAACCTTGTGTTTTCTATTTTCTACCCTTATCTTCTCCCCTGAAATTTCTATCTCTGTTTCATCTAATGCATGATAATGACGTACTGACATAATCCTATCAGAGTAGATTTCATCATAATCACTCAAATTAGAAATAATAAAATTCTCCGAAAAAGCGTATTGCTCTACACCGTTAAGTACAGACCAAAATATTTTTTCGGCAAAACCAAACTTTTTCTTTTTCATATTAATGACTCTTGATGAATACACCTACAATAATAGCTCAGCAGTAAATAAAAAAAACCCAGCGATTGCTGGGTTTTTTTGGATTATAGAGTTCCCAAAACGGGTTAACCACCCAAGAACTTAATCATCACCCCAGCAGCAACAGCTGAACCAATTACACCAGCAACGTTAGGACCCATTGCGTGCATCAATAAAAAGTTATGAGGGTTCGCATCCAAACCAACTTTATTTGACACACGAGCAGCCATCGGTACAGCAGATACTCCAGCCGAACCAATCAGCGGATTAATCTTATGCTTGCTAAACAGGTTCATGAATTTAGCCATTAAAACACCTGTCGCAGTACCTATAGCAAACGCAGCCATACCTAAAACAAGAATACCTAATGTTTGCAAATCTAAAAATTTCTCAGCACTAAGCTTAGAACCAACAGACAAACCTAAAAAGATGGTTACGATGTTAATTAGTGCATTCTGAGCAGTATCAGAAAGTCGCTCAACGACACCAGACTCTTTCATAAGGTTACCAAAGCAAAACATCCCTAAAAGAGGTGCAGCATCAGGTAAACATAAAGCCACCAAAACCAAAACAGCAATCGGGAATAGTATTTTTTCAAGCTGCCCAACCGTTCTTAATTGCACCATCGTGATTTTACGTTCTGCTTCAGTCGTCAAGGCATTCATAATAGGCGGTTGAATTACAGGCACTAAAGCCATATAAGAATAAGCTGCAACCGCTATCGCACCTAATAGGTGTGGAGCAAGTACACTTGATACAAAGATAGAGGTTGGTCCATCAGCACCACCAATAATACCAATTGTCGCAGCTTCTTCAATTGTAAATGCCATACCATCTATACCAAAACTGGTTAGAAAAGCAGCACCTAAAACCGTACTAAAAATACCAAACTGCGCAGCAGCACCAAGCAAAATAGTTTTTGGGTTAGCAAGCATAGGACCGAAGTCCGTCATTGCACCAACACCCATAAATATTAATAATGGGCCAACACCACTTGCAATAACAACATTGTAAAAGTTAGCAAGCATACCATTAGAGTAGCCGCTATCAGACGCAATGTTATTCACCGCTGCCAACGTAGCACTATCAGAATGCTTATAAGCATCTTTAAGCGCATACAAAGTTTCTTGAGTAATTTGTTGCCCAACCTGATACGGCACTTCCATAGCAGAAGCCAACGCAGCAATTACTTCCGGCTTTTGAAAATGAATAGCATTTTCTACAGCAGACAATGCTAACCCTGCTTCAGGTATATTCGCTAAAATACCACCAAAGCCAATAGGTATCAGAAGTAAAGGCTCAAAGCCTTTCTTGATAGCCAAGAACAATAGAAACAAACAAACGACAATCATCGCGGCCTGCCCTACTGTAAGATTATATAGACCACTACCGGTCCAGAGATTAAGTATATTCTCCATGAATCGTAAACCTTAGGTTATAGAGTCAATAACGTGTCGCCGACAGAGACAGAGTCACC
>CAJWBJ010000038.1 GCA_913020495.1 uncultured Oleiphilus sp.
GGAGAGGCCTGTATGAGTGATGACGGGGTTAACACTAGCCGACGTCGATTTTTAATCGGTGCCACCTCAGTAGTTGGAGGTGTGGGAGCAATTGGTGCGGCTGTACCATTTGTTGCGTCTTGGAATCCAAGTGCAAAGGCTAAAGCAGCTGGTGCGCCAGTCAAAGCAAGTATTGGTAAGCTGGAGCCGGGACAGCGAATGACGGTTGCATGGAGGGGGAAACCTGTTTGGGTTATTCGCCGAACTAAAGAGATGTTAGATAATATTGCAACTTTAACTGATGAATTGCGTGACCCTGATTCGGCCGCCCCGCAGCAGCCTGAGTATGTTAAGGGTGTTTACCGTTCTTCTCGTAGTGAGTATGCCATTCTTGTGGGTATTTGTACGCACTTGGGTTGTTCTCCCCAGTTTGTACCCGAGGTAAAACCTCAAGAGTTTGATGCTAATTGGGTTGGTGGTTTTTATTGTCCCTGTCATGGTTCACGGTTTGATTTGGCTGGTCGTGTTTTCAAAGGCGTTCCTGCACCGAAAAACCTAGAGGTTCCTCCACACAAGTACATAGATGATTCGACAGTTATTATTGGTGTCGATGAGGAGAATGCTTAATGCAAAAGCTAATTAAATGGGTTGATGATCGCCTGCCAATAGTCGATGCGTTCGAAAACCATATGAGTAAATATTACGCACCAAAGAACTTTAATGTTTGGTATATTTTTGGTGTCTTATCTATGTTGGTGTTGGTTAATCAGTTGTTGACCGGTATATGGTTGACGATGAGTTATAACCCTACTTCTGAGGGCGCATTTGCTTCAGTCGAATATATTATGCGTGATGTTGAGTATGGGTGGTTGTTGCGCTATTTGCATTCAACAGGTGCTTCAGCATTCTTTTTGGTTATCTACCTGCATATGTTTCGAGGGATTATGTATGGGTCGTATCAGAAGCCTAGGGAGCTAATTTGGATCTTCGGTATGACGATCTATCTAGTACTGATGGCAGAAGGTTTTATGGGGTATTTGCTTCCGTGGGGACAGATGTCTTATTGGGGGGCTCAGGTTATTGTAAATTTATTTGGGGCTATTCCATACATTGGTGATGATTTGTCATTGTGGATTCGTGGTGATTATTTGATTTCGGGAGTTACTCTGAACCGCTTCTTCGCATTACATGTTGTGGCATTACCAATTGTTATTTTGGCTCTTGTAGTTCTGCATATTCTAGCTCTACATACTGTAGGTTCAAATAATCCGGACGGTATCGAGATTAAGCAAAATAAAGATGAAAATGGTATTCCTTTAGATGGCATCCCTTTCCATCCTTATTACAGTGTGCATGATATTGTTGGAATCGTCGTATTCTTATTTGTTTTTTGCGGGGTTGTGTTCTTCTTTCCAGAGATGGGTGGGTATTTTCTTGAGAAACCTAATTTTGAGCCGGCTAACCCATTAAAGACGCCTGATCATATTGCGCCTGTTTGGTACTTTACGCCATTTTACGCAATGCTTAGGGCTATTCCTGATGCCTTCTTGGGTGTTGTTGTGATGGGTGGGGCAATAGCGATTCTTTTTGTTCTTCCTTGGCTTGATAGAAGTCCCGTCAAATCAATTCGCTACAAAGGTATGTTTAGTAAAATTGCTTTGCTACTTTTGATTGTTTCCTTTGTTATATTAGGTTACTTGGGGGTTGTTGTTGCAACGCCGGAACGGACATTGTTGGCAAGGATTCTAACTGCGGTCTATTTCGGCTTCTTTATTTTGATGCCTTGGTATTCAAAAATTGAAAAGACTAAGCCGGTACCAAAGAGGGTGACAGGATAATGAAAAATTTATTGATAGTGATTTTCCTTTCAGTGTTCTCTTTAGGGGTGCAGGGTGCTGGTAGTGCTCACCCGATGGATCATATTGATATGGATATTAGGGATAAGGAGTCTTTGCAAAAAGGTTTTGCCTTGTTTTCGAATTATTGTTTTGCTTGTCATTCATTGAAGTACGCGCGTTATGAGCGGACTGCGGATGATCTGGGAATTCCTCATAATATAATGGAGGAAAATATTCTTTCTGGCGGAGCAAAGATTGGTCAGTTGATGACAAATTCAATGTCTACAGATCAAGCGAAGGCTTGGTTTGGTAGTTCACCTCCTGATTTAACATTAAGTGCTCGTCTTCGAGGTCCTGATTGGTTATACAATTACTTGCGTGGATTTTACGCGGATGCTAAGCGTCCTTACGGGGTTAACAATGTTATCTTTAAGGATGTGGGGATGCCTCATGTTCTGGCTGGCTTGCAAGGTGTTTGCGCTGAAGCGCCGAGCCTAGGGGTCGAGCCAGTCGTTGACCCATTAAGTGGAAATATTATTAAAAGTAGTGGTTGTTCTGATTATCTGACTGAAGGCTCTTTGTCTCCGGCTGAATATGATGAAGCCATTTATGACTTGGTTAATTTTCTGACTTATGTGGGTGAGCCTTCAAGGGTGGAAAGTGAAGAGATTGGTCGTTCTGTTTTAATATTTTTGTTGTTCTTGTTTATTTTTGCTTATTTCTTAAATAAAGAATACTGGCGAGATATTCATTAAAAGTTTGTTTCAGTGTTAAAAAGGCTGTTAACTATAATATGTTAACGGCCTTTTTTTGTTTTAACTTGCATAATTTATACGCAGGTTTTTTAATTCGTGTATAATTCCGCAAAATTTTAGGGTTAGTAGGTTTAAAGTTATTTGTACTAGCTTGTGTTTTGTTGATTTAGGGTGAGGTAAGTGTATGGGAGTTGTGGCCAAACGTTCGTCAATGACGTTTTATTCTGATGGTAAGAGTCATTACAGTCACAGGGTTAGAATTGTTCTGGCTGAAAAAGGTGTCGCGGTTGATATTGTTGATGTCGACCCGGCTAATAAACCGGCAGAGCTATCCGATCACAACCCTTATAATGATTTACCTACCTTGGTAGATAGAGATTTAGTTTTATATGAGTCGGATATAATGATGGAATATCTGGATGAGCGTTTTCCGCACCCTCCTTTGTTGCCAGTATATCCAGTTGCTCGAGCTCAAAGCCGTTTGATGATGTATCGAATTCAGAAAGACTGGAGTCGTTTGGCTGATGCGATATTAGAAGATCCTGAGTCAAAGCAGGCAGAAGGCTATCGTAAAGAGTTGAAAGAAAGTTTAATTGCCACAGCGCCAATATTTGCTGAAAAACCATTTTTTATGGATGATGAGTTTACGATTGTTGACTGTTGTGTTTCTGCTTTATTATGGAGATTGCCTGTACTTGGCATTGACTTAAATGTAGCGCAAGCTAAGCCAGTTTTAAGTTATATGGAACGGGTTTTTGAGCGAGAGTCTTTTAAGGCAAGTTTGTCAGAAGTAGAATTGGAAATGAGACACTAATTTTAACTTAGTAGGGTGAGGGGCTGGCATGACGCCAAGTAGACCATATCTTGTTCGTGCGCTAAATGACTGGATTCTTGATAACGATATGACTCCTTATGTTGTTGTCGATGCAGGGCTTCAGGGGGTTAGTGTTCCTGAGGATTATGTTACAAATGGGCAAATTATTCTTAATATGAGCCCAAGTGCTGTAACAGATCTTTTTATTGATGGGGAGGCTGTTGGGTTTAAAGCTCGGTTTGGCGGTGTTCCTATGGAAGTCTATGTCCCTATCGTTGCTATTATGGCTATTTACGCAAAAGAAAATGGTCAGGGTATGGTGTTTGGTGCTGAACCAGGTGCGCCAGAGCCACCTAATCCGGATGGTGCTCAGCGTTCTGGAGAGGGGCAATCTCACTTGGCTCACAAGCCGTCACTAAAAATTGTAAAATAACTGAATATAAAAAGGCTAGATTTTATGATCAGCCTTTTTATAATCTTTAATCTGCACTGCCAAATAATTGGTTTTCTATTTGATGACAAAGGGCGTTAACGGCTAATAGTTGTGACTCCATTGCTCGTGCAACTGAATTGCTATGTAGTAGTATTTCAATATCACCCTCCTGCTTGACTGCTGAAATTTTACCGTTTTCAAACCCAATCATAGTAATAACATGAACCCCTTTTTCATGGGCAGTTTGGATCGCTTGAACTATGTTGCTGCAATTTCCATCTGTCGATAAAGCGACTAGTGTGTCGCCTTCATTTCCCATTGCTCTAATTTGTTTTGAGTAAACATGGTGGTAGTTGCCGTCAGTTGCAATGGCTGAGATCGTTGTGGAATCAATAGATATATTGATCGCTGGTAAACTGGGGCGCTCAAACTCTTGTTGATGCATTAAGCATGTTGTTAGCAGTCCTGCAATGGGGGCTGAATAGCCGTTGCCACAAATAATTAGTTTTTTGTCACTAAGTAGGCTTTGACCTATTAAATTGCAGGCATCATTTATCGCTGGTGCTATTTGCTCAATGTTTGATGCTGCGCTATCAATAGCGTCACACAAATAATTTGAAATTGGAGAAAGTTCATTCATGGTTTGTTTTTTAGCATGTAAATGCAGCTTTGTGCCAGTTTATTTCATGTTGAGATGGCTTTAGAGTTGCGGGTGAAATAGCGATGACATCAAAGCGTGAATTAAGGTGCCACCAGTTCTTTTGTGTGAGAAATATTTTTGCGCTCTTAATTAATTTTTCCTGTTTCATTAGGTTAACACTTTCACTTGCAGATCCATGTGTGGTGCTTTTTCTGTATCGAACCTCTATAAATGTGAGTGTTTCACCATCTTTCATGATTAAATCAATCTCCCCAAGCCTGGTACGGAAATTCTTTTCAATTAACGTTAGTTTTTGGTTTTGTAAGTATTTCAAAGCCATGTTTTCATAAGCAAGTCCTTTGCTAAGCATATTTAACTAGTCCTGTAGTGAGATTGTTTTACCTTTTCTGAATCTGGCCCATTCCATATTTCTAGATATTTGTCCGGTACTGTTCATTGAAAGGGTGCCAGTTTGCCCATCTATCTGGCTGTCACTGACTTCTTTAAGGATGGTTAGTCGAGGTGCAAGTTTGAATGCGTCAACTCCTAAAGCATAGAATCGTTTGTGTTTTTGTGAAGATTCGGGGATGTTGTTATGTATTTGGTTTTTAATGTCGATTGTAGAGCTTAGCATCCAAGGCATTTCGATGAATTCAATGCCTTCTAAGTCGTTATTATTTTTTTCGGAGTGGACTTGTGAGGTTGAAAAAATCGGGATTGAGTCTGCATAATGGTATGCAAAAAGAGGGTTGATTTGTTTGGCTGTTTTGGGTCGAGCAATCATAACTATCGCATCAATGTCTTTTCGGCGTCTTGGCTGAAATTCAAATCTGGTGTTGATGATCGTGCGTACTTTTTTTGCTCTTTCTTTGCTTGTCTGTGTAGCAAGTAACTTTGCAACGGTTTCAGACAAGGATGCTTGGTCGCTATAAAAGGTACTCTCGATAAGTGTACCATTTTCATGGTTGAGGTCATTAAAAAATGCATCGTGTAACCGGAATCCCCAATTGCTTTCTGGAGCGATGATACCGATCTTTTCTAGGCCTTTTTTGCTTAATCGTTGAGCAATTTGTTTGGTTTCTGTCTCTGGCGCTAGCCCAAATTGAAAGAGGTTTGCAATTTCTTGTTCCGCGTTATCAAGGTAGTTTAAAGCAAGTGTTTTTGTGTTCAAATGCTCTAGTTTGGTGAGCTTGTTTAGAGAGTTTTTATCTAAGGGGCCAATAATTAAAGCGCTTTCAGCTTCTGTTTGGTTGTATAAGTTTTCAATGTTGTTTAAATGTGTGTCAAAAAACTGAATCTCGATGTCGCGACCTAGTTTGGAGGGCGTGTTAAAATAGCTTGCCATGAATCCGTCTCGTATTGCTTTCCCTGCTCCGGAAATAGGGCCACTTAAAGGGAGTGCCAGGGTGATTTTTGTTGGTTGGGTCGATGGCAGCTGAATCAAAATATCTAGCTCATGAGGAGGGTTGATCGCGGCGGGGTGATTAGGCCAGGACTCATTCCATGTGGTTAGCGCGATATATTGCGCTTCAAGGTTAATTTGGTTTTGTTTGATTGACTGGGCAAGTGTAAGCCAGCCTTTGACATCAATACTTTCGCCAAAATACTGATATTGGGATAATAATGCTAAATCGGCTTTTCTCAGTTCTGACCATATGGTTTCATGGTTGTTCAAATACTCATCATTTGAAAATAGCCCTGAATTTTCTATTAGAATAATTGCTGCTTGAATAGGTTTTCCTGTAAACCTATAGGCTTTAAAAAGTAACTCTGTAAGCTCTGTTTGTTGTTCTATGCTGAATTGATGGAATGCTTTATTGGAAAGTAGGGGGAGCACTTTATCAAGTTTTGGAACGCTTTCTTCAAGAAGGCCTAGTTTTAGGGTGAGAAGTAGGTATTGCTGCAAATTTTCGTGGCTCAAGTTTCCAGGATTTACAGTTAGTAAGGCTGCGTTTGTTTGAGCGGTGAGGTTGTTCTCCCAGTAAAGGAGGGATGCTTGTAAGTAAAGGTCAGATTTTTGTTGTTCATCTTGAGCAGCGATTGCTTGAGATATGAGTGTTTCCGGGCTGAGATTGTCTGGCAATATTTGGAAGGGGGCGTTACTGATTTGTTTGGGTACTGGGGTGCTGCATCCTGTAACAAGAATAGAAAAAATTAATGTTGGTATGAGTATAAAAGCTTTCATTTGTATTTCTGTGTTTTAATGTGTTTCGATTCGCCAAATTACTTTTTTAGTAAGCTAAGGCGTGAATTTCTTTTAGTATACTTGAGTAAAATATTATATATCTTATCGAGTAATAATTTAGTCATTCTATAGTGAGGTTATGTATCTTGGAAAGCGCGATTTATATTGTAGCGACGCCAATTGGTAATTTATCAGATATTACGCTACGAGCGCTTGATATTTTAGCTAGTGTTGATGTTATTGCAGCGGAAGATACACGGCATACCAGAAAATTGCTAGATCATCATGGCATTTCGACCCAAATGGCATCGCTTCATGAACATAATGAGTCTGAGCGTGCAGCATCCATGCTTAAAAAGGTTCAAGAGGGTGGTTCCCTTGCTTTAGTTTCAGATGCTGGAACCCCATTGATTTCAGACCCCGGTCATGTGTTGGTTAGCTTGGCTAATGAGCTTGGGGTCAGAGTTGTGCCAATACCAGGGCCTTCAGCTGTTACATCGGCACTTAGTGTTTGTGGAGTCCCTTGTGGGCGATTTATTTTTGAAGGTTTTTTACCCGCGAAAAGAAAAGCGAAAACTGATGTATTGCTTACATACGAGAAAGAAAAGAAGGCGGTCATTTTTTATGAATCGCCGCATCGAATTTTAGATACGCTTGAGTTGATGAATGAAGTTTTTGGGGACCGGGTTATAGCGCTGGCAAGGGAGTTGACGAAGCGTTTTGAAACGGTTCGTCGGGATCGTCTACCTGTAATTCTGGAATGGGTTCGTGCTGACTTGAATCAGCAGAAAGGTGAATTTGTTTTGGTATTGCATGGCGCTGAGTCAGTAGAACTAAGTGTTTCGGATGAAGAAAAGAAGAGGTTGTTGAAGCGGTTATTGGTGGAGTTGCCGCCTAAAAAAGCGAGCGCGGTTGTCGCAGATTTTTTGGGGGGAGGGAAGAAAGAAATCTATAACTTGGCGTTAGAACTAAAAAACTAAAGAATTTGAGTTTTGGGGTATGTTTTTTGTTATTTCTATTTTTAAAGTGTGATGTGTAATTTGATGTTTAAGGCTTAATAGTGCAAAATATCACCAATTTCTAATAAGGATTTACGGAACAACTATTATGGAAAAGTTATTTCAGCGGCGCATTATTGCTATTTCTGGCTTTGTGTTATCAGTGATATTGTCTAGTTCAGCTCATGGATTTGAGTTGCTTTCTGAAGGCGCCATGGGGGATGTTTCTGCTATTTCTGCTAACTCGGCTGAAGAGATTATAAATGTTATCGGTTCTACTGCTGCTGGTTTAAGGGTAGATGACGATTATGATGAGCTGCCGTTTGAAGAAGAAGATGAAGTTGTCGGTGGCTACGAGGTGGATGAGGTCTCGTCTGAGCTTGATTTTGCTTTGACGAAAGAGGTAGAAGGTTGGGCTAATGACCTAAGTGATAAGCAGGGGTCAGAAATTGAAGTGGGGTATGTTGATGAGCTTCCGGCTTCTACTTTTGAAGATGTTGCGGATTTTGTTATTCAGCCAGACGAGTTCGAAAATATTATTTATGACACTGATCTTAATAGTGATGATAATACTCTCTATCAGGTGGGGCGCGTTGACCAAACAGTGACAGTTTTAAGTAGTGGAATAGATTCTATTCAATATATTCTTGAACGTCACCTTGATCATGCTGCAACTATCGATTCGTATAGGCTAGATGATGACACGCCTTCCATGGGAAGTGGTTATATTACAGACTTACATAGTATCAGTAATGTTACCATTGCCAAGGTTCGTAAGTAGTTTTTAGCTGATCTACGGTCTTGTAAAAATAGTGCTTCTATTATTTTCTTGTAAAACCCTTCCAACCATACTAAAGTTGCTTCCGAGCTTGCTAGGCAGTCGCCGCATTTATTGGTTATTTCAATAAGTGGGGAGGAAAGTCCGGGCTCCAAAGAGCAGAGTGCCAGGTAACTCCTGGGGGGCGTAAGCCTACGGAAAGTGCAGCAGAAAGTGAACCGCCTAAGCTAGTTGCTATTTAGTTTCTAGCCGGTAAGGGTGAAAAGGTGCGGTAAGAGCGCACCGCGTGACTGGTAACAGCTCATGGCGATGGTAAACCCCACTCGGAGCAAGACCAAATAGGAATCTAATAGCGCTGCTCGCGTTGGATTCGGGTAGGTTGCTTGAGCTGAACGGTGACGTTCGGCCTAGATGAATGACTGTCCACGACAAAACCCGGCTTACCGGCAAGCTCAATTTTTTCTCTATCCTTCCTTTTTTAGTCAAAACACACTATTTTAATAATTAAAAAATATTACACTTAAAGTAAAGTCTCAACACTCTCTCCTATCTATCAGATTTTATAAAATAATATCTTCATTTTTTTGCTTTCAATTTTGAAATATCCCTCTAAGTTCTTGTGTTTCAGTTGTTTTTTATACTTCTAGAGCTGCATTTTGCTTGATTTGTGGAGATCTAATTCCTATAGTGGGTAAAAGTAGTGAAAAGTGGTTAAGTTTGGGTTTTTTTTAATAAAATGTGAGTTTTGGGGTTTATTTTGTTTCTTGGTAGTCACGCGATCAATATGGATGCGAAAGGACGTATGGCGATTCCGACAAAAATTCGGGAATCGCTGGCGTCGTTTTGTGATGGTCGCATTGTTGTAACTGCTCATACTGAAGAACGTTGCCTGCTTGTTTACCCTGAAAGTCAATGGCAGGAGATTTTACCCAAAATAGAAAATTTGCCCAGCTTCAATAAAATGGCTCGGCGAGCTCAGCGCTTATTGATTGGTTATGCCACTCCGTTAGAAATGGACGGTAATGGCCGGATTTTGGTCCCTCCAACCCTCAGAGAGTATGCGAGTCTAGAGAAAAAGCTTATGTTGGTTGGTCAGGGTAAAAAGTTTGAGTTGTGGAGTGAGAATAGTTGGTTTGATTGGTTGGATGCTGCTGATCAAGACGATGATATTCCTGAAGAAATGCGGAATTTATCATTATGAATGATGAGCCCTTAGGTTTGCATGAAACCGTATTGTTGAATGAGGCTGTTGAATCTCTGGTAACAGACAAAGCTGGGTTTTATGTCGATGCAACTTTTGGGCGAGGCGGACATAGCCAAAAAATTTTTCAATTGCTGGGCGATCGTGGGAGGTTGTTAGCAATAGATAAAGATGTTGTAGCAATTGAAACGGCCGAAGCCTTATTTAAAAAAGGTGGCAATTTCACAATTTCTCATGGCTCGTTTGCTGATATTGACCGCTACTTAGATGAGCTGAATGTTGTAGGTGTAAATGGTGTTTTAGCTGATTTGGGTGTGTCATCGCCGCAGCTTGATAATGCTGATCGTGGGTTTAGTTTTATGAATGATGGCCCCCTTGATATGAGAATGAATACTCAGCAAGGTGTGAGCGCTTCGCAGTGGTTAGCTTCGGTCTCGATTGAAGAGCTGACAAAAGTATTAAAAGAATATGGTGAAGAGAAGTATCCAGGGCGAATTGCTAGGGCGATTGTTGAGGAAGGAGTAAAGCAACCGATTACCACAACTCTACAGCTAGCCAAGGTGGTATCAGATGCTAATCCTTCATGGGAAAAGAGTAAGCATCCTGCAACTCGTACGTTTCAGGCTATTAGAATCAAGGTAAATAATGAGTTAGGTGATCTGGAAGCATTCTTGGAGAAGTCTGCAAACTGTTTGTCTGTTGGCGGGCGGTTGGTTGTCATCAGTTTTCACTCGTTAGAAGATCGAATAGTTAAGCGATTTATGAGAGATAAAGCAAAAGGTGTGACGCCGCCGCCAGGAATTCCTGTTTATGAAAAAGATATTGTTCGTAATTTTAAATTATTAGGTAAAGCATTCAAGCCAAGTGATCAAGAAGTTGAGCGAAATGTGCGTTCCCGCAGTGCTGTTATGAGAGTGTTGGAGAAAGTAGCTAATGATTAACTTATTAAATATGTTTGTTAGGCATGATGGACGTGAATTTTCTGTAAATAATTCTACACGTAACTCATCTTTTATGGATAGCAAGCTAACAGTGTTAGCTGAAGCGCTGGTCGACATCATGGCGCAGATTTCGATAAAGGGCGTGATTGTGACGGGTATGCTACTGCTACTGGTTCTATTGTCAGCGTTAGGTGTTGTTTATTCATCTCATCTAAGTCGCCAGTTGTTTTCAGAACAAGCCGTGTTGTTGGAGCGAAGTGATCAAGTACAGTTGGAGTGGGCTCAATTATTGTTAGAGCAAAGTGCTTGGAGTTCACCTAATAGAATAGAGCAAATTGCAGTTGATCAATTAGATATGGCAGCACCTGAAGCAGAAAATATTAAGCTAATTTACTGAGATTTCCTTTGATGGATGTCAACCCAAAAAATAATGATACTAAATATATAGCTTGGCGGTTTTGGTTTCTGCTGGGCTTTTTGTCGTTGTGTGCGTTCGTATTATTTTATCGTGCTGTTGATTTGCATGTTTTTGAACAAGCATTTTTAGCGGAGCAAGGTGATGCTCGTACTATAAGGTTTGAATTATTGGATGCCCATAGAGGTGTCATTATGGACCGGTATGGCGAGCCTTTGGCCATTAGCGCTCCAGTAGAAACTGTTTATGCAAACCCTAAGCAGATGAATCTGTCTTCTAGCGACCTAAAAAAGCTAGCTAAAAAACTGAGCCTTAGTTCTGATTGGCTAAAAAGAAAAATAGAGCGAAATAATACTAAAAGTTTTATTTATCTTAAGCGGAAGATGGCTCCTCATGAGGTTGAGGCTGTGTTAGCGCTGAATTTAGATGGTGTTTATAGTCGTCGAGAGTACAAGCGCTACTACCCTGCAGGAGAAGTGGCATCTCATGTCGTTGGTTTTACAGATATTGATGAGCAAGGCCAGGAAGGTGTAGAGCTTTCCTATGATGATTGGTTAAGTGGAAGCGTTGGGAAAAAACGAGTACTAAAAGATAGAAAGGCACGAGTTATAAAAGACTTTGGTCCAGTTAAAGTCGCAGAGCCAGGTAAAGATATTCGTTTATCTCTGGATATGAGAATTCAATATTTAGCATATAGAGAGTTGAAGGCAGCTGTAAGTACCCATAAAGCACGGGCAGGATCAATTGTTGTGTTGGATATTAATAGTGGTGATGTACTGGCAATGGTTAATCAGCCCTCATACAACCCGAATAATCGACAGAATATCAATGTTTCACATTTAAGGAACAGGGCGATAACAGATGTCTTTGAACCTGGGTCAACCATGAAAATGGCGACTATTTCTGCCGCGCTTGAGTCGAATAAATATAGTTTATCAACTGTGTTAGATACATCTCCTGGTTTTTTACGTTTAGGGCGTAAAGCTATACGGGATCATCGAAATTACGGTGAGTTGAGTGTTTTAAATATTGTTGCTAAATCGAGTAATGTTGGGACGAGTAAAATAGCATTAGATCTAAGCGGTGATGTAGTTTGGGATATGTTCTACCGCTTAGGTTTTGGTCAGGGAACAGGCATTGGTTTCCCCGGTGAAAGTATTGGGTATTTACCAAATTCGACGAAATGGAAGCCTCTTCAGGTGGCGACCATGTCTTATGGTTACGGTTTGAATGCGACTGCATTACAGCTAGCTCAAGCGTATATGATTTTGGGGAATGGTGGCATAAAACATTCATTGGGCTTAATTCATCGCGATACTGTTATTGCGGGCGAGCAAATCTTGCCCAAACATGTTTCAAACTCACTTCGTAAAGTGATGAAAGCTGTCGTCTCAAAAGGCGGTACAGGAACGCGAGCAGCAGTTCCCCTTTATGATGTGGGTGGTAAAACGGGCACAGTGCACCGAGTAGGCAAAACAGGGTATGAGCTAAGTGAATACAAAGCCCTATTTGCAGGTGTTGCTCCAATTGAAAAGCCAGAGATTGCGATGGTTGTTGTTATTGACTCTCCCGCTGGGGCGGAATACTACGGTGGTGAAGTTGCTGCACCCGTATTTTCAAGGGTTGTAAATGGTGCGATGCGCTTATTGAGTGTTAAGCCTGATAAAGGGCTGGCTGGGGCAGAAGTGAACAAAACTCAGCGAGAATTTAGTCATCTTCTGCTACCAAGAAGCAAGAGTTAAATATGACGATAGATGCTAAAGCCAGCTTCAGAACGGGAGGTCGAAGTTATACCACTGACTTGGTACACCTTCTAGCGGGTATTTGTCATGTTCCTTCAGCATTAAACACTGTTATTCACGGTTTACAAATGGATAGCCGAAAGATACGAAAAGGTGATTTGTTTTTAGCACTATCTGGAAGCCACTCAGCTTCAACGGATCATATTGTTGAAGCAATTGAACGTGGTGCTAACGCTGTCGTTGCGGAAGGAAAAGTATTTAAAGGTCGAGTGTTTGAAGATGGCGATGCGATTGAATTATTTGTCGATGATTTAAAACTTTATGTTGGGGGGATTGCTGACCGTTTTTTTCAATCGCCAAGCAAAGATCTAAGCGTAGTTGGAGTAACAGGAACTAATGGGAAAACATCCGTTACAAACTACTTAGCAAAATATTTTTCACTAAGTGGTATTAAATCTGGATTTATAGGGACTTTAGGTTATGGCTTGCCTGATGAAGATGTGTTCAGTACTGAGCATACAACGCCAAATGTAGTGGATGTTCATCGTTATTTAGCAGAATTAAGGGCGCTGCAAGTTAAGTTTGTAGCGATGGAAGTTTCGTCACATGGCCTGAGTCAAGGCCGGACTGATGGCGTTTCTTTTGAGGGGGCTGTTTTTACCAATTTAAGTCGAGAGCATTTGGATTATCACGGCACGATGGACAGTTATGCAGAAGCTAAGAGCGACTTATTTAAAAGTGGGGGCTTGAGTTTTGCGATTATTAATAATGATGACGTTTATGCAAAAAAGATGTCTGCAGTTTTAGCAAAAGACGTCATGCTAATCCGGTATGGGATTGAAAACCCATCAGATATTACGGCTACAGCATGCGAGTTTAATGCAGGAATACATTCTGAGGTAGATACGCCTTTAGGGGCTATATCAATTGAGTCTCAGTTAATTGGTCGTTTCAACTTAAGTAATTTATTAGCGGTCATTGGTGTGGCTGTCGCTAAGGGACATGAATTACAAAATTTAAGTGCTATTAAACGTATAGGCTCAGTAGTTGGGAGAATGGAGGTTGTAAAAGTAAGTGGGCAAGCTACTGCTGTTGTTGATTATGCACATACACCTGATGCTTTAAAAAGTGCGTTAGAAGCATTAAGGCCGCATTGTTTAGGGAAAATGCGTGTTGTATTTGGCTGTGGTGGTGATAGAGATACAGGTAAAAGATCTGAAATGGCTGCGATAGCTGAGTCAATGGCTGACGATGTCATCGTGACTGATGATAACCCCAGGTATGAAGACCCTGAGAAAATAGTAAATGATATTTTGGCAGGATTTAAATCATTAAAGAACGTAACTGTTCTGCATAGTCGAGCTGAGGCAATTTCGGTTGCTTTAGGAAAATCTGATGATAGTGATGTCGTGCTTGTGGCTGGAAAAGGGCATGAAACCTGGCAGGAAATAAAAGGCGAGCGAACTTTTTTTAGTGACATTAGTGAGGTGAATCAAAATCTGAATATACCGGAAAAGAGTATGGAGGAGAGTGGAGGTGATTGATTCAACTTCTCTAAGTGAGCTGGCAAGAATTGAAAAAGGCTTACTGCTTGGTGGCGATGCATCATTTGATTCTGTCTCAATTGATACTCGAACTATCGATAAAGGTGATTTGTTCGTTGCAATTCGTGGCGAGGCTTTTGATGGGCATGATTATATTGATCAAGCTGAGCGGGCTGGCTGCTGCGGAATTGTTACAGAGAAGAAGTTAAATAGCTCTAAACCAAATTTACAACTTAAAGATACAACGCAAGCGCTTGGTGTTATTGCAGGGATAAACCGTTTAGCTTTTAAAGGGGTTGTCTTTGGTCTGACGGGGAGTTCCGGGAAAACCACAACAAAAAATATGTTGGCAGCCATTTTAAATATCCAAGCACCAACCTGTTCAACAACAGGTAATTTCAATAATGAAATTGGCGTGCCTTTGACCTTGCTAAAGTTAGAGCCACAACACCAGTACGCAGTGGTTGAGATGGGGGCAAGGAAAGTCGGGGATATTGGTTATCTTGGGAAGTTTGTAAAGCCGGATATTGCTATTTTGTTAAATGCTGGCATTGCACATATTGATGTATTTGGAAGTTATGAAAATATAGTCTCAACAAAAGGCGAAATATATAGTGCTTTGGGTGATAAGGGCATTGCTGTTTTGAATGCAGATGATCCAGCGGCAGAGCAATGGTCTGAGCAATTAAAGAATCATGTTGTTTTTAGTTTTTCTTTAAACAAACCACAGATAAGTGCTTTAGGCGAGAAATTAAATAAATTAGAGAACAGGGTTTGGGCAGAAAATATAGAGTGCAAAGCAAACTCGAGTTTTTATGTATTACATTTTCAAGATCAAACCCAAAAAATAAGATTACCAATACCCGGCATACATAATGTTGCTAATAGTCTTGCTGCCGTAGCGGCTGCGTTGGCTGCAGGTATTTCGTTAGTAGTGGCTGCGCAAGGATTAAGTTCGCTTCAGAAAACGCCCGGAAGGCTTGAATTAATTGAATTGAAAGATGACTTATCACTGATTGATGACAGTTATAACGCCAATCCTGACTCTATGGTGGCTGCGTTGAATGTTTTGGCATTGTGTGATGGGTATAAAACAGCCGTTTTGGGTGAAATGGCTGAGTTAGGTGTTATGTCGGAAAAGTTACATTTTGAATTGGCGGAGTATGCGGCTACAACCTGCATTGATAGGTTTTATTTAATTGGTTCTCATGCAGAAGCGATGAGACGAAGTATTGGAAAGCGAGCTAAATCTTTTGAAACGAAAAAAATGTTAGTAGATCAACTGTGTGCAGAGTTAGTGAGTGGAGAAACTATTTTAGTGAAAGGGTCAAGAAGTGCAGCAATGAATGATGTAGTGGAATTTATGAAAGGGGAGGTTCAGTAAATGTTGTATTGGTTAGTAGCATCACTTTCGGAATCTGTTGGGTTCTTATCAGTTTTCCAATACCTTACATTGCGTGGGATTTTAGGGGTATTGACCGCATTGATGATTGCGTTATGGGTCGGGCCGCATATGATTCGTAAATTGAGTCATTATCAAATTGGCCAATCTGTACGTGATGACGGGCCTAAGTCACACCTAAGTAAGGCTGGTACGCCAACAATGGGCGGCGCACTTATAATTGTAGCGATTGGCATCAGTACACTTTTATGGGGTGATTTAAGTAACCGGTATGTTTGGATTACCTTATTCGTGACACTCTCTTTTGGTGCGATTGGTTGGGTTGATGATTACCGTAAAGTTGTTGAAAAAAACTCAAAGGGGTTGCCCGCACGATCAAAGTACTTTTGGCAGTCTTTATGCGGTTTAGTCGCATCATTGGCATTATATTTCAGTGCGACCTTGCCTCAAGAGACAAGTTTAATCGTCCCTGTCTTTAAAGATGTCATTATTGAAATGGGACCAATGTTTATTGTGCTAAGTTATTTTGTCATTGTCGGCACCAGTAATGCAGTGAATTTGACAGATGGTTTAGATGGTCTGGCGATTATGCCAACAGTATTGGTTGCAGGTGCATTAGGTATCTTTGCATACACATCGGGTAATAGTGTGTTTGCACAATATTTACATATTCCCTACTTGCCAGGGGCCGGAGAGTTAATTGTTTTTTGTGGCGCAGTTCTAGGGGCTGGCTTAGGTTTCCTTTGGTTTAATACTTATCCTGCACAAGTTTTTATGGGGGATGTTGGTGCATTAGCATTGGGAGCAGGTTTAGGTGTGGTTGCGGTGATAGTTCGCCAAGAAATAGTGCTTTTTATTATGGGTGGTGTCTTTGTAATGGAGACTGTATCAGTCATTTTACAGGTCGCTTCATTTAAATTAACAGGCCGTCGTATATTTAGAATGGCGCCACTTCACCATCATTTTGAACTAAAAGGCTGGCCAGAGCCTCGCGTTATAGTGAGATTTTGGATAATTACAGTTGTATTGGTCCTCATTGGTTTAGCAACGCTTAAAGTAAGGTAGCAAGTAGACGTGAAACGTATTGTCACAGATAAACAGGTAGTCGTCGTTGGTCTAGGAAAGACCGGGCTATCCTGTGTCCGTTATCTGAGTCAGTTTGGGTGCCAAATTACGGTGATGGACTCACGTGAGGTTCCACCGAACTTAATGGAACTCAGAAAAGATTTCCCTGAGGTACCTGTAGTTTTAGGGGCGTTCGATCAAGCAGTTTTATGTCGTGCTGATGAAATTATTTTAAGCCCGGGAGTTGCTCTTGCAAGTAAAGAGATTCAAGTAGCTGTTGATGCTGGTGTGCGTGTCAGGGGCGATATAGATTTATTTGTAGAAGCCGCGAAAGCGCCAATTGTAGCCATAACCGGTTCAAATGGTAAAAGTACAGTTACCACATTTGTTGGTGATATGGCAGCTAAGGCTGGGTTAAATGTAGGTGTTGGAGGTAATTTAGGAACGCCTGCATTAGAACTTCTGAGTGCTGACAAACAGCTATATGTATTAGAGCTTTCAAGTTTTCAATTGGAAACAATTGAGTCGCTTAATGCAGAGTGCGTAGTGCTTCTGAATGTGACCGAAGATCACATGGATCGATATGCAAACAAGCTCGCTTACCTGCAAGCAAAGCAAAGAATATTTCGTGGCGCAAAACATGTGGTTATTAATGATGATGAAATACTCAGCCATCCTTTAGCAACGATTGATATGAAATTGATTCACTTTGGTGTTTCGAACCCTGATTTGAAAAAGTTTTCAATTATTGAGCGTAATGGCGAGCGCTTTTTATCATATGGCTTTGATGATTTATTACCCGTTAGTGAGTTACAAATAAAAGGGCAGCACAATTTAAGTAATGCTTTAGCTGCTTTATCAATTGGCTATGCTGTGAAGCTACCAATGAGTGCAATGATTGAATCACTTCGCGCTTATAAAGGTCTGCCGCATCGGTGTGAGTATATAAGAACGATTGATGGTGTTGATTATATTAATGACTCAAAAGGAACCAATGCAGGCGCTACAGCAACAGCGATTAAAAGTTTGGGTCATGACTGTTCAGGAAAAATCATATTAATTGCAGGCGGAGATAGCAAAGAAGCTGATCTATCTCTACTGGTAGATCCAATAAAAGAATATGGAAGTTTGGTTGTTTTAATTGGTGTTGACGCAGATAAGCTAGAAGCAGTTGTCGGTTCTGTGATTGAAACAAAAAAAGTAGGAAGTTTAAAGGAAGCTATTTATGTAGCGAATCAACGAGCTGAGTCAGGTGATGTGGTATTGCTTTCGCCGGCATGTGCCAGTTTTGATATGTTTGAGAGCTACGTTCAACGTGGAGAAGTATTTAAACAAGAGGTAGTCGCGTTATGACTGCTGCTATTAATACGACTGCGGTGAACCCAAGCTTAGCTGCATATCATTCTAAGCATAAAGCGTATGACTCTACACTATTACTCGCTGCTTCATCCTTATTAATCATTGGTTTAGTCATGATTGCGTCAGCTTCTATTGATGTGGCAGACGTTAGAAATGGAAACCCGTTTCACTATGTTATACGCCATGGTTCTTTTATGGTACTAGGTATTATCGCTGGACTAATTGTTTACCAGTTACCTTCTCAGTGGTGGCAGAAAACGGGTTGGCTAGCATTAAGCGCCTCCATCATTATGCTCATCGCAGTATTAATTATTGGAAAAGAAGTCAATGGTAGTACGCGTTGGATCGGTATGGGAACCTTGAATATCCAGCCGTCAGAATTAACAAAACTATTACTAATTTCATATTTGGCAGGTTATCTAGTGCGCCGCCGCGTAGAGGTTCTTAATTCGTGGTGGGGCTTTGCTAAGCCAATGTTAGTACTGATTGTTGTTGCCGCATTACTTCTGAAGGAGCCAGACTTTGGTGCAACGGTTGTTATTGGTGCTGCTTTCTTGGGTATGATTTTTTTAAGTGGCGTAAAAATAGGCCAATTCATTATTTTGATACTTGCTTGCCTAGCTGCTGCTTGGGGTCTGATTCAATCATCGCCCTATAGATTACAACGTTTAACAGGTTATACCGACCCTTGGGCGGATCAATTCGGGACAGGGTATCAATTAACTCAGTCATTGATTGCGTTTGGGCGTGGAGACTGGGCTGGTGTTGGCCTTGGGAATAGTATTCAAAAACAGTTCTATTTACCTGAAGCTCATACCGATTTTGTGTTTGCTATTGTGGCTGAGGAGTTTGGCTTAATAGGCACTATTATGGTGGTGATTTTATTTTCAGTGCTAGTTTATCGGGCGCTCAAAATAGGTAATTTTGCAGAGCGGAAGAATCAGTTGTTTAGTGCTTACTTTGCATACGGTATTGGTTTGTTGCTTGGTGTTCAGGCATTTATCAATATTGGTGTAAATATGGGTTTGTTACCGACAAAAGGATTAACGCTTCCATTAGTAAGTTATGGCGGCAGTAGTTTGATTGTCAGTTGTATGTGTATTGGTGTGCTGGCTCGAATTTATGCTGAAACCAAAGCGTTGGATATTGATGACCAAACTGATTCAGGAGGTCATGATGCGTGATAAGACATTTTTAATTATGGCTGGTGGCACTGGTGGTCATGTTTATCCTGCTTTAGCAACAGCTATAAAATTAATAGAAAAGAACGATAAAGTTGTTTGGCTGGGTTCTGTTGGTGGAATGGAAGAAAACATTGTTAAAAATGCTGGAATTCCATTCTACGGGATCACAGTGAAAGGCATTCGAGGTAAGGGGGTATTCAATAAATTACTTTCACCTGTTCGGGTTGCCTGGGCGGTTATACAAGCATTAAAAGTGGTGCAGAAAATTAAGCCTGATGCCGTTTTAGGTATGGGAGGGTTTGCTTCCGGACCTGGTGGCCTAGCTGCGCGATTATTAAGAAAACCTCTGTTAATACATGAACAAAATGCAGTTGCAGGAATGACTAACCGAATATTAGCAAAATTCGCAACGACCGTGATGACAGCTTTTCCTGGTGCATTTCCGACTGAGGTTAAAGTAAAGCAGACAGGAAATCCTTTGCGTGAGTCAATTATTGATATTTATTATCAGCCACAAACAGATATTCCTAACGATAGGCGAATTAAGTTATTAGTGCTGGGCGGAAGTCTTGGTGCGATGGGGTTAAATACAGGTATACCTGCTGCAATGGGAAAAATAGAAAATAGTCTTCAACCTGAAATTTGGCACCAAACGGGTAAGAATAAAGTAGAAGAAACAGAAGCTGCTTATCGTTTGCATGGCGTAGATGCGAAAATATCTGCATTTATTAGTGATATGGCTGAAGCATACCAGTGGGCTGATTTTGTTATTTGTCGAGCAGGAGCGTTAACGATTTCTGAGCTTTGTACTGTCGGTCTTGGTGCGATACTCGTACCATATCCGTTTGCCGTTGATGACCATCAAACTAAAAATGCATTATCAATGTCTAAATCAGGTGCCGCGTGGTTACTGCCTCAAAGTGATCTAAAGCCGGATACCCTAGCTGAAATATTAAAACCACTATTATCAAAACGTGAGCGAATTTCTATCTTGTCAGAGGCAGCCCACAAACTTGGACAACCAGATGCAACAGATAGGGTTGTCACAGAATGTAGGAGTGCATGTTATGCCTGATGTTCCAAGAAAGAAACAGAATGCGCCTGTATTAAAACATGCTGGAAGCATGATTAGTGAGGTGCCTGAAATGCGTCGTATTAACTTGATTCATTTTGTCGGGATCGGTGGTGCGGGCATGTGTGGTATTGCTGAAGTCTTGATTAATCAAGGTTACAAAGTCTCTGGTTCCGATATGCATAAATCTGCAACGACTGACAGATTAGAGAAATTAGGTGCAGTTGTATATTTTTCTCATGATAAGAAGAATGTTGAGTGTGCGAATGTCGTGGTCGTATCGACAGCTATTGATGAGTCGAACCCAGAAGTAGCACAAGCGAGACTGCAAAGAATTCCAGTGGTGCCACGTGCGGAGATGCTTGCAGAAATTATGCGTTATCGACATGGTATTGCGATAGCTGGTACTCATGGAAAGACGACAACAACCAGCCTGATAGCATCAGTATTAGCTGAGGCAGGTTTAGATCCAACCTATGTGATTGGCGGGCGTTTGAATAGTGCCGGCAAAAATGCAAGTTTGGGTAACTCTCGTTACCTCGTCGCAGAAGCCGATGAGAGTGATGCTTCATTTTTACACCTAACACCCATGATATCTGTAGTTACTAATATAGAAGCAGATCACATGCATACCTATGGCGGAGACTTTTCAAGGCTGAAACAGACTTTCGTCGACTTTCTGCATAACCTGCCCTTTTACGGAGCTGCCGTTATGTGTGTTGATGATCCGGTAATTAGAGAGTTGATTCCATCTATATCTAGAGCCGTCGTAACTTATGGTGTGAGTGAAGATGCTGACTATCGCGCGATTGATATACAACAAGAAGGTTTGATTAATCACTTTACAGTGAAGCGAAGTGGTGGGCAGAGCGACATCGAAATCTCATTGCGTATGCCTGGCCATCATAACGTATTGAATGCACTTGCCGCAGTTGCTGTAGCAAGCGACGAAGGCGTTGAAGATAAAGCGATTCAGAATGCTTTATTAGAGTTTCAAGGTGTGGGTAGACGATTCCAGGTTTATGGCGATTACGCCATTCCAAACGGGGAAGTGATGTTTGTTGATGATTATGGTCATCACCCAAGTGAAGTTGAAGCAACCTTGCAAGCAATTCATGAAGGCTGGCCAGAAAAAAGACTGGTGATGGTCTTTCAACCTCATCGATATAGTCGGACTAGTGACCTTTACGAAGATTTTGTCAAAATTCTTGCTGAGGTTGATGTTCTCTTGCTAATGGACGTTTATGCCGCTGGAGAAAAAGCGATTCCAGGTGCTGATAGTCGTGCCCTTTGTCGCAGCATTCGTCAGCGAGGGGCTTCTGAACCAATCTTTGTTGAGTCGGGTGAGAATATAGAGTCGGTATTAAAAAATGTACTGCAAGATGGCGATTTTTTATTAACTCAAGGCGCTGGAAATATAGGCAATCTTGCTACCCGTTTAGCAAATAACAAACTGGGGTTCGAATAATGACTTGCTTTCAGGCCTCTGCAGAACTCGTATCAAAACTAGGTCGAGTTGCTGTCATTATGGGCGGTAACTCTGCGGAGCGAGAGGTTTCTCTAAAAAGTGGTAAAGAAGTTTTAAGAGGGTTGCAAGCTGCAGGAATCAATGCTTTTGAACTAGATTTTCAGGGTGATGCTAAAGCTTTCATTAATACATTAATTTCAGATAAAAAATTTGATCGCGTATTTCTAGCACTGCATGGGCGTGGTGGTGAAGATGGCACCTTGCAAGGTTTATTAGATACATTGGAAATACCGTATACCGGCAGTGGTGTAATGGGGTCCGCATTGGCGATGGACAAAACTCGAAGCAAATATTTGTGGCAAGGAATGAATTTGCCAACGCCTCAGTTTGCTTATGTTGAAGAGCTTAAGCCAGAGTTAGTAACGCAGCTAGTGTCATTGATTGGTTTTCCTTTAGCGGTAAAACCGTCTAGAGAAGGCTCCTCAATTGGTGTTTTTAAAGTAAATAATCAAACTCAACTCGAAGCAGCAATTAGTACTGCTCTAAAGATGGATGAGCAGGTTTTATTAGAGCACTGGGTAGAAGGAAGTGAATACACCATTGCTATTTTGGATGGTAAACCCTTACCTATAATTGGGTTAAAAACAGATCATGTGTTTTATGATTTTGAAGCTAAATATGAATCTGATAATACACAATATCTACTACCCAGTGGCCTGAGTGAAGAAGAAGAGAAAAGTGTTGGAAATCTTGCTGAAAGAGCGTTTTCAGCTTTGGGTTGTACAGGTTGGGGGCGAGTGGATGTCATGAGGGATAGTAAAGGGCGATTTTGGTTGTTAGAAGTCAATACTATACCCGGAATGACTGACCATAGTTTAGTGCCGATGGCAGCAGAGGCTGCGGGTATTAGCTTTGAAGAATTAGTGGTCTCTATATTAGAGAAAACATTGAGACAATAACTTATAAGAATAATTAAGTTAAACGGAGCAATGCATGAACAGTGAAGCAAAGTTGAAGGCAGCATCGCGTGGCGCGAGTGTAGTGATAGGAGGCGAGCGCGATTACCAGACAATAGTGACAGAGCTTGCACCATTGTTGGGTGTCATGAAACGGGTTCTGTTTGTTTTGGTTTTATTAACAATTACATTAATTTTAACATCACAAAAACAGTGGTTTTTACAATTAGTAGACCATGAAATTAAGCAGATCAGTGTAAAAGGTGACTTATATAACCTGACGCCGAAACAAGTAGAAAAGGCTTTGCCTGCTTTGATTGGCAGTAGCTTCTTAACTGCTGACTTAGACAGTATTAAGGCGCAAGTTGAAGAACTTCCATGGGTAAATCATGTCACTGTAACAAGAGTTTGGCCCAGTGATATTGTATTAACTATAAAAGAACAGGTTGCAGCGAGTTATTGGAATAGCAATGCTTTCCTAAGCAAGGAGGGTGAGATTTTTCAGCCTGAAAATGTAGATGTGAATTTAGGTCTACCCGTCTTGTTGGGAGCAAATGATGATAAACCGAGTGTACGTATAGGTATGTTGTCAGTGTTGGCTCACTTGAAAACGCTTTTAGCGGAATACAAATTAGGTGTCGTTGAACTGGAGTTAAAGCCGCGAGGTGTATGGGATGTTTTACTCAATAATGGTATTTCAGTATCTCTAGGTGCTCAACCTCTTGATGAGAAAATACATCGCTTGGGGACTGTGTTTACAAAAGGTGCTGGAATTGATTTTGCGAATATAAAGAGAATTGATGCCCGATATCCAAATGGTGTCGCTGTGGAATGGAAAGAGCCAATTATGCTCGCAGGTAGTGGCCGTAATAGATAGAGATTTGTAGAAGAAGTAATTGAAAAAGTAACAATCGAAAAAAGTAACTTGGGATCACCAGAATGACTGGTTCAGCAGAACAAAATTTGACAGTAGGCTTAGATATCGGGACATCAAAAATTGTCGCGATTGTAGGTAAAAAAACAAGCGAAGGGCTTATCGATATTATTGGAATCGGTTCGCATTCTTCAAAAGGGCTAAAGCGTGGTGTAGTCGTTAACATTGAAACAACAGTTAATGCTATTCAGCGTGCCATTGAAGAAGCTGAATTGATGGCAGGTTGTCAGATTCATTCAGTTTATGCGGGTATTGCAGGCAGTCATATTCGTAGTATGAATTCTCATGGAATTGTTGCTGTCCGGGATCGTGAAGTTGTACAGGCTGATATTGATAGGGTGATTGATGCAGCGCAAGCTGTCGCCATTCCTGCTGATCAAAAGGTATTGCATATTCTTCCGCAGGAGTTTGTTATTGATAGCCAGGAAGGTATTAAAGAACCGCTTGGTATGTCAGGTGTTCGTCTTGAAGCAAAGGTCCACCTTGTGACGTGTGCGGTCAATGCAGCACAAAATATTGAGAAGTGTGTACAGAAGTGTGGATTGGATGTTGACGACATTATCTTGGAGCAACTTGCATCAAGTTATGCTGTATTAACAGATGATGAAAAAGAGTTAGGCGTGTGTGTGGTAGATATTGGTGGTGGTACAACTGATATAGCGATATTTACAGGTGGAGCTATACGCCATACGGCTGTGATTCCTATTGCAGGAGATCAGGTGACGAATGATATTGCGATGGCTTTACGTACACCAACCCAAAATGCAGAAGAAATAAAAATTAAGTATGCCTGCGCCTTAACACAATTAGCTGGCGCAGATGAAACTATAAAGGTTCCCAGCGTGGGTGAAAGGCCACCAAGAGACTTATCACGGCAAGCATTGGCAGAAGTGGTAGAGCCTCGCTATGAAGAGTTATTTACTTTGATTCAATCCGAATTGCGTCGTAGTGGTTTTGAAGACGTTGTTGCCGCTGGAATTGTTTTAACAGGCGGTACGTCAACAATGGAGGGAGTAGTAGAGCTGGCTGAAGAAATCTTTCATATGCCGGTTAGGTTGGCATCACCGCAAGGTGTTTCTGGTTTAGCTGATGTCGTAAATAACCCAATGTATTCAACTGGTGTGGGCCTTTTGATGTATGGGCTTCAGCAGCAAGAATCTGGCAGAGCCCCAGTTGTGAAAACGGAAGAAGGCGAAAGCTTAATAGAAAAAGTAAAAGCATGGTTCACAGGTAATTTTTAGAAAACGATAAGAAAAAACTAAAAAATAGATAAAAACTTTAGCAACAACTAGCAGATTTAAAAATATAATTAGGAGAAGAGTGATGTTTGAACTCATAGAGAATGTTTCACAAAGTGCAGTCATAAAGGTTGTAGGTGTTGGCGGCGGAGGTGGTAATGCAGTTCGTCATATGCTGAAAGGTGATGTAGAGGGTGTTGACTTTATTTGTGCAAACACTGACTCTCAAGCCTTAAAAGATCTTGATACGAAATCAGTGATTCAGCTAGGAAGTAGTATTACAAAGGGTTTAGGTGCAGGGGCTAACCCTGAAATTGGTCGTCAAGCTGCGCTTGAAGATAGAGAGCGAATTGCTGAAACCATAAAAGGCGCTGATATGGTTTTCATCACAGCAGGAATGGGTGGTGGAACTGGAACTGGAGGTGCGCCAATTGTGGCCGAGGTTGCCAGAGACTTAGGTATATTAACCGTTGCCGTTGTAACAAAGCCTTTCCCTTTTGAAGGTGGAAAGCGGATGAAAATTGCTGATGCCGGTTTAACTGAATTAGCAGAGAATGTTGACTCTCTTATTACTATTCCTAATGAGAAGCTACTTTCAGTTTTAGGTAAAAATACCACACTGTTAGATGCTTTTGGTGCTGCGAATGACGTATTGCAAGGCGCAGTACAAGGGATCGCTGACTTAATTATTCGCCCAGGTATGATCAATGTAGATTTCGCAGATGTGAAAACTGTGATGTCTGAAATGGGTATGGCAATGATGGGTACGGGTACAGCAAGTGGTGAAAACCGAGCAAAAGAAGCTGCTGAAGCGGCTATCCGAAGCCCGTTATTAGAAGATGTTAACCTCCAGGGTGCGCGAGGAATTTTAGTTAATATCACTGCAGGTGTTGATTTAAACTTAGGCGAATTCTCTGAAGTGGGCAGTATTGTTGAGGAGTTTGCTTCTGATGCCGCAACGGTTGTTGTGGGTACAGTAATTGACCCTGAAATGACAGATGAATTGAAAGTAACTGTTGTTGCAACAGGTCTTTCTTCTGTAGTGGGTAAGCCTGTTAAGGTTGTTGATAATACTTCAAAGGCTGTGGATGGCACTACAGACTATAACCAGCTGGATCGTCCAGCAGTCATGCGACGACGTCCACAAGTGGACCGTGTTGGCAGTGCGGCTATTGATACTAAGTCAAATGCACAGCCAAGCGTTGATTACTTGGATATTCCAGCGTTCTTACGTCGTCAAGCTGACTAAATTCATGACTTTAAAATAAATGAATACTGTGAGGTTATGGCAGAAGTGCCTGAAAGGGCTGGTTTCGGAGGTATTGCTCTTGTTATGTCTCATAGTGATGTATTCAAATGTTACGAATTAATGAATAGTGGAAAGTTCGGGTTGGGTAAATGGGAACAATCTGGTAATATGCGCTTGTTTTTTAACCAATTATGCTTGTTATGAAGGTTGATATACTCAAAATATGATTAAACAGCGCACATTAAAGAATACGATTCGGGCCACGGGAGTGGGCTTGCATTCAGGCAACAAGGTTTATTTAACCTTAAAGCCAGCACCAATAGATTCAGGGATTGTATTTTGTCGAACGGATTTAGAACCGACTGTAGAAATACAGGCGAGGGCTGAAAATGTTGGTGAAACATTACTTTCGACAACGCTTGTGAAGGATGGTGTAAAGGTAGCCACCGTTGAGCATTTGTTATCAGCTATGGCGGGCTTAGGTATTGACAACTGCCGTATTGAGTTAAGTGCTGAAGAAGTACCTATTATGGATGGTAGTTCTGGGCCATTTGTTTTCTTGATTCAATCTGCCGGTATTGAAGAGCAAGAAGCTGCGAAGAAGTTCATTCAGATTACACGTGAAGTGACGGTTGAAGAAGACGGTAAAAAAGCAACATTTTCACCCTTCAATGGTTTCAAAGTTGGCTTTTCAATTGATTTTGATCACCCGGTTTTTCACAGTCGTAGTCAGGAAGCTGCTATCGATTTCTCTAGCACTTCTTTTGTAAAAGAGGTGAGCCGAGCTCGAACTTTCGGATTTATGCGTGATTTTGAACGTTTAAGATCAATGAATCTAGCGCTCGGTGGTAGCTTTGATAATGCTATTGTTGTTGATGATTATAAAGTTTTAAATGAAGACGGTCTTCGTTATGATGATGAATTCGTTAAACATAAAATTTTAGACGCAATTGGTGACCTTTACTTGCTTGGCAATAGTTTGATTGGTGAATTTAAAGGCCATAAGTCTGGTCATGATTTGAACAACAAACTGTTGCGTAAATTGATTCAAACAACCGATGCATGGGAAGTGAAAACGTTTGAAGATGCGAGCTCTGCACCAATCTCGTATATGAAACCTGTATTAGCTAGCTAAGTGTTCTTTTATAGATGAATGTCACAATTCATTATTACTTAGCATGTTTTGCTAGCTGAAATAAAATAGCTTTAAGTTTTTTATCTTTTGTAAGCTCAGCTTCTTCGTTAAGGATCTGGGCATTTTTTTTGCTTAGAGTTTTGTTTATTTTTGGTGTTGTTTTTTTAAATTGTCCCGGCCTAACCTTTATTTTCAAGTCAGTGATATAATTAGGTTTTATCTGGTAATTAAATTGATTGATAATTGTGCTCTTATTAAATTGTAAACGAGTCATTAAAGAGGCAGAGTGACAGGTCAGTATTAATATTTTGTTTTGGATGCTATTTACTTGGAATTTGTTCTTGAATAAGGAAGGGACAGAATCATTGAAAGCATCGGATAATGTTTGTAGTTTACTGGCACGACGTAATAATGAACTTAGCTCGGAAGAGCGGTTTGTGATTTTTTGTGCATTTAGAGCTTGCGCAAGCTGTTTTAATTTTGGTTGGCGTCGCAGCATATAGGCCCTGTGTCTGTGATGATGTATTAACTATAACTTTGCTAATTATGTTACCTGATATTTTATAAAAATATTGTAGGTTCCTTTAGAATTTAGCTTAAAGAATTGAGTTTTTGTATTTATGAATATTATTTTTGTTGGCCGCAGTCATGGTAAATCTAAAACACTGCAGTTAGGTAATAAGCAACTTATATTATTTGCAATGTTTGTGTTTGCAATTTCATTGGTGTTAGTTGGTGGGGGTTATCAACTTAGCAATGTGTTGGCAGAACGTGGCGATAGTGGTGCCTTCCTTGATGTTGAGACTATTTCTGTTTGGAAAAATGAAATTAAAGAGCAGCGAATTGAAGTTAATAAGCTAAAACAGAATTCACATGAAAAAGTTGACGCATTAACGCTTAGAATGGGAAATATGCAAGCACGCTTATTGCGTTTAGATGCGCTGGGTCAGCGACTAACAGAAGTTGCAAAATTGAAAAATGGTGAGTTTAATTTTAGTCAGTCTCCAGCTTTAGGCGGGCCTATTGATGCAAGTACAGGGGAGTCGTATGTCTTACCTAGTTTGGTCGATAATATTAAACGTATAGAGCAACAAATAACCAATGTAGAGCAACAGCTTGAAGTAATTGACTCTTTGTTTGTAAATCGTAATATCCAGAAAGAATTGTTTATTGCCGGTAGGCCCATTACCTGGGGTTGGATGTCCTCAGCTTATGGTTATCGTACTGACCCTTTTACCGGGAAAAGGGCGTGGCATGGGGGCGTTGATTTTGCAGGAAAAGAAGACAGCGATATAATCGCAGTGGCTTCAGGTGTAGTGACTTGGTCTGGAGATCGGTACGGTTATGGTAATCTGATCGAAATTAATCATGGAGGAGGATATACAACCCGTTATGCTCATTGTAAAGAGCTACTTGCAAAAGTTGGTGATATTGTCGAGAAGGGACAGGTGCTTGCTTCAATGGGTAGTACAGGGCGATCTACGGGGCCTCATGTTCATTATGAAGTTAGAAAAAATGGCAAAGGGATAAATCCAAAAAAATATATCTATCGGGCAAGTCGTTAAAATTAGAGTTTGATCTCATTATTTAAACATTCTGAAGCCTGTTTTTTGAGTCTACCTTGTAAAACTTATACTTATACCCACTATACACTTTGAGCCCTACTATAAATCACTGTAGACTTGTGGCTTTTCAATAATTTGAGATAGCAGTGACTACTATTTTAAGCAGTACTTAGGAGTAATGCTTAATTGGTTTTGGATTAATACCCTCGATCTAGAGCATTCTTTCCTGCATAACTCTCATTCATTATCACTTATTAAAGAACAAATAGAAGAATATTATGTTTTCATCAGCTTTGACCAAAATTTTCGGTAGCAAGAATAAACGCGAACTTAAGCGCATGGGGAAAGTCGTCACCCAGATAAATGCTTTAGAAGAAGAATTGGCTAAGCTCAATGATGATGCTCTGAAAGCAAAAACGGAGGAATTTAAAAAGCGAATTACTGGGGGGGAATCCTTAGATCGCCTTTTACCAGAAGCTTTTGCTGTAGCGCGTGAGGCGAGCAAGCGTGTTATGTCTATGCGTCATTTTGATGTGCAACTTATTGGTGGCATGACCCTTCATGAAGGTCGAATTGCAGAAATGAGAACGGGTGAAGGTAAAACGCTGGTTGCAACGTTGCCTGTTTATTTGAATGCTTTAGAAGGCAAAGGTGTTCATTTGGTTACAGTGAATGACTATCTTGCAAAGCGAGATGCAAAGTGGATGGAGCCACTATATAACTTTCTTGGCTTAACGGTTGGCGTTGCATATGGAGGTCAGACCCCAGAAGAAAAAAAGGCAGCCTACCAAACAGATATTACATACGGTACCAATAACGAGTTCGGTTTTGACTACCTTCGTGACAACATGGCATTTAATCCTGAGAGTAAAAATCAGAAACCTTTAAATTTTGCGATTGTTGATGAAGTTGACTCTATTTTAATTGATGAAGCTCGAACTCCACTAGTTATTTCAGGGGCTGTTGAAGATAGCTCAAAAACTTATAAATTGATTAATTCTTTAGTGCCCTCGCTAATAAAAGCTGAAGTTGGTGAAGATGATAAACCTATTGATGACGGCCATTTTACAATTGACGAAAAGTCGAAAAATGTAGAAGTAACAGAAGTGGGTCATACCTTCTTAGAAACTATGCTAATAGAGAAAGGTATTCTTGAAGAAAATGACAGTCTGTATGCTGCGGCAAATTTAAATTTACTTCATCATGTTCAATCTGCATTACGTGCCCACCACTTATATGCTCGAGATGTAGATTACATCATTCAAGACAAACAGATTGTTATCATTGATGAGCATACTGGGCGAACGATGGCTGGACGCCGTTGGGGGGAAGGTTTACATCAAGCAATTGAAGCAAAAGAAAACCTAACTATCCAAGCAGAAAGCCAAACACTTGCATCTACGACTTTTCAAAACTATTTCCGTATCTATAACAAGTTAGCAGGAATGACAGGAACAGCTGATACAGAAGCATTTGAATTTCAGCAGATCTATGGTTTAGATGTCGTCGTTATTCCAACAAACAAACAAATTCAGCGGATAGATCATAATGATTTAGTGTATTTGACTCAGGAAGAAAAATATCAAGCAATTGTGGATGAAGTAAAAGAAGTTGTTGCAGAAAAACGTCCTCTTTTAGTCGGTACAGCATCTATTGAGGCTTCAGAATTTTTGTCGAGTGTACTCAAGAAAAATGGTATTAAACACAGTGTACTGAATGCTAAGCAGCACGCACAAGAAGCGCCGATTATTGCTCAGGCGGGTATTCCTGGAGCCGTCACTATTGCAACAAATATGGCCGGTCGTGGTACTGATATTGTGTTAGGTGGCAACTGGGAAGCTGAAATTAAATCGCTTAAAAACCCAACACCAGAGAAGATAGCAAAAATTAAAAGTGACTGGGAAGTTCGTAACAAGGCTGTCCTTGATGCGGGTGGTTTACATATTCTTGGTACAGAGCGGCATGAATCTCGACGAATAGATAACCAGTTGCGTGGCCGGTCTGGTCGACAAGGTGACCCAGGAAGTACTCGCTTTTTCTTATCATTAGAAGATAATTTAATGCGTATGTTTGCTTCAGACCGTGTTCGCGGCATTATGCAAGCTTTAGGAATGGATAAAGGCGAAGCGATTGAGCATAAGATGGTGAGTAATGCGATAGAAAAGGCCCAGCGAAAGGTAGAGGGCAGAAACTTTGATATACGTAAATCACTACTAGAATATGATGATGTTGCCAATGATCAGCGTAGTGTAATTTATGAACAGCGAAATCATGTCATGGATTCTACAGACATCTCAGATATCATTTCAGGGATTAGAGCTGAAGTTGTTGAAGAAACGATTAGTAGCTATATCCAACCTCAAAGTTTAGAAGAACAGTGGGATATTCCTGGCCTGGAAAAGAAACTCGAAACAGAGTTTTCAGTAACGCTTCCTTTACAAGAGTGGCTTGATAATGATGATCACTTACATGAAGAGTCTTTACGTCAGAAAATTCTAGAGGAAATTGTTAAGGTTTATGCAGAAAAAGAAGAGACAGCAGGTGCTGAATCGATGCGTAACTTTGAGAAGCAGGTTTTTCTTCATATCTTGGATACTCTATGGAAAGAGCACTTGTCAGCGATGGATCACCTTCGTCAAGGTATTCATTTGCGTAGCTATGCCCAAAAGAATCCAAAGCAAGAATATAAGCGTGAGTCATTTGAGTTGTTCCAAGGTTTACTACAAAACTTGAAGAGTGATGTTGTAAGAGTGACTAGTCATGTCAAGATTCAAACTAAAGAAGAGTCTGAAGAGATTGAGCGTAAGCGTAAAGAAGAGTTGGAGCATCAGCTAAATAATGCAAAGACTGAACATGCGAATGCAGAAGGGATCGAAGGTGATAGCCAAGCTTCCGCTCAAGAACCAAAGCAAGAACCGATGACCCGTGATGGTCGGAAGGTTGGTCGTAATGAACCTTGCCCTTGTGGTTCAGGTAAGAAATACAAGCAGTGTCATGGTCAAGTATCTTAAGGTTTAAAAATGGCAGTAGGAAGTGGTGTTTTACCTGATTTTCCAGCGATTAATGGTATCCGGTTAGGGGTTACAGAGGCGGGCATTAAAACATCGGGTCGTAAAGACTTGGTGTTAATTGAGCTTCAAGCTGGTAGTACGTGTGCAGGTGTTTTTACTAAAAATGCCTTCTGTGCTGCGCCAGTAACATTAAGTAAGCGCCATCTGGTTGCTAGTTTTGTTGAGAGTGATAAATCAAGGGAAAATAATAGCTACTTATTGATTAATACCGGAAATGCAAATGCAGGAACGGGTAAACAGGGAATGGAAGATGCTTTGGCTTCTTGTCAGTTTACAGCGAATCATTTTTCTGTCGCTATCGATCAGGTTTTACCTTTTTCGACTGGAGTGATTGGTGAAAAGCTCCCCATAAATCGAATTAAAGAAGGTCTTCAAGGCGCTGCTGATAATTTAAATACCAATCATTGGCTCCGTGCTGCAGAAGGGATATTAACGACAGATACTCGGCCGAAAGGTGCTGCTGCAAGCGTTAAATATGCAGGTGAAACGATTCTGATAAATGGCATCAGTAAAGGTGCTGGCATGATCAAGCCAAATATGGCAACCATGTTATCATTCATTGGAACAGATGCATGTTTGCCGCAAGCGCTTATTTCTGAGTTGGCCAGTGAATTATCTGAAACTTCATTCAACCGAATCACCGTAGATGGCGACACTTCAACAAATGACTCATGTATGTTGTTTGCAAGTGGCGCATCAAAAGCGCCAGAGATTGACGTTCAGCATGAAGATTATCCAAAATTTAAAACCACTTTAAAGCGCGTTTTTCTTGAGCTAGCTCAAGCAATTATTCGAGATGCAGAAGGCGCAACAAAATTTGTTTCAGTTGTTGTTGAGCAGGCAAAAAGCATTAAAGAAGCGCTGGATGTTGCGTATACCATTGCACATTCACCTTTGATAAAAACAGCACTATTTGCAAGCGACCCAAATTGGGGGCGGATACTAGCAGCACTAGGCCGAGCACCTGTTGAAGAATTAGACTTGTCTAAAGTGGAGATATTTCTCGGTGATGTACATATCGTGAATGCAGGTGAGAAATGTGCTGAATATACGGAGGCGAATGGTCAGGCGGTAATGAATTGTGATGAAATCACTATTCAGATTAAGTTAGGGCGAGGCGAGATATCAGAAACGGTTTGGACTTCTGACCTATCCCATGATTATGTGAAAATTAATGCTGAATACCGTACCTGATTTGTCTTTAAATTCCGGAGTCGTTCATGTCGT
>CAJWBJ010000039.1 GCA_913020495.1 uncultured Oleiphilus sp.
AAAAGCGCTTGGCATGAATATTTAGGCCGAATCTGGGCATCAATTCGCACGACAATAAGTTAATAGGTAATAGTATGGGTTTTATTGACACCAAGAATTTTTCTCACCAGAAAAAAGATAAAATAGGGGTATTAATTACCAACTTGGGTACGCCTAAAGCTGCGACCACAAAAGCAGTAAGAGTTTATTTGACTGAGTTTTTATCTGACCCCCGAATTGTAGAAATTCCTCGCTTACTCTGGTTACTGATTTTGCATGGATTTATTTTACGCGTGCGGCCAAAACGGTCAGCGAAGGCCTATAAAAGTGTTTGGAATGAAAGAGGTTCGCCCTTAATGTTCCACACTCAAGACCAATGTACAGCCTTATCCGATGAACTAAGAAAACAATGGGGTGATCAAATACAGGTTGAGTTTGCCATGCGCTATGGCGAACCCTCTATCTCATCTGCTTTACAAAAGTTGGCAGATGACGGCATTATAAAACTACTGGTTTTACCGCTATACCCCCAATATGCCAGCTCAACGGTAGGCTCTACCTTTGATGCTCTGTCAAAGGATTACACACAACGACGCTGGCTGCCTCAGTTACGTTTTATTGCTGGATACCATGACTCACAGCCTTATATTCAAGCCTTGGCACAGAGCATAAAAGCGTATTGGGATGCTCACGGAAAAGCAGACAAACTGATATTGTCATATCATGGCCTGCCACAGAAAACACTTGAAGAAGGCGACCCCTATTTTTGCCAATGCCATGCAACCACCCGGCACTTGGTCAAATTATTGGGTATATCAGAAGGCGAATACTTAACGACTTTTCAGTCACGTGTAGGTAGGGCAGAATGGCTGAAACCTTATACAGATCAGACTATGATGTCTTTGCCGCAGCAAGGTATTAAGTCGGTTCAAGTAATTTGCCCTGGTTTTCCTGCAGACTGCTTAGAAACAATTGAAGAAATTGCGATCGAAAACCGTGACTATTTCTTGGAAAATGGTGGCGAGCGTTACGAATATATTCCGGCTTTAAATTCCAGCGAGGATCACATTAAAGCCCTTGTGACTTTAGTTAATGAAAATATTAAGGGCTGGTCTTTGCCGTCTGAGTCTGATTACATTGAACGTCAGGCTGCATACAACGACAAGAAATAAGGCATCAAAGCTGAATGACACTTACTTAAAGTTTGTCAATCCTCAACCCTCTGCCATTCCCGTGGTCAAGGTGAATTGCGCAGAAAGAGAGAACCGCCTGAGAGGCACTTGAGCGGGAATCCAACTTTGGTGGTACCTTATATTAGACATCATGGGTCCCGGCTCAAGACACTACCGGGATGACAGTGAAGTGAGGTAACTAGCTTAAGAGTGCTCAAAGCGTTTTGTATAATAAGGGGCCAAAGGCGACAATCATTAAGGTAGTCGACATCACGAGCAGCGGTAATAAGATTCGCTCATGCCGATAGTAAAAGTTATCACCCTCTGCAAGCGCCAAACTGACCTCTTCATCTCCGACCACTTGCCGTGTCAATAAATGGTTTAACGACACGGGCGGACTAAGATAACCCAATTCAAATGCGACCAGACATGTCATCCAAAAGTGGATCGGTTCAATACCATGACTATAAGCAACAGGCGCAATAATAAACGACACCAAGACGAGTGCGCCAAATGGGTCCATTACCATGCCAATAAGAAAAAGACAAAAGACTAAAAATGCCATCGCCAAGAAAACAGAGTCAAAACTCTCCGGAATACTTAAAGTTCCACCGCCCGTCCGTTCAATAATGCCACCAACCGTAAACGAACATGCCATCAACATTAGCAATGCACCAATTTGAACAGAAGAATTGGTAATCGAAGTACTGAAAGCTTTTGTGATATTTGGGCTGATTCCAGCAGCTAGGTTTCGCTTTGAAAAATCCTTACTATAACGACGCTCGAAAATAATAAACCCCATAATAATGACAGGTAAAATTATTGGTGCAGAGAACTCATCTAAATACGCATCTAGGAAAAATGCATAAAAGCCCATAGCGGAAAGCAAAATCATTAAGTATGGAAATAAGGGCCTTAAACGTTTTAATGAAGGGCCTATTGCATCATTAAAAGGACTTATTTTTAAAGGGTCCCTTCTTGTCAGCATCGCGTAAAAGAAAAACACGACCAGCGTGAGCATGAAAACACGAAAACCCCAGTGAAATAGCTGATCCGTCACTACCTCTTTATTTAAAATCGCAATGCCTACAACCAACAGACAAGGCCGCAATACCACACCAGAACTACCCGTCATCGCAGTCACAGCTAAAGCAAGCTGCCGCCGTGTTCCAACTCGACGCAGTTCCTGATAAACCACGGCGCCCATCGCAATAATAATAATACCTGAAGCTCCAGTATAAGCTGTCGGGACAGCCATAATTAAAATAGCAACAAATGCCAGAATTTCAGGCGGAAAGTTCCAGGGTTTAAAAACATCAAAGAGCTTAGAGCCAAGTAGAGTTTCTTTTAACAACATGCCCACCCAAATATAAAGCCCAATGGACAGGTGCAGGTTAGTCAGTTGAAATATTTGCGTAAAATAGATAGCGGTGCCTGGCAGATGCACTTCACGAATAAAAAAGTGATTCGCGGCAATGAGCAACATCCAGGTATGAATAGGTACAGTTAGCAAGGCATGTAAAAAGTTTCCTTTAGGCTTCAGCCCTTCTGTCGGCGTGAATAGCTGGTATACACTCACAACAGCAAGTAAAGCACTACCAATCATTAAAATAATCATCAACTGCGGCGATGAAAGCGCTGTACCCGCAGAAGTTGCACCTTGATAGAAAGAGTAGGTTGAGATGCTTAAACAAGCTGCCGCAAGAAATTGCGCGGTATTTGAAACATAATGGTCGAGTTTACTTTTAATACTACGAAAAGCTATATGCTCCTGTCGCCACGTGGCGAAAAGTGCAGAGACCATCAATAAAACAATTAGAATCGTTTTTTGGTGGGCAATTGAAAATAGGCTTATGTTAGCAAAGCTTATCTCAAAAGCACTAAATAGCTGAACGCCTAGGGTATTCTTGTCTCGATATATTTGTGCATTCTGGTGTTTTTTTGCACATACACGAATTTGTTTCACTAACGATTCACGCGCAGCCGCTCGGTTAAATTCATCAGCTAACAAGGAAAACTCTGAATTTTCTTGATTAAATTCAGCCTCCAACTTGTCCAAGCGTTTATCAATTTCAGGGTTTGGATTACAAGTCGGATGCGGCTCTTCCGCACGAAGAATAAAGTAGTCATCCCATAAATGCAGTCCCAGTTTAAGCATTTGGGCATTCATATTCTCACTGGTACCGGCAACAACAGTTGCCAATAACAAGGTAAGCACAGTGAGTGAAAACAAGCGCTGAATCATTTTTTTGGCGGGAGCCATTATCGTATCTCGTTTATTATTTTTTGAACGATCAATCGAGAGGGTGCCTTAGCACCCTGACTTATATAGACTATTCTTTATCTTTCGAAGTACATTCAGCTAAATTTGGATCAACCTTACAGCGAATTTTTCTGAATAAGGTTAACGCTTTTGCGTTGTAGATCTTTCTCTCCCTAAGTGCAATCCGGCTCTGACGAAAGGTTTCATTCCAATTATTTTTAGCCTCATCCGAAATTTCAATCCAGTATTTTTCAGGAATTGTGGCTTCACTTTTTTCAATCATTTTAATATCCGCCAAGTATTTATTAGCGAATAAGTCACGAGATTTTTGGGCAAAGCCTTCAGGGATTTTTTCCCATCGTACAATTATTTGCATGGTAATCTGAAGTGTGGGCCACTTGATAATGCCACCATCAGGCTCAAGACCTTTATACATTTCCATCGGTTCATAAGCCAAGCCCGGCGCACCGGTGATATCTACCGCGTGGTTATTGAATTTCTGAAGGGCATTCATGATGCTGGAAGAAACAGGTGTCATACCAATACGTTCAGCAAGGTAACCGGTTTCTGGTGCAGTATCCAGCACAGTAATTTTTTTACCGGCCATGTCTTCAGGAACTTTGATGTTTTTATCGTTAACAAACAGGAAAATAGCACCAATCGGTGATAAACCAATAATTTCATAATCGCCTTTTCGTAAAACTTTAACCGCTTTTTTACTACTGAGTGATTTGATTACCATTCCGAGGTGTTTGTAGGTTGGAAGTGCGCCGACAGCATTGATAGAACCCGTGAAGTCATTATATTCGCGTGCCCGAATGCCTGGTAGGTTAAGCATGTCACAGACGCCATTTTTGAATTCTTCTGACGCGACACGGTCATTATTATAGACCTTAAAGGATAAATCCACGCCCCAACGCGCAGCATCAATTTTAAATTCTTCCATTGCTTTATGAACAGGGCCACCGTTACCAATAAAATCAAACACACACATTGTTAAAGGCATTAGCTTCGCAGCATGACCAGAAGTACTGAATAGGCCAAGCCAAATCCATAAACTTAAATTTAGAAAGGTTTTGAAAGCTTGCATAGGTTAAAATCTCATTGTTATCATTTTCTTAGCTGAATCCTAACCTATTCGCCAACCAAGCGGAAAGGTTTAAACCTCAAAACGAGACATGAATCTTTATCATATTTTATTTAAATTAAACTTTTCTTGTTTGATAACCTTCAAAGTCTGGAGTATCACGATGATAATCGAGCATTAAAGGCGACTTGATAATAAAATCTGCAGTACTTTTATTACAGGCTATAGGAATATTCCATAGAGTAGAAAGGCGTAATAATGCTTTTATGTCTGGGTCATGAGACATGGGTTCAAGCGGATCCCAAAAGAAAATCAACAGATCAACTTTTCCTTCAGATATTTTCGCACCGATTTGCTGATCCCCTCCTAACGGGCCACTATGCATTCGCTCAACTTTTAAGTCGGTACTTTCTTCAATTAACCGGCCTGTCGTACCCGTTGTGATGATATGGCAGTTAATTATCTTTGTTTGATGCTCTTGCAGCCACAGAACTAATTCTTGCTTTCGGTTGTCGTGAGCAATTAGTGCAACATTCTTGATGGGTTTCATTGCCTTTTCCTTTCGGCTAAAAACTAATGATTATCCATTTAGAGTTCGGTAAATGAAAGGGGGAAAGTGAGTAATAACATAGACATGACAAAAATATAATAGACAAAAAAAAAGCCTCGAAAAATCGAGGCATAAGTCACCACACTTTAAAAACCAATAACTGAAGATCATATAGTTTTCACAAGTAAATAAACTATAATCTACTCAAGCCAATTTATAATTGATGTATATCAAGTAAAAATTGAAAGGTTCAAAGAAACGCTAATAACACATTTAAAAACCAAGCATGAAAGAAATTTGAACTGCCCACTAATGGGTATATAGTGCGGCATTGCTATGCTTTACACCTTATTTATGTCTTAATAACGGTAATAATTAAATCATGGATCGAAATTAATCCTGAGTTCAATCAATAAAGAGAGAGAAGCAATAATGAAAAAAATGATCACAATGGGTTTAATGGCCAGTGCACTCACATTAAGTGCAAATGTAATGGCTGGTGATGTTGCTGCAGGTAAAGCAAAATCAGCAGTTTGTGCTGCTTGTCATGGTGCAGCAGGCATCTCTGCAGTAGATATGTATCCGAACCTTGCGGGGCAAAAAAAGACTTACCTGGTCAATGCGATGAAAGCATATAAAACCAAAGTACGAAATGGTGGCATGGCGATGATTATGCAAGGCCAAGCAGCAACCTTGAGTGATCAGGACATTGATAACTTAGCGGCATACTACAGCTCACTATAGTTACAGTCAGGATAAGGTATACTACTTATCGTTGGAAGGTGCGCTTGCGTACCTTTTTGCTTTTAGGACCCCTTAAATTTGTTCACATTAAGAATAGGAAATGCATGGACTTACAAATTTATATTGATGATGCTGACTTAGATGAAGGCAGCCTGAATGACATGCTCAAGCCTGTTTCAGAATCAATCTCAGCCTGGATTGGCGATCAAAAAAAAAATATGCAGCTTTTGGCTCATTCAGAATCTAATTCAAGTGCTGAAAAATTAAAACTTGGCATGAACATTCAAGTTAAATCTAAATATAAGTTAAAAGAACCTCTTAATTTCCTATATACGATAGCAAAAGAATACAAATGTGAATTTGCCATCGCAATAGTCTCTTCAGAAACAGGTGCAGCGGAAGATATCTGTTATTTTGGTTATGAAGAGGGCCGACCAGATTTGTTCGAAATAGCGAATTATTTAGAGTTATAAAAATAACATCTTCACTGCAAAATAACTGACAGCACAGCCTCTTTACGACGTTGACATATGAAGCTCATAACTCGGCACATATTTTTTACCTGGGAGCTTCATTCTTCCTTCTTTAATAAAAGCGTTCAATAAAGCTTCAATCGGCATTAAAACATCAGGATCTCCGGTAATTTTAAAAGGGCCTTTTTCACGAATACGTTTAATCCCGTTCTCCTTTACATTACCAGCAACAATCCCGGAGAAGGTTTTACGTAGTGCTGCAGCTAACATGTGAATTGGCTGGTCTTTATTCAGCTTTAAGGCTGACATTGATTCATGCGTCGGTTCAAAAGGCACTTGAAATTCAAGATCTACTTTTAAAAGCCAGTTAAAATAGTAAGCATCTCTGTGGTTTCGTCGATAATCTCTTACCTCTTCAAGCCCTTTCTTCATAGTCTGTGCGACTTTAACCGGATCGTCGATAATAATTTGATAGCATGACTGAGCTTTTTCACCCAATGTTAAGCCAATAAAATCATCAATCATTTTGAAATAGCTTTCATTCTGTTTTGACCCAGCAAATACAAGCGGGAATGGCATATTGATGTTGTCAGGGTGAAGCAATAAGCCAAGTAAATATAAGATTTCTTCTGCGGTGCCCACACCGCCGGGAAACACAATAATCCCATGCCCCAAACGAACAAAAGCTTCGAGTCTTTTTTCGATATCAGGCAATATTGTCAACTCATTAACAATCGGGTTAGGTGACTCTGCGGCAATAATTCCCGGTTCAGTAATACCCACATACCGACCTAACTGATGGCGCTGTTTCGCATGCCCAACAGCCGCCCCTTTCATCGGCCCTTTCATTGCTCCGGGCCCACAACCAGTGCAAATATTAAGTGCCCTCAACCCAAGCTGATAACCGACTTCTTTGGTGAAGTCATATTCTGAACGACTAATTGAATGTCCGCCCCAACAAACAACAATGTCACAGGAATTATCGGTCGTCAGCAAATTCGCGTTTCGTAGCAGGTGAAAAATAAAATTGCTAATATGCTCTGACCGACTTAGGTCTAGAGAGTTATTTTTTGCAACAACGCTGTTGGTATAAATAATGTCTCGCAGTACCGCAAATAAATGAGTTTTGATTCCCTGAACCATCTCTCCATCAACAAAAGCACTTTCAGGTGCATTTCTAATATCTAGTTTAATGCCTCTTGGCTGCTGAATAACGCTCACATCAAAGCTACCATAAGAGCTCATTAGCTCCTCACTGTCGTCGGTGAGCACGCCACAATTTAATACCGCTAAAGCGCAACGCCTGAAAAGCTCATAAAGGTGTCGGTTATTTTTATCCCTTAATTGATTAACTTCATAACGGGACAGAATATCCATACTTCCTTTAGGTGTAACACGTGCACTAATAGTCATTGAAGCTCCTAGGTTTAAAGGGTACATAAATCAGTATAGGCGAAGACGCTAAAAGGTAAGTTTAAATTCTGAGCCATTTTGTAGCTTTCGGGTTAGAATATGTCGCATATTAAATTCAAACCCGAGATGTACATTAGGTTATCTATGAAATTTGTTATCAAGCTCTTCCCTGAAATCACAATTAAAAGTAAACCCGTGCGCCAGCGCTTAGTTCGTCAATTAAGACAAAACATTAGTGAAGTTTTAAAGCGAGAACATGGCAAAATTGCGGTGCAAGGGTTTTGGGATAAAGTTGAAGTGCAGGTACCGGATGACAAAATTGAGCTGGGAAAAAGTGTTGCCGCAACACTGCAGCGCATACCGGGCATCGCAAATATTCTTCGAGTGCAAAATTACACCATTGAAAATATTAATGATAATTTTGACCTTATCTCAGAATTGACCATCAAAGCATTAAGCCATGAGGTGAAAGATAAAACCTTCGTTGTTAGAATCAAACGTGCCGGTATTCACAATTTTACATCGAGTGAGCTAGAACGTTATGTAGGGGGCGGATTATTACAACACGGTGAATCAAAAGGGGTCGACCTTCACAACCCGGATGTCACTGTAAGGCTAGAAATCCGTGACTCAGAGCTCTACATTATTGAAGAGCGATTTAAAGGCTTAGGCGGCTTCCCTTTAGGAACTCAGGACGATGTGTTATCCCTTATCTCAGGCGGTTTTGATTCAACGGTTTCTAGCTATCTAACGATGAAGCGCGGTTTAAAAACTCACTTCTGCTTTTTCAATTTAGGTGGCTCAGCCCATGAAATTGGCGTCAAACAAGTCTCTTTATATTTATGGGAAAAATATGGTGCTTCCCATCGGGTAAAATTCGTATCCGTCCCTTTTGAAGGCGTGCTCGCTGAAATATTGAAAACAGTTCATCACTCCCAAATGGGAGTGGTATTAAAGCGAATGATGTTACGCGCTGCTTCTGAAGTTGCTGAGTCATTACAAATTCAGGCACTTGTCATGGGCGATAGTGTTGCTCAGGTTTCCAGCCAAACACTAACAAATATGTGCGTCATTGATGCGGTCGTTGAAACCTTGGTATTACGTCCACTAATCACGATGGACAAACAGGATATCATTGGCTTATCAGCAAAAATTGGTACTGAAGATTTCGCAAAAAATATGCCTGAATATTGCGGTGTTATTTCAGACAAGCCCACAACCTGTGCCAAAAAAGAACGCATTCTTAAAGAAGAAGCAAACTTTGATTTCACTGTATTAGAAAAAGCACTCTACGATCGCCGGACGATCAAGATCGACCAAGTAATGGACAGCGTTCAAACTGTCGCTGACGTTGAGTTAGTGTCCGTCCCGAAAGTAGACGATATTATTATTGATATCCGTCACCCCGATGAGCGAGAAAAATCACCACTCATGCTCACCAATAATGAAATTCAAACCATTGCCTTCTATGAACTCATGTCTAAAGTAGACAAATTTGATCTCGAAAAAACCTACTTACTTTACTGTGACAAAGGCACCATGAGCCAGCTACACGCAAGCCATCTAAAAGGTATGGGCTACGAGCATTTTGCCGTGTACTCACCCCTCCCATAAATTTAGTTGGCAATTTATTTAAAAATAATGGCATTGACTTTGAACTTTTTTAAAAAGAGCTAGTCTTTAACGTTAAGCCAAACAAATAGTTTGGTTCTTTTAAATTTAAATAGTCAATTAACACAGTAGGAATCTAACGATGAGCAATGCACTAAAAGTAAGTAAAACAGCAGTTATTGGTATGATCACAGCAGGCGTAATGGTAGCTTCAAACCAAGCACTTGCAGGAAAGCCAGGCTTTGAAAAGTGTCAGGGCATTGCCAAAGCTGGTATGAATGACTGTGGTACAAGCAAGCATAGCTGTGCTGGCCAAGCAGCAACAGACGGAGATGCTGAAGAGTGGGTATACGTTCCAGAAGGTACTTGCTCTAAAATTGTTGACGGTAAAGTAAAATAGTTAATTACCAATAACTTTAATCAAAACCCTAGGCCATACAAATTTAGCACTTAGGGTTTTGGTTTTCCCTCTGAAATATTCTCATAAGAATTATAATTCCCCAAAAGCAAAAACTATTCAGTAAATCTCGTACTAGATGGAACCTTTTTGACGAGTTTATTGTCTCTAATACCATACTAAAATATAAAGCACAGAAGGTGTCACCATGACTGAAGAACGCGCCGGTTTAATTACAAACACAGCTTCGATTTATTTACTATTAACGCATTGGGTGGATAAGGCCCAGAGTATTTTATTAGTCGTTTTTCGACTCTACCTAGCAAAGATATTTTTCTTATCTGGTTTAACCAAGATAAAAAGCTGGGATACCACATTAATGCTATTCCAATATGAATATGAAGTGCCATTTATACCCTATGAGATCGCCGCTTATTTATCAACTTTTGCCGAGTTGGTGTTTCCGGTTTTATTAGTCTTAGGACTTGCTGGTCGATTTAGTGCTGGTGCGTTATTCATTTTGAATATTGTCGCAGCGATTGCCTACCCGGATGTTAGTCCTGCAGGCATCAATGATCATTATTTCTGGGGCACAATGCTCTGCATTCTTGTTTTTTATGGGCCAGGCAAAATAGCTATCGACACATGGCTTAAAAAGCGTTTCTTTTCTTCGCTGTAAATCGCTTTTATTTGTTCAAGTAATTCATCTTGTTTTGTTGACCTGAAGACGGCACACTCTAAAGGTCAACTGATGCTGTTCAAAGCATTCTAGTCAAAACAATGTTCGTAATACGAATATTTGTGAAAAACAGAGAACAAGTATGGATATAAGTGATTACCGAAGAGAATACATGAGCCTGGGCCTACATCGAGAAGCCTTGCTCGAAGACCCGTTCAAACAGTTTGAATCATGGTTCCAACAAGCTTCCGAGGCAGGTATTCAAGATGCAAATGCCTTCAGTCTTGCCACAAATGATGCTGAAACAGGCCCCTCAATCCGCACCGTATTACTAAAACTATTTGATCAGAACGGGTTTGTATTCTTCACAAACTATAACAGTAAAAAGTCACTACAAATCAACAAGAGCCATCAGGTTGCAATGTTATTCCCTTGGCTCACACTAAACAGACAAGTCAAAATAGAAGGTCATTGTGAAAAAATTTCCACAGCCGCCTCACTCAAGTATTTTGCAACACGCCCCCGTGGCAGCCAACTAGGTGCATGGTGCAGTGATCAAAGTGAAGTCATTGAATCTAGATCATTTCTCGAACAAAAATATCGGGAAGCCGCTGAAAAATTTAAGTCTGGCTCAGTGCCACTACCCTCATCATGGGGAGGCTATCGAATTGTTCCACGCTGCATTGAATTTTGGCAAGGTCAGGAAAACCGTTTACATGATCGCTTTCAATACACAAAGCAAAGTGATGACACATGGTCAATTGAACGGCTGGCACCTTAGTTAAGACCAATGAGTTCAGTTGCTTTTGTGCACTCACTTTTTTACGAGATACAGTAAGCGTTACGCTGAATATAATGTCTAAGTCTGCTTGACCTTTATCATATTGATATCGAGCAAAATAACTTAATATATGGCTAGTTGTTATAGGCCTGACCGGCCTTAATTTTTAATCTTTTCAGGCTTTATACCCTCAATGATATCCGCCATTAGATCCTCTCTCACAGTAAAAAAACAACCACTTCCCGGTGATTTAGCTATCTGGATTTTTATTCTGGCTGAGCTTGGGGTATTTTCAATTTTCTTTGTCAGTTATGCCTTTGTCAGACTGAATAATCTTGAAATGTTTGCTGAGGGTTATCACCACCTTAATCGGGTAGCAGGTTTAATTAATACCATTGCCCTGATCACCAGTAGTTACTTTGTTGTACGTGCAGTCATTGCCATTAAAGCGGGTAATAACAAAAACTGCGTATTTTGGCTAAGACTGGCACTTATTACAGCGAGTATTTATGTCGGGGTGAAAGGCTGGGAATATAGTGAAGCTTTCGAGGCTGGCTATTCCCTGCACACCAATACTTTTTATATGTTTTATTTCCTTTTAACCTTCTTCCATTTTGCCCATGTTTTGTTAGGCATGGTTATTTTGTGGGTTGTCGCAAAAAAAACGAAACAAGGTGACTACAGTAAAGAAGACCATTCAGGTATAGAAAGTGGCGCTTCTTATTGGCATATGGTTGATTTATTGTGGATCGTTTTATTTCCACTGGTTTATGTTATTCACTAATTTTTTTTGAGGTGTATTTATGACGAGTGTTCGTCAAGCCACATATATTTGGTTAATGTTAATTGGCGCAACAGCCATTGCAGCATTTTTAGGGAGCATTGAACTAAGCGGTGCTACACAAACAGGCTTATGGGTGACTCTTGCATCGATTGTGATTCTAGTCATTAAAGGTCAGCTGATTGTAGATTATTTTATGGACTTAAAAAACGTTCAACCTATTTGGCGATTGCTGCTTTCTGCGTATTGTTTTGTTATCGGTTGTTTTGTATTTTTAGCTTATTACTTAAGTTTGAGCTAAATTTTTTATTTAGTGCATACCTGACATATTCATTTCAACAGGTTCCAGCGTTGCAAGCATTTCTAATGTAATGTCTGAGAAGGTCACTATTGAACCGCCATGAGTATTCATAAATGCCTTCGCTTCCCCTATCTTTCCAAAGGCTGCTAATGTTGGCCCCATCGCACCACTCAGTTTATGATTAATCACAAACAAAGCTTCCCGTGCATTAATCATATAGCGATCGTCTGTTTTTCCCCAAGGCACTTCCGCCATATTGTGAACATAGATATCCAACACTCGGTGAGTATTCTCCGGCTGTAAGTAGTGCGAAAATAAATCCCGTGTTGAGCAAAACTTACGAACACGTTCTACTTCCTGCTCATAAAGCTGACCTTTGGGGCCGGGAAAACGCGTAATCACCATGCCACATAAGTGACATTCATCACTGTCTTCAAATGCGATCGCTTTTCGACTTTCTTGGGTCATTTTCGTTTTCGATTCACCACAACCTCCCAGAAATACACTACACAAAAGCATGCAAACAATTAATAACTTTGAACTTAAACACGTCATATCACACTTCACGTTTTTTAAAGATAATACTTGAGATGGCTAAAGGAATGATAATCCATCCTGACATCACCATCAGTAAACTGAATAAGTTATTGCCATTACCTTGAGCCAGTTGTAAAACACCACTATATTCGCTGGCATTAATCACTTGATAGTTAATTAGACGGAATACATCAGTCGGGTTAAAGAAAAGCAGCGAACTTAGAAACTGAGTACTGATCGCTCCATTTTCAACCACCAAGAGAGCAAGTAAACCAAGGTCATATACCAATACAAAGAAAAACCAAACCACCAATGCCAGCCCAGCTGCTTGAGATTTTTCTTTCACCGACAAGCTAATCACATACGCCAAAGCAATAAAAATCCAACCGAGTAAGCTTGCAGATACAATGAACCATGAGAAAGCGGTTAATGCTTGAGTTGTGTCGACTTCACCGTTAATAATAATCGCCATGGCAGCAACACCAAAACCAAGAATGGCCGAAACCAGCATAATCACTGCCTGCCCCAGAAACTTGCCCAGTAATAGCACTGTGCGGCTAATAGGGTAAGTCAGCAGTAATAGCATGGTTCCTTGTTCATACTCGCCCACAAAAGTATTGTAAGCCAACATCAGGGCAATGAGTGGGATCAAGATAACGGCTAAGCTGGCCAGACTAATGATCGTGGTTTCGAGTGAGGTAAAACCGACAGTGCCTGAAGCAGCTGAACCAAAGTACGCTAAGCCTAAAGAAAAAATGGCATATATGAGCGTAATCGCAATAATCCAACGATTACGGAATCCGTCTTTAAATTCTTTACTTGCAACAATGAGCAATTGACTCATACAGTAACCTCCACACGACTCGCTAAAGGTACTGACTGAGTCTGTGCTTCCGTTGTCACGGTCTGAGCCTCTTCACTCTGAAAATAGCTATAGAGGTCAGATAAAGAAGGTTGGCGAATATCAAGATCCTGAATATCGGGCAATTGTGTTAACTGCCTCAACACACTTAGTTTTTCTTGCTGCGCTACATAAAAACAGACCGAAGGGTCATTAGACTTTGTAGATATTTGTACATAGTTCATTAACGCGCTTGGCAATGTACTTACTTGTACTCCGCGTACTTTAATTTCAACCGGCAGCTCGGCGAAATGCCTTAACTCTTTTAATGTCCCCAGAGTAACCTGCTTTCCTTTTTTTATGATCATTGCCCGATCAATATGACTTTCAACACCGGGCAAAACATGTGAGCATAAGATAACCGCACAACCTTGATCTTTTAGACGGTCAACCATATGATAAAAATCTTCAGTCGCAACAGGGTCCAGACCAACTGTAGGCTCATCCAGTAATAATAATTTTGGCTCACCTAAGAGTGCTTGGGCAAGCCCCAAACGCTGACGCATCCCTTTCGAATAGGTTTTTACTGCGCGTTTGGCCGACTCGGTTAAGCCGACATCATTTAATAAGCGTTTCACTTCTTTTGTACGATACCCTTTGAGCTTTGCAAAGTAGCTTAATACATCCAAACCACTTAACTGATCATAAAAACTGACATTTTCTGGCAAATACCCGAATTGACGACGATAAGTTTGTGATCCCATATCTGTCGGAGTATGCCCCAGTGCAACAACACTCCCTGCATCCGGCTCAATCAAACCCAAGATCAACTTCATCATGGTGCTTTTTCCCGCGCCGTTATGACCAAACAGCCCCAATACTTCGCCCGCTTTTAAGGAAAAACTCATATTCTTAAGGACTTGGTTACTACCATAGCTTTTATCGACAGCACATAATTCAACAATAGGCTGGCTCATTAATTTACTCCAGTCAAAGCGAGAAACGGTTCGCTTTCATTTTTAGCTTGTTTGTTTACTTGCCATACCGGCTGCTGCATTAAGGGGAAGCTATCTTTCACACCTTGCGCTTTTAAAACGGGGAACTGCTTCTGAACCCAGCGTAATAACAAAACGCCTGGGCCATGCATCAATAATTTGGCTTGAGGATATTTCCATAGTAAACGGTCAACACCGTCATTTGGCTCGAAACTTGTGTCTCCTGTTCCATCATTATTCAAATCCCATCCTAAATAATTACTCCAGAAATTACCTCTTTTATTCTGACTCCACTCCTGTTTCCGGTTAGCAACGTATTTAACCTGAACGGTGTTATTAATAAAACTATTGTTGAAAATTGTATTACCTTCAGAACCAGCAGTTAAATGAATACCAATATCACTTTCTTCAAAAGTGTTATCGATTATTTGATTGTTTAATGAGTTGTAAACGAATAATGCTTTACCGTCCGCACCATGAATTCGATTTTCGGTTGGTTGCCTAGCATTAAAAATCCGGTTATTGCTAATTGTTGAGTTGGTAATAAAATTTAATAACACGCCATAATCCAAAGTATCTTCCGACATATTGTTCTTGACGGTTAAGTATTTGGATTGCATTAATGCGTACCCTGCTTTAACACTTTTAGCATAGTTATCAATCACCTCATTATGATAAGAATACATATAATGAATGCCATAACGCAGGTCATGCATTCTGTTATTAATGAGTTGATTGTGGTTACTGGCATTTATATAAATTCCATCTCGCGTGTGCCAAACTTCATTGTCGCGCACTTCTGTATTAGTCACGAGAGATAAGTGAATTCCATTACCACGGTCTACAGAGCGTAAATTTAAATTTCCTTCTACTCGATTACCAATAACTTTAGCATTTGTACATTTATCTAACCAAATACCGGTAACGTCGCCTTTCAGATAATTGTTTTTGATTAGTACATGGGAGGCCGATTTTTCAATAAAAATACCGGCATTCATTAGGGTTAAGTCATCCCCCCAGTTTCGAATATGTAATGTCTCAATCGTGACTTGGCTAGCAGTAACCCGCAGAGTATCGCCTTTGCCTAAGCCATCAATCACAGCGCCTTGTTGACCACGGATAGTAACACTATGTTCGACTTTAAAATTGCCAGAATAAACACCAGCTGATAGCTCAATGACATCACCGTTTTGACTTTGATCAAGAGCTTGTTGTAGTTCGTAAGTACTGTTAACGACTTGTTTTGCAAAAACTGGAAAACAAACGAACACACAAATAAAGAAGATATAAATTGAGAAGGAAGGCGATAAACGATTTAGTATAATCATAAAAAGTAATTACGCCTTAGCTACCACGCCATCCTCGCGAAAGCGGGGAACCTATGTTTTACTGCCCTTGAGCAGGAATGATAAATATTCCTAATGTTCCCACGCTAGGCGTGGGAACAAGTATAAACCAGACTTAGGCTTCTACAAACATTCTTCCGCGCATTTCCATGTGCAATGCGTGACAGAACCAATTACAGTAGAACCAGTACATCCCAACGTTATCAACCTTGAATGTCACTGAAGACGTTTGCTGTGGACCAATCTCCATACTTACACCGTGATTGATCACACAGAAGCCGTGTGTTACATCTTCAATCTGGTCTAAGTTGGTAATCACCACTGTCACTTCATCGCCTTTTTTCACAGTAAAGTCATTCATGCCATAACTTGGTGCTACCGAAGTCATATATACCGTCACAGAATTTTTGCCGGTACGAATGACTTTATTATCGGTTTCAACATTCACACCTAACTTTTTGGCTTCAGCGACTGTATCAGCAAAGATAGGGTCTTTTCTATCCCATAGTTTGTTTGGCTTCACTTTACTACGGTGAACCATCATACAATCATGCGGCTCTGCGAAAGTTGGGCCATCGTGTAGCAGTACCATTTTTTCGCCTGAAATATCGATCAACTGATCATTTTCTGGGCGTAATGGACCAACAGGTAAGAATCGATCTTTAGAGAATTTACATAAGCAAACCAGATATTTACCATCTGCATCACGCGTTTCACCCATTGTGGTGTGCAAGTGACCTGGCTGATAATGTACATCTAATTTCTGGCGTATATAAGCTGTACTTTCACTCTTACTTTCGTAAGCTTTAATGGCATCGTCAATATTCCATTTCACTACTTGGCTATCAATGAAAACCGTTGTATAAGCATTACCCCGACCATCAAAGGCTGTGTGTAATGGCCCTAAGCCTAACGTTGGCTCCGCAACAACCACGCCACGCTCTTTGATTTTTCCTGAGAACAATGCCGCTAGTTTCTTGATCGAGATAACCGTTACGGTTGGAGACAATTTACCATTTGCAACAAAGTATTTTCCATCAGGTGAGGTATTTAAACCGTGCGGGCTCTTTGGTACGGGAATATAACGGGTATATTTTGATCCTTTACGGCCATCTATCACGGGTACTTTTGAGTCGCCAATCGTTTCAAAATCACCATTCTTCACAGCTTTTTCAAGCGCTGGAATATCGAAGACCACGGCATGGTCACGTTCGTTTGCCATCATTTCAGGCAGCGTCACACCTTTTTCGGTATTGTAACTGGTTGCACACGCAAATCGGCCATCAAAATCGGCGTCTACGTTATCCAAGTTACCATCAACGCGTACTTGAAATGCCATTTCCATTTTTTCAGCATCAATCACGTTAAATAGTGAGTGATACTTGGTTTGATCGCGCATGTCACGACCATCATTTGGTAATGGAACTTCGAATTCACCGTTGCAGAATACATACTTCGTATGTGGGACTTTTTGAACACGTAAACCATGTACCGCCTGAATGTTCGGCACGGTAATCATCTTATCGACTTTCATTACATCACAACGAATACGTGCTACTCGCGTATTTGCTTTGTCATTAATAAAAACATACTTACCGTTATAACGGCCATCCGTCATACTCATATGAGGATGGTGAGTGTCACCGTTAAAGAAGCGATGAGAATCACCCATGATACGCTTACTTTCGTTAGTTTGTCCCCAACCCGTTGCACTCTCATGGTTAAACACAGGAATACGCATTAGCTCACGCATTGAAGGTAGCCCTAAAACTCTTACTTCACCAGACTGCCCGCCACTCCAAAAGCCGTAATATTCATCAAGTTCACCCGGCCCAACATGAGCACTAGCCATTTCTTTTGATTTTGCTTTTGCCTGTTCTGAAAACATGGCTGCCGTCATTGGAACGGCAACTGTCGCTGCGCCAACAGCTGTCGCAGCGCCTAAGAATCCACGACGACTAACGCCGGACTCTTCAATTTCATTTTCATGTGTTTGTTCTTTTTCACTCATAACATTCCCCTCTTGGAGTCGTGGTGTTTTGAAAATTAATTAATAATCTTTACTGCTTCTGCTTTCACAGGTTCTTGCTTAAATTTGTTCGCCTTTTTATTCTTAAGAATTAAAGGCGGACATTTATCTTCGTTGTAGTAGGTTGCCTGACAGTCAAGGCAGTGATGACATTCACGTAAATTGATATTGCCGTTAGGCTCAATCGCACCAATCTCACATTCGTTTGCACAAACCTTGCAAGGACTACCACACTCTTTACGACGCTTAAGCCAGTCAAATAAACGCATACCCGAAGGGATCGCAATGGCCGCACCCAGTGGACAGATATAACGACAATAGACTTTGCGGCTAAAGATTGAAGTAAATATCAAGAAGCCTGCGTAGATCACAAAAGGCCACTCTCTGTCGAAGCGTAATAGAAATGTGGTTTTAAATGGTTCTACTTCAGCAAAAGCTTCAGCAGTTGATAAAGACTCTAAGGACAGACCAAACAGTGCTAGTAGAATCAGGTACTTGATCGCCCATAAACGCTCATGAATAAACCAAGGCACGATGTACTGAGGTACTTTGAACTTTAAAGCTATCTCATTGATTAATTCCTGCAAAGCGCCAAATGGACATAACCAACCACAATAAATACCCCGCCCCCAAAGTAGAACCGTCACAGCGACAAAACCCCAGATTAAAAAGATAACCGGGTCTAATAAAAATAGCTCCCAATTGAAGTCAGACATCAATGACTGCATGAAAGTAAACACATTCACAATAGAGAGTTGGCCGAGGGAGTAGTAGCCAATAAACACCACGGTATAAACCAGAAATGCCTGACGAAAGATGTGTAGTTGATGCGGGAATTTCACTAGAAAATCTTGGAAAAACATTACAAGCAGTAATAAAACCATACTAATAATGACAACAATAACGGTGACATCTTTATCGATCCATACCTGCTTCCACAGCGGTATTTCTTCTTCGACGACCACAACAGGGCGTGTAATGTAGTCTTCAATCGGCTGATAGTCGCCTTTAAAACTTGTGAATACACTGTCTACGGCTCCAACTTGGCGACGTACCAGTAGCTCTACCTGCCAATCTTTACCCGTATCAAATTCCAAATGCTCACGTACATAAAATAATGACATTTCATCAAAATCAGGTACGTTTTCGATGAATAGATCATTAATTCGGTAATGGTCTGTATCCCGAAAACTAAACTCAGTTTCACCTTGATGCATAAGGATACGATCAAAAATTCCGCCTCTTACATAACCGGAACCTTTGAACGAATAACCCGTTCCCATCAAGCCAATAACATGCTCACCCTCTTTTAGTTCAGCCATTAACCACTGGTATTCACTTTCTCCCAATAGGTTTTTACCAATGGAAGGAATATCTAATTGGGTGTAATAAATTTCTGCAAAACTTTCCTCAGGCGCATCACTAGGCGCTTCTTCTGCATCAGTACCGACAAAAGCTTTGTCAATTTGGGCATTACTAAGGGAGAGCTTTCGAATAGAGCCATTACCAGTTAAAGCCGTCCAGTCTGCCTCTACAAAATAATCTTGCTTAATGCTGGCAGGTGGCTGTTGGCTCTGAGCATCAATTTCGATAATACCTAAGGAATGTGCGACTTTTTTCGCCGAGCGCATAATAGCCACATTTACCACCATGATGGTTACCGTGGCACCGGAAACAGCATCGATATGGGTATAACCATCATCCTGATCATTCTTGCCGCCAATTTTTACGCGAGTATCGGATGCGAAACCAATATATTGGGCCGCAAAATCAAATAACTCTTTCGCAGGAATGCCTACCAATAAAATTGGCTCATGATGCTCTAACACGACTGAGTGTGTTATCACGCCCTCAGGGTTAATAATAACAAGGGTATTCACCGGTTCGCCGGAGTAGGCAGGTACACGCGCAATATCATTAGTCTCAAATGCATAGGCCAGAACGTCTTCGTCCATGCCATAGACGGTTCTAACGAAGAGTTCGCCTTCTTTTTCACTAATTTTGGAGGCATTGGGAAAGGCTTTTTGAATTTCCGGCAAAGCAGGTAGTATCGGGCTAATATTTAAGCCACCAGCAGATACTTGTATAGAAGAAAATATACATAGGAATACAGTCATTAAATAGACTGTTAAAGTGCATATTCGTCGAACCATTAGCTAGCCTTATACTGCAAATAAGAATTTTTAGCTGCGACATTTTGTCACACCTACTTTTCTTATTACAAAAACCATACCAACAGATAACCAACTGATTTAAAACAACTTAACTAACGATCGCAGTCCTAACGACAACAGTCGGGAGGCGTCATTTAGACCACTAATACAAATATGACAACATTCTTATTCCCCATCACATCTGTCAACTCTATAACGCTCAACCCGAATTTCATCACTCCAGTAATTTAATGCAAAACCCGCCTTCTGCTTTAAGTGGTTGAGGAACAAAACTTTATCCGGAAGCTGCTCCCATACTGAAGGAAGAAAGGTGCCACAGCTCAATCCTTCCGTTAAAATTAAGCCGTCGATACCTGGTTTTAGCTGACTTAATAAGTCGTCTTCTGAAGTAAACTTCATAGAAGTTGGTTCAGAAATAATAGAGACATGATAATGCAATTGCCTGAACTCCCTTTCAGTTAATGCAGGAAAACGGGGGTCATTAAAAGCAGCACTAAACGCATTTTTTACAAGATCAACGATGAACGGTTGATGTGCTTTTAACGTACCAATACATCCTCTTAACTCTCCTTGTAAATGCAAAGTGACAAATGTCGCTCTTTGTTCCCTGAAGACAGGAGGAAACTCATTGATATCGACGGGTAACACAGAGTGGTTGATCAAACCAAACTCAATCGACTTTTTAACCATTTGCAAAAGTTGCTTACAGTACTGCTCTTCCATTGTGATCACCCTAGCATTTATGATTTAAGTAATTTATTTACGCCTCTCTTAATACCCAAGCACCATAACCGACTACTCGTACCTTATCCCCAGCCGTATCACCTGAATTACAAAGCGCAAGCCTTGTAATATTCAAGGCGTGTTTTTGTGCGCTCAACAACAGCCCCTTAATAGGGTTTTTCCCGCAAGCATCGTCATAATGAATTGATTCAAGCGAATAGCTTTCAATAGCTTCGCAGGTTTTCTGGTCACGCTGCCGGGCGGATTCGTAATCCAGAAAATGACTCAGATCAGAACTAATAACCACCAATGTTTCACTATCTCCCCAAAGCATTTCCAACACTTCAGAAACCGCTTCATCATTTGCATCACCCACCACAAGCGGCACAAGAGAAAAGTCTCCCAGAACAAGTTGTAAAAATGGTAGTTCAACTTCCAGACTATGCTCGAACTGATGCGCATCATCATTTAGATTGACCTGCGGAAGTAAGCATATTTGACGATTTGCTTCTTGATCTATACGGGTTTTACCTAAAGGAGTTTGAAAGTAATCTGCACTTGATGTCGCCAACCCGCTAAAGCTAACTCGATGAGAAGGACCAAGTAAAATAATACGTTTTATTTGTTCTTTAAATGGTAACAAGCAAGAAAAGGCTGTTGCAGCGACCATGCCGGAATAAATATAACCCGCATGAGGAACAATGATTGCCTTTGGCTTCAAGGCAGCGTTTAATGTGATTAAAGGCGGCTTATTTTTTGATACTGACCTCGAAATGGCATCATCAAGAAAATGAGCGATCATCTCTTGTAAATAGGGTTTGTCATCTGGATAAAACTGGCCAGAAACAGCGGCTTTTCGAATCGATGGCATCATGCTTACCTCCCTTTTTATAGAGTATTTCCTCTATTAAAGTCGCGGCTTTACCGATGTATTTTAGTAGAGAGGAGGGCAACATGGCTACTCATTTTGAAAATGATAAAATTGACATTAATGCTCCTGGAGTCGTGCCAACCAAGTACTGGCATGTCCTAGACCCAGAGTCTGCATCCTCAAAAATACAATGCGACCTCTGCCCAAGGTACTGTAAGTTACATGAAGGCCAACGAGGGCTTTGTTATGTTCGTGGCCGGGTAAATGATTCGATTGTACTCACGACCTTTGGCCGGTCCAGCGGTTTTGCCGTTGATCCTATCGAGAAAAAACCTTTAAATCATTTTTTCCCTGGTAGCTCTGTACTTTCATTCGGTACAGCTGGTTGCAACCTAGCCTGCAAATTTTGCCAGAACTGGGATATCAGTAAATCACGAGAGATGGACACGCTGATGGAGTATGCAACACCCAAAAAAATCGCACAAGCCGCCACCGACCTAGGCTGTAAAAGTGTTGCTTATACCTATAACGACCCGACTATTTATCATGAGTATGCTATAGAAACTGCAAAAGAATGCCGAAAATTTGGTATTAAAAATATAGCCGTCACCGCGGGCTATATGTGTGAAGAACCAAGGAAAGAGTTCTTTTCAGTGATGGATGCAGCTAATGTCGATTTAAAAGCCTTTACCGATGACTTCTATTGGAAACAAACAGGGGCTCACCTTGAGCCAGTTCTTGACACCCTCAAATACATCAAACACGAGACAGATGTTTGGTTAGAAATCACCACACTACTTATTCCGGGTTTGAATGATTCCGCAGATGAGTTACGTACCATGTCAGAATGGATCGTGAGTGAATTAGGGCCTGAAGTACCATTACATTTTAGTGCATTTCATCCAGACTATAAGCTAAAAGAGCTTCCTAATACGCCCCAGAAAACACTCAACATCGCCAGAAATATTGCGATGGATACGGGGGTAAAGTATGTGTTTACAGGAAATGTACATGACGAAACCGGCAGCAGCACTTATTGCTACGAATGTGGCCAAAAACTAATTGGCCGAGACTGGTACCAACTGGGAGACTGGCATTTAAATGTCAAAACAGGCACCCAAGGGAGTTGTGATAACTGTGGCGCTATTTGTACTGGATTCTTCGAAGAAAAACCCGGCAACTGGGGAGCTAAACGAACGCGAATAACATTAGCCGGATAAACTTGTTCTGTCCGCATATTAAACTAGCTATATAGGCAACTAAAAGAAAGGGTATGATTACCAAAGTTAAATAAGACCGAATATCGAAAGATAAACAATGTAGCCAGAATTATGACTTCCGGTATAGACACCAAGGACACATTAAACGCAAAAGTAATGATGTCCTCTTTTCAGCTTAAAAAATATACTATACTTATAGTATTAAAGTCTAAATAAGGAACTCTGGAACTAAAACATTTACCCCACTAAATGTACCAGTAAAAAGGAGTGAAGCATGAAGGTATTTCTTTTAATTCTAACCCTTTGTTTTTCAACATTAATTTTTGCCGATGAGATTTCGATGGCTTTTGGCGAATCAATACCTCCGTTCTCCTTTCCTGAAACAGACACGGGTATTGAAATCGAAGTGATTCGTGAGGCGCTGGCATTCCATAACCATACACTTATACCTGTTTATTATCCTTTGGGTCGCATTCCAGTTGCTTTCACCTATAAGCAGGTAGACGCAGCCATGACTGATTTAGGGCAGGACATGCACAGACTAGGTGCACACTATGGTAATTCTGCAGTTGTTTATAATAATGTTTTCATTTCACTCAAAAAAAATAATTTAACCATATCTGAACCTAAAGACCTTGAGGGACTCACTGTTATCTCATTTCAAGGGGCCATGAAACGATACCCTCTGTGGTTGGAGCCTGTCAAAAGAATAAACAATTACTATGAGCAGAATAATCAATTGTTACAGGTTTTAACGCTTGATAGAGAACGTTATGATGTGGTTCTCAGTGATGTCAGTATTTACAAATACTTTGCACTCCAAGCAGAATTCAAATCAGGCAAGAAAATGAGAGAAGTCCAATTTCATCGTTTTGTTGAACTGGATCTAGATGACTATCGCCCTGTTTTCTGGAATGAAACAATTCGGGATAACTTCAATGAAGGATTAATCCACTTAAAAACAACAGGTCGTTATCAAGAGATTTATGATAAATACCTAAAAGCTACCAAGAAGAATCCTTAGCTCAAAACTAACGGCTTCCCCAGTAATTTATCGATACCTAGGCATTTCTCAGTAACAGAATTAACAGATCACTTAAGAGTCTCTTGGATTTTTATTTGCATTGATATACAGTCGAAGCAATTATAAGTTTTTTACTTGGAGTAGATCAGGGATGAAGTTTTTAAGCTGGATTTGTTTTGCACTAATGCTCGCTTCTTGCACGAGTGGTGGTAAAGGGCCTGATAAAGGAGTGAGCTTTGCTTTACCTGACCTTTCCGGAATTTACCCTTACGTAGAAAACAGCGCTTACAGTACTCAACTAAAATCTTGCGCCAATATTTCAACCGGAGCTGCTTCCTGCCAGTTAAGCAAGTTACCGCTAATCGGGATGGAGTTCGACCAGCCTACAGTTGAACAAATCATGCAGCGAGTGCTGGTATCCCATGATTGGATGGGGCTTCGGTTTCAGGAATACCTCAATGAAGCACCACCAGAAATCCTGACATTATTTAAAGCAACGAGCGCCATTGTTATTGCCAGCAATATTCGCCCCTCTTTCTTCTTAAGTTATTCTGGTGCCATCTATTTGGATTCTTATTTCTTTTGGTTAAATAATGAAGAAAAAGCGACGGTTACTAAGTCCTCAGATTATCGTTCTTCCTTCGGTCAATATTTACCTTTCAAATTGAGAACACGAAACCTCATCAATAATGAATTCGCTTATACCTACCCGTCACTCAATGGCAATGAAGAAAGACCATTAGAGGACATTATCATCTCTACAAGTCGCGTAATACTTCATGAGTTAGCTCATGCTAATGACTGTGTACAAACCCAAAATATGGTTAATATTTCAGACGATCAAAGTTACTACAGTTTGTTAAACAGTCAAAAGAGTGATGGCCAATGCGCTTACCAAAAACTGACTGATTTTTCTCCGCTGAACTCTGATATTTGGAAGTCGCTCGGGCGCGTGCTTTTTCATGGCTTCGAAGAAACAGCCGACCAAATCAGCATGTCTCCCCGTAGTGCTGGCGAAACTTTTGGTGCTGATGATGCCCTTGATTTTTATAGCTATTCAACTGAAAGAGAAGATACGGCTATCTCGTTTGAAGTGCTCATGCTTAAAAAGCTGTTTAATGTAGATCTTGATGTTTATGTTGTGCCAAGTTACACCGTAGACTCTTGTGACATACAGGTGTCATGGGGTGAACGCGGCAGACTCGCTAAACCAAGCGTTTACGCACGAGCCGAATTTGTCAGTGACATGATGTTACCCGGCATGGATTTAGATACCTTATATCAAAGTTTGCCAGCCACATTTGACATACCTGAAGGCTCAAGCTCGTGTACTCGTGATTTTAGTCAAACGGCCTCAGCAGCAATGAAAGTCATGAAAAGCGAGCCCTTTTACCCTTATGAAGAAATTCCAATCCTTTAGCACTTAAATTCATTTCGCGCTCAGTACCACGCCACTAATGACCCCAATGTTTTTCAATCTACTTGGGGTTAGTTTTATGGCTGCTTTTAGGAATTTTCTAAAACTAACCGTAAACACTAGTTGCCTAGAGACGTCATGCTCACGACGGCATCAGGAAAGACCATTCCAAGCGTAATAAGCAATGGCAAGATATAAAAATAAGACAGCATAACCCGACGAATGCTTCTGTGCGCAAACCGTAGGCCAATCAAGTGATCAATCACTAACTGCCCTTTTAGAGCGACAATAAAGCACACAAAAATACCCGTGATGGTATTCGATGTAATGGCGCTAGCATTTGATGTCTCTGCTAAAAAAACACTGATAGAAGTTAGTGCTAATAAGCCAAGCCAAGTAATAATCAGTCGTTTATTGTCGCTCATCATTTTCTCCGACCTCAAGCTAACACATACAAAATAGGAAAAATAATGATCCACGCTAAATCGACCATGTGCCAATAGCAGGCTGCGGCTTCAAGCCCCTCATGTCGCTCTGCGGAATAAGCTTTAAAGTGGTTTCGTAAGAAAACCCATAAAAGGCCACACATTCCAAACATGACATGCAACAAATGGTTAAAGGTAAGGTAATAATAGACTGTAAAAAATATGTCTGTATCGAGCGCAATGCCTCGCAAGTCGTTCATATGGTATTCCCATACTTTCACACAACAATAAGCCAGACCCGCAAAGAAAGTCAGTGCAATCCACTTCTGACTTGCTTTCACCCGCCCTAGTTTAATTGCTTGCACAGCTTTTGCGATGAAAAAACTACTGGTAATCAGGATGAAGGTATTAGCTATTCCCGACAAGGTATCCAGATGTTGCGGGCCTGCCGAAAATATCTCGGGGTTATGTGCTTTGGCAACAATAAAAATAACGAAGAACAATCCAAACTCGAAGAGTTCAGCAAAAATTAAAATCCAAACGGCGATATCACCTGGAATAGCGCCACTTTTTTTATTATCACTTTGCTTGATGATCTGTGATAGGTCATTCATACAACAATAAAACCTACATGGAAACTGAAAGGGCGCACCGAACACGACCCCAAAGACTTACTCAAAAATATATTTGAATAAGTCGCTCAATGGCTGCAATCGTTTCTGACTCATCAGTAAGTGTTTGTGCTAAACACGCAGAACAAGCTTCTTTAGGATCAAGCCCTGATTTAATCATCATAGCGGTATAAATAAGTATTCGCGTAGACGCTGATTCTTCCAGATCATGATCTTTCAAACGGCGTAGATCCCCGCCTAATGTCACTAGTTTTTGAGCCGTATCTTTGTCGACATTTGATTCCTGACAGATTATAACGACTTCACGCTCTGGGCTTGGGTAATCAAAAGACATGCTTACAAAACGCTGACGCGTACTTGGTTTTAAACCTTTCATGACATTTTGATAGCCAGGGTTATACGAAATCACCAGCATGAAGTCCGGGTGCGCGATGATTTCTTCGCCTGTTCGCTCTATCGGTAAAACTCGTCGATGATCTGATAATGGGTGTAGTACTACGGTCGTGTCTTTTCTGGCTTCAACGACTTCATCGAGATAACAAATCCCCCCTTCCCGAACGGCACGTGTTAACGGACCATCTTGCCAGTATGTGCCATCTTTATTCATCAAATGGCGCCCCACCAGATCGGTGGCAGTTAAATCATCATGACATGCGACGGTAAAAATTGGTCGCTCTAATTTTTTAGCCATGTGTTCGACAAAACGCGTTTTACCACAACCTGTTGGACCTTTTATCAATACCGGTAAATGATTCTCTGCCGCATGCTGAAAAATCTCAACTTCATTGTTTTGCGCTAAGTAGTTCATTGGATTTTTCATGCTTGCTCCTTATGGTTCGAATCATTATTTTTATCAGATGAATTTTTACAAAGTTGTTTCGTTCTCAGAGCCATTAGGATTGCCCTGTTAAGTTTAAATATAATTTTGGTAATAATGTGGGGAGTCGTGTCATATCACTCACCACCGCATAGCCATTATCACCAAACAGATATGGCAAGTATTCATTTCCGCCTTCATCTATCGTGATACAAAATGGCTGAATGCCTTTACGTTTCGCTTCCATAATGGCCTTGCGAGTATCTTCAACGCCATAGCGACCTTCATAATGGTCAATATCATTCGGTTTGCCGTCGGATAGTATTAGCATTAGCCGCTTATGCGTTGACTGGGTTTGAAGTACTTCAGTCGACTGACGAATACCCGCCCCCATTCGTGTATAGAACCCAGGTTTCACCGCTAATATTCGACCTCTTGCCGCATCGCTATAAGGCTCGGAGAAATTCTTTAAAAGGTTAAACCTAACCTGTTTGTTTCTGATTGATGAGAACCCATAAATTGCAAAAGGATCACCAGCGCCACTTAAGGCTTCGGCAAACAAAAGAATACTATCCCTGATGACATCAATGACTTTCTGATGAGCATTCAAGGCAGAATCGGTCGACATCGATAAATCTGCTAATAATAGACAAGAAAGGTCACGCTGGTTTCTGCTTCGCGCTTTATAAAAGTTTTGCTTCTCAAGTTGATCATTTGGATCACTAATTTTCTCTATACAGGAATCCAGATCCAGTTCTGTTCCCTGTGTTTGTCTACGTAGCCAGTTAGTTTGAAAATTTAATGCACTAAAACGGTTTCTTAATTGATTCGCAACCATCTTAAGTCGGTCTGGCACTGGGGCAGGTAAAGCATCATCCGCTAACATTGGCTGAATTAAGCAAAAATCTTGAAGCATGGAACTACGCTTGTAATCCCATTCAGGCAATCTATGCCCTTCTCCCACAGCCAAGTCATCATTTTGTGGCGCAGGTAAATCCATATCAAATTTTATTTTCGCTGACTGCGCACGGCGCTGACGTGATAGAGTAATAATATCTAAATCTTCTGCTGCTGCTGCGGCGTTAACATCGACATCTTCTTCTTGAGGCCGATCAAGTTCAATCTGTTCGGTCCATGTTCCCAAGCTTTCTAACATGAAGACTAATAAACCATCCGTTTCTTTACTGTCATTCGTTCTTTTTGCTTCTTTTCTTTCACCTTTAAGCTGCTCGGCTTGCTCTTCCTGATTTTCAACATCCGAGTCATCAAGCTCATCATCTGCATCAATACTAACGCCATGAATAGGCTCAGGGTATAACCATAAAAAAATAGGATCAGGATCACCTGAAGCCTTGGGTAAATTTGCCACACTACCCGGCACTTTTAAGGCCTGCTGAATGGCTTGTTCACGAATTAGTTTACTGCCTTCTAATTTATCAAGATCAGGCCGTAAGGGTAGAATCGCATCAACGAGCGCATAATACGAGCTCGCCAAACCCGGCTTCGATTTTAATAAATCGAGGGTCGCATGTTGATTATCGACAAACCAGTGTTTAATCGTCGGGAGTTGCGCTGCCAAAGCCGTCAGCCAAAAATATAGGGCTTCGTTCAGGGCTTTATCAGGAAATATTGCGTGCATAGGCGGTAAACGGACACTTCGCTCATCCTGCCATGCGATATTTGTACGACGATGTGTTCCTGCTACACGCTGCAGAAATCGTCGATGAAGTTTCAGCTCTCTTGCTGAAGCACCTTCTATAACTTTTCCGGGTGCTCCACCTAAGGCTCTGTAAAAAGGTGCTAATTGAGAGTTGAGATCAGTCAAATTTACCTTTGCGCCGGAATGTTCTGTCGATACACGCTTAGTGATTAACTTGTGCCAAAATTCTCCAACCAGCTCTTCCATTACAACCTCAGAAATTCTTAAAGCTCAAAAACTCATTAAAAATGTGAATGTCGCTTACTAAAATTCGAACAAGCACCTGAAACCAGATGCTTGTTCACTTCGCTTATCCTAAGCAGTTTTAAGCTTGTGAAGGTCCATCCACAGCTAGTCCGTTCTTTTCACCAACAAAAAAGCTGGTTAAGTACATTGCCATGCCAGACACAAAACCTAAGCCACACACAAATCGCACCCAGAAGATTGGATGTAACTGCTCTTGTGTTGCCATAAAGCTAAGCGCATTCGCATCGTCTGGTAGACGCTGCAGTACGATCTGCCATACACCAGCAACGGTTAGTGCTAAGGTAATACCCAACATTGAGATACACATAACCCAAAACGCTGAACGTTCTAACTTCTGTGCTTTCAAGCAGTTTCCTTGTGGACGCCCTCGCATAATCGGCATTGCATACGAGATAATCGTTATTACAATCATCACATAGGCCCCGAAGAATGCTAAATGACCGTGGGCAGCAGTAATTTGTGAACCATGGGTATAGTAATTAACTGGAGCTAGAGTATGGATAAATCCCCATACGCCCGCGCCCAAGAATGCCATTACTGAAGTACCTAAGGCCCACGTTAATGCAATCTGATTTCCATGCTCTAAGCGACGCTCACGCACCATTTTGAATGCAAACACCACCATCATGAAGAATGGAATTGGTTCGATTGCAGAAAAGATAGAACCTAACCACAACCAGTATTCACTTGGACCAATCCAGAAATAGTGGTGACCCATACCAATCAAGCCTGAGATCAGTGCCATTGCGATAATCACGTACAACCACTTCTCAATTATTTCTCTATCCACACCTGTTACTTTAATCAGTGTGAAAGCAAGAATAGCCCCCATGATTAATTCCCAAACACCTTCAACCCATAGGTGAACAACAAACCACCAGAAGTACTTATCTAGCACTAAATTTTCAGGGTTATAAAAAGAGAATAAGAAGAACACAGCCAAACCGATCAAGCCGGTAATTAATACCATATTGATGACTGTTTTTCGGCCCTTTAGAATGGTCATACCCAGATTAAATACAAATGAGAGCACCACAAGAACTACACCAATCTTTGTGATCGTCGGCATTTCTAGGAATTCACGGCCCATAGTCGGTAACAATTCATTAAAGGTTAACTCAGCTAACTCACTATAAGGTACAAACAAGTAGCCTAAAATTGTAGCGACACCTGCAGCTGCAAATACCCAGAAGGTAATTCGAGCTAGCAAAGGACTGAATAATTCAGTTTCACTCTCTTCAGGTACCAAGTAGTACGAGGCCCCCATAAAACCAAATAACAACCATACTAGTAATAAGTTGGTATGTACCATTCGCGCAACATTAAAGGGGATATAAGCCGCCAAAAAGTCACCGATGATGTACTGAAGGCCCATAAGCAGACCAAATAGAGCTTGTCCGGCAAACAAGACTAAAGCAAAGATAAAATAATTCTTTGCAACACTTTGTGATTCATATTTCATGTTTACTCCTCCTAACCCTGCTTATTCGGTGGCCAATCGTTATCATTGATTCTGGATGTCCAGATCAAGAACTGAGCCACATTATGGACGTCTTCCGTGGATAGATGGAACTGAGGCATCTGACGCCGACCCGGAACATTCAATGGTTGAATGGCCATCCAATTCTGTAAGAAGGCTTCAAAAGCAACTTCATCATCACCCACACCATCATTATCTGTATCCGCATAACGATCAAATACGTTAGCAAGTTCCGGCGCAAAATAAGCCCCTTCACCCATGATACTATGGCAACCCACGCAGTTATTGACTTCCCATAAGTTTTTACCTGCAGCGACTGCCTCGGTTATATTTTCACGATGATCCCGTTCTGGTAATATCCGCATCGTATCGACGGTCAGCCCGATAAGAAGCAAGAAGAAAAAGACCCCGCCTCCATAATAGATATTTCGGGCCATCCCTTTGGTAAAGTTATCAGCCATTGATTGCCTCCTGGTTTAATTTCATGCTGCAATT
>CAJWBJ010000040.1 GCA_913020495.1 uncultured Oleiphilus sp.
TTGTATGCCGTCGCACAATCTTGTGATCGGGGTGAATCAACGCGTAAAGATGCAGCGGGCGTGATTCTATACTGCGCTGAAGCAGCAACACAAATGGCTTTGGATGCGATTCAAATTTTAGGGGGAAATGGTTATATCAATGAGTTCCCTGCAGGACGACTTTTACGAGACGCCAAACTGTATGAAATAGGCGCTGGAACCTCTGAGATAAGACGCATGCTTATTGGCCGAGAACTGTTCGTAGAAACCAAGAGTTAATCATATGACGCAGCTTAATTCCAAAATTGATACACGTTCACCTGAGTTTATTGAAAGATCAACTTCAATGGATAAGCTCGTGGCTGATTTACATAAAAAGATCAAAGAAAGTGCTTTATCAGCAGGACCTGAAGTTGAGAAGCGTCACCACGCAAAAGGTAAGTTGTTACCTCGTGAAAGAATTACGCGCTTATTAGACCCAGGTTCACCTTTTTTAGAGCTTTCTCAACTCGCGGCGTATAAGGTTTATGAAGAAAATGTTCCTGCTGCCGGAGCCATCACCGGCATTGGTATAATCAATGGCACCGAATGCATGATCGTCGCCAATGATTCAACAGTGAAAGGTGGTACCTACTACCCGCTTTCAGTCAAAAAGCACTTACGCGCTTTAACCATTGCTGAAGAAAACAGACTCCCCTGTGTTTATTTAGTGGATTCTGGCGGTGCGAACTTAACGCGTCAAGATGAAGTATTTCCTGATGAAGATGATTTTGGCAATATTTTTTATCGTCAGGCAAATATGTCTGCTAAAGGCATTCCGCAAATAGCGGTTGTACTTGGCTTGTGTACGGCTGGTGGTGCCTACGTGCCAGCAATGGCCGATGAAAGTATTATGGTTAGAAACCACAGCACCATTTTTCTTGCCGGACCGCCATTAGTCAAAGCAGCAACAGGCGAAGAAGTCAGCGCTGAGGCTTTAGGTGGTGCAGATGTGCATTGTAAGGTGTCTGGTGTAGCAGATCATTATGCTGATAGTGAAGCACATGCCATCAAAATCGCTCGCGAGTGTATTGCCAATATTAACTGGATAAAACCAGATCAGATCACCCGCAAAGCCATCAAAGCACCAAAGTATAGCGGTGATGAATTAGGTGGTGTGGTGCCAAGTGATCTAAAGACACCTTATGATGTTCGAGAAGTCATTGCTCGCATTGTAGACAACTCTGATTTTGCCGAATTTAAGCAATACTTTGGCGAAACTTTAGTTTGCGGTTTTGCCCATATTTTTGGCTATCCGGTTGGTATTATCGCCAATAATGGCATTTTGTTTTCTGAATCTGCACAGAAAGGTGCTCACTTCATTTCACTATGCTGTCAACGAAACATACCGCTGGTATTTCTACAAAATGTAACCGGATTTATGGTGGGTAAAGCCTATGAAGAAGGCGGTATCGCGAAACATGGCGCTAAAATGGTGAATGCTGTCGCCTGCGCCAAAGTACCTAAATTTACAGTGATCATTGGGGGAAGTTTTGGTGCGGGCAACTACGGTATGTGCGGTCGCGCTTACCATCCTCGTTTTTTATGGATGTGGCCAAATGCCAGAATTTCGGTAATGGGTGGCGAACAAGCCGCTGGCGTATTAGCACAAGTCAAAAAAGACAGCATGGCAAAAAAAGGCCTGGCATGGACAGATAAGGATGAGCAAAATTTAAAGCAACCTATTATCGACCAGTTCGAACAGCAGGCGCACCCCTACTATGCCACCGCCAGAATTTGGGATGATGGCATCATTTCACCCAGCGATACTCGAAATGTTTTAGGTCTGGCAATTTCAGCATCATTAAATGCCCCCATTGAAGAAACCCGTTTTGGTGTATTCAGGATGTAAGCGTCTTGTATTTTTTGTCTTCTACTCGAAAGCGGAATGACATTAGCAATTGAGAAATACATTTAGTTTTGATTAACAACCAGGTTAGTAGCATGACGATACCTAACGAAAAGCATTCAACTAATTTTTCCATCGATGAATGTGTAGCAACAATCACCTTAAATCAGCCCAAAAAGCACAATGCTTTTGATGACCAAGTAATTGATGAGCTACTGACTCATTTAGCCACTATTTCAAACGACGCAAGCATTCGCGTATTAGTCTTAAAAGCGGAAGGTAAGCACTTTTGCGCGGGTGCAGATTTAGACTGGATGCAAAGAATGGGTCAGCTTGATTTTGAAGCAAATCGTCAAGATGCAAAGAACTTAGCTCGCTTAATGTTGACACTTGATACGCTTCCTATTCCAACAATCGTAAGAGTCCAAGGCGCAGCTTACGGTGGCGCGATAGGCTTAATTGCCTGTAGTGATATCGCAATCGCCAGTGAGAATGCCCGCTTTTGCTTGAGTGAAGTCAAATTAGGTTTAGCGCCCGCTACAATCGGGCCTTATGTCGTATCAGCAATGGGGTCCAGACGTTGCAGGGAATTGTTTCTAACAGCAAAAGTTTTTAATGCAACAGAGGCCAATGACTATGGCCTACTTCATCAGATTGTACCGCTGGATTTTTTGGATGAAGAAGTCGAAAAGGTAGTTTCCCAAGTATTACAAGCAGGCCCAATTGCCTGTCGTTCAGCAAAGAAGTTAGTTCAGGATTTAAGCAATACCCAAGAGGACCCTTCTGAGATGACGAGTGAGTTAATCGCTCAACTTCGTGTTTCAGATGAAGGACAAGAAGGACTCGCTTCATTTTTTGAGAAACGTTTACCAAGCTGGAGATCACAATGAGTGATTTCGTCAACATTGTTGAAGTAGGCCCTAGAGACGGTTTACAAAACGAGAAAAATGCGATTTCTATCAGTGATAAAGTTCAACTGATTAACCGTCTGTCTAATGCGGGGTTACAGCATATCGAAGCAGGTTCATTTGTATCACCTCGCTGGGTACCACAAATGGCAAATAGCGCAGAAGTGTTTCAACAAATCCAACGTCATTCCAATGTTATCTATTCAGCATTAACGCCAAATTTAAAAGGTTTTGAATCTGCATTAACAGCTAAAGCTGATCAAGTTGCTATTTTTGCCGCAGCCTCTGAAGCTTTTAGCCAAAAAAATATTAATTGTTCAATTGCAGAAAGTATTGAACGATTCAAGCCGCTCATTGAAGCAGCTCAAAAAAATAAACTAAAAGTACGGGCATATGTGTCCTGTATTCTTGGCTGCCCTTATGAAGGCGATATAAAGGCAGAACAAGTCATTAAGGTAACAGAACAATTACTAGCGCTCGGCTGCTATGAAGTTTCTTTGGGGGATACTATTGGTGTAGGAACACCTCATCAAACAAAACAACTCCTTACAAGTATGCTAAGGGAGTTCAATACTGAACAACTGGCTTTACACTTTCACGACACCTATGGACAGGCTATTGCAAACCAATATGTTGCCCTTGAACTGGGCTTACGAACATTTGATTCATCCATTGCAGGTTTAGGTGGTTGCCCTTATGCCAAAGGTGCTTCAGGAAATGTAGCGACAGAAGATCTGGTTTATATGCTACAAGGTGCAGGTTTGAAGACAGGTATTGATTTAGACAAGCTTATTCAAGCTGGTCATGCAGTATGTAAAGCTTTATCACGCAACAATAACTCTAAGGTTGCTAATGCAATGGAACCATCGATAAGAGAAGAGGCTTAAACAATGCCAACTAAAAATGAAAATGCCAAGCTACTCTGGCAACCCTCTCAGTTGGAGATTGAATCGACAACACTGCATTCTTTCATGCTCTTTCTTAAACAAAATTATGGATTTACAGGCAATAAATACGAAGCATTACATGCATGGTCGATTAAGAACAAAGAATCTTTTTGGAAAGCCATTTGGGTATTTTTTAAGGTAGAGGGTGAGCCTGGAGAACCTGTATTAACCCAAACTGATATCATGACTAAGACTAAATGGTTTCCAGAAGCAAAACTGAATTTTGCTGAAAACCTCTTACGTCATAAAGGAAGTGAGCCAGCTATCATTGAGCGCGGTGAAGATGGCCGAAGGAATGTCATTTCTTATGATGAATTGATCATAAACGTCACAATTTTATCAAACTATTTTAAAAGCCTTGGTGTAACAAAAGGCGATTGCATTGCCGGTTTTTTACCTAACAGCCAGTACGCCATCACATCAATGCTCGCTGCCACTAGCCTTGGCGCTATTTGGACATCCTGTTCACCAGATTTTGGATTTAATGGCGTATTAGATCGATTCGCTCAAATAAAGCCAAAAGTATTGATTGCAACAGATGGATATTATTATGCTGGAAAATGCATTCACTCTCTTGATCGCGTCAAGCATATTCAAGCAAAATTAGAGAGTGTTGAATCATTAATCATCGCACCTTATTTAAACCCAGAAGATAGCGTTCTAAGTACAAGCGACAATAATTTCAACTTTACTATTTGGGATACATTATTTACACCTGAAAACGCATGTTTGGATACCTTGATTTATGAAGCCATGTCATTTGATGACCCTCTTTATGTGCTCTATTCATCCGGCACTACAGGCAAACCAAAATGTATTATTCATAGCGTTGGCGGCACCTTACTTCAACACCTAAAAGAGCTTTCGCTTCATTCGAATGTAACCGCTGATTCAAACTTATTCTATTACACCACTTGTGGCTGGATGATGTGGAACTGGTTAGTGTCTGGGTTAGCCCTTGGTGCAAGTATTGTCTTGTTTGACGGTTCACCTTTTCACCCGCAAAAAAACATCCTTTTTGATATTGCGGATGAAGAAGATATTGACGTTTTTGGCGCCAGTGCAAAATATTATTCTGCCTGTGAAAAATTTGAACTGACTCCCTCCCAAACCCATCAATTCAGCTCACTCAAAACAATACTTTCAACGGGCTCTCCACTAAGCCATGAAAGTTTTGACTACCTATATGAACAAGTAAAAAATGATGTATGCGTCTCCAGTATTTCTGGCGGTACAGATATTATTTCATGCTTTGCATTAGGCTGCCCTATTCTTCCTGTATACAGAGGTGAGTTGCAATGTATCGGTTTAGGCATGGATGTTCAGTTTTATAATGATCAAGGTCACGCTATAAGTGATGACAAAGGTGAATTAGTTTGCTTACAACCTTTCCCTTCTATGCCGACTGGCTTTTGGAATGATTTAGAAGGCGCCAAATATCATTCTGCTTACTTTGATCGTTTCCCCAATATTTGGGCGCATGGTGATTATGGCGAATTTAAGCGTCATGAAAACCAAAAAGGGGTGATTATTCACGGTCGATCTGATGCGGTATTAAACCCTGGTGGGGTGAGAATTGGGACGGCTGAGATTTATCGTCAAGTGGAAAAAATTGATTCGATATTTGAGTCTATCGCCATCGGTCAACAATGGAATGATGATGTACGAATTGTATTATTTGTGCGATTAAAAGAAGACTTGAAACTTAACCAAAATTTAAAAGACCTAATCAAATCAACGATTAGAAGTAATACAACACCCAGACACGTCCCAAGTAAAATCATACAGGTAGACGATATACCAAGAACACTAAGCGGGAAAATAGTTGAGCTTGCAGTGAGAAATATCGTGCATAATAAAGAGGTTCTCAACAAAGAAGCGTTAGCCAACCCTGAAGCCTTAAGTTTATATAAAAACTTACCTGAACTAAAATGTGATTAACGCTTACGACTTGAATAAATAACCCAGTCATTCTGGTATGCTTTCAGCCTAAATTAATTGTTTATGTAAATCATCCATATAGGGCTGGATTCCGCTTATGAAGACTGCCCTAATGACAAAGGGTTAAGTTGTACAAAACACTCAATTAAAGGCCATCTAATGAAATATTTATTTCTTCTATTTTCATACTGCCTATCTTTATCAGCTATAGCTCAACAAGCTACTGACCTGATTTCACCCGAAAAAGGTGGTATTAAATTTCAAAAACAAAGTTTAAAAGCAAAAAATCAAATCGTCGTCACGGCACACCCATTAGCAAGTACTGCGGCTTATAATATCTTACACAATGGTGGCAATGCCATCGATGCAATGGTTACCGCACAGACTGTTTTAGGGCTTGTAGAGCCGCAGTCATCAGGTTTAGGTGGCGGCGCGTTTCTTGTTTATTACGACGCTAAATCACAAACAATCACCACATTTGATGGCCGCGAAACTGCCCCTTTTGAGGCTCCTAATGATTTATTCATGGCCAAAGACAAAACACCTCTGGCTTTTTTTGATGCCGTCGTAGGAGGCCGTTCTGTCGGCACACCCGGAACAGTTAAATTACTTTGGGAAACACACAAAAAATATGGACAGAAACTATGGGAAGACTTACTGAAACCGGCATCAAAACTTGCAAGCAATGGTTTTAAAGTTAGCCCACGCTTGGCTAATTCTATTAAAAATGACAGCAAACACCTTCAGACCGACATCACTACGGCTAGCTATTTTTTTCCTGATGGACAGCCACTTAAAGAAGGAGAAAATCTAAAAAACCCGAATTACGCAGACACTTTAAAACAACTATCAGTGAATGGTGGAGACTATTATTATGGAAAAGAATTCAGTCAATCTATTGTGGAAAAAGTCAAACAAGCAAAAAACTCGGGCCATTTAAGCACGAAAGATTTTAAGCAATATACTATTATCGAGCGCCTTGCCACTTGTTCAACATACCATCAATATAATATCTGCGGTATGGGGCCTCCAAGCTCTGGTGCCATAACGGTTAGTCAAACTTTAGGCATATTAGAGAACCTAAAGCTCAGTCAAATGTCTCCTGATAAGGCACAAACATGGCACATCATTTCTGAAGCATCGCGCTTAGCTTTTGCTGATCGTGGGCTTTATATTGCTGACCCGAGCTACGTAAATATCCCATCAGGTCTACTGTCAAAAACCTACTTTCGAAATAGAGCAAAACTAATCAACACACAGTCTTCATCAAAAGTAATTTCCCCCGGTAAACCCGATGCCCTAACGACTTCTAAGTTCTCTCAAGGTCGTTCACCAGAACAAAACTCTACTTCTCACTTTGTTATTGTAGATCGTATTGGAAATATTGTTTCAATGACAAGCACGATTGAGAATGGTTTTGGCTCACGTTTGATGGTTAAGGGTTTTCTACTCAATAATGAACTGACTGATTTTTCTTTTTCATCTGAAAAAAATGGAAAGCTTGTAGCAAATAGGGTTGAAGCTGGTAAACGACCTCGCTCTTCAATGGCGCCAACCATCGTATTCAAAAATAATAAACCCTATTTGGCATTAGGCTCTCCTGGAGGCTCTCGAATAATTAACTATGTCACCAATAGCCTTATTGCCATTTTAGATTGGCAATACCCCATTCAAAATGCATTTAATATGCCGCATATTGTGAACCGTTTTGGCACGATGGATGTTGAAGAAAATACTAGCGCTACAAATTTAATCTCTGATTTCAAATCCATGGGTTATGAAGTCTCTATGAGAAACCTAAATTCGGGTCTTCACGGCGTATTATTTACAGATAGTGGAATGATCGGCGCGGCAGATAATCGCCGCGAAGGATTAGTTGTAGGGGATTGAGTTAAGGCTAAGTTAACTTGAATGCACGCTTTGGCCAATTCAAGTTTTCTGGACTTAATAATACTTTAATTTCAGCATTCTTTGATTGGTCGATTAGGTCAAAAAATTTACCAGTGAAGTTTTCATCACAAATCTCATAGCGTTTCTCAAATAAGTCAAAACGCATCTTATATGCATGCAGATAACCTCTATCACCACCTACCTGCACACTATTTTTTTCATATCGCACATCACCATACACCGGACTTGCTAACGACTTCATTGCAACACGTAATTGATGCGTTTTTCCTGTCTCCGGCTTTAAAGCAAAAAACCAGAAACGCTCATTATTCAAAAGAAAGGATTTAGTAAAAAAATAGGTACATGCGGGTTTTATTTTATCTCGAAGCAATAAATAACTGCCTCGTCGCCCTTTCGTCATATCTCCAATTACAGCACCTTGTTTTTTTGAAGGTTTTTGTTTTGAAAGTGCCAGATAATATTTTTCAATTTTTTTCTCTTCAAGCATCTTGGAAAGGGCTTCATTTGCCTTAGTACTTCGAGCAAATATCATCAAACCTGAAGTCATTTTATCTAAGCGATGGATCGGAAAGAGTGTCTCATCAGGATATGTAGCCCTGACTAAACTAACGACCCCTTGTGCGTCATCATCGGAGTGAAAACATATATTTATAGGCTTATGAATGACCCGAATATGCTCATCCAAGAAAACGGTTATAATTTTTTCATTTGGCATTTTCTATATTTAACTGCTTTGTAGTATTTGGGTTAGAAAGTTGAACGCTTTTTTCAGCGCTAATAGTAGAATTAGTAATTCGGTTATAAGTGTATCGAAACGGAAACAAGGCAATGTCTGAAAAAAGATCTCTAGCCATCGTCCAACCTGATATTTCTTTGTATAAATTATTATAAGTACCAACCATCGCAAACAGTGAACGAGATAAGTGAAGATAATCACTTTTTATCGTCATATTTAGCTGGTAAGTATTTGTCATAAGTTGAGCAGCCGTTTGCAAACGGAACCTCAAGCCATCAACACCTTCTTTGTATAACTGAAAAGCAAAATCAGCCCCCAAAGGACTGACTTGTTTTTTCTCTAAGGTCTCGGAAAGTGCTTGTCTGATTTCGTCATAACGATCTGTATTTGAAAGTTGATCAGTACTCATTTCAATCAATGTTTGGGTTAGCGTTTCTATATCACCACTCAAAACAGAGATAATATAACGTCTTAAAGTGGCCCACTTCCCTTTCATGTCAACTGAGTTCCCCCAGTCTATAAGAAATAACCTAGCTTCAAGGTCGACCATGACATTTCCAGGATGTAAATCTCCGTGAAACTCTTGGTAAATCAACATATGCTCTAGCATGGTGTATAGGAAATTTTCAGCTAATTTACGCTGAAATTTTGATTTCCTACGACCTTTATAACAGCCAATTGCTTGGTTTATCGCCATAGCATCCTGTAAATATTCCATCTCTATAATACGGCCACTAGCGCCATAAAGACTAGGAACAAACCAAACGGGTGATATTTCTGCTCGTTCATGAAAACGCAGTTGAACTTCGGCTTCATGCTTAAAGTCCAACTCTTGCTCAAAACCTTTAGTAAATTCTTTAATTTGCTCAGACATCGCAGATAGAAATGGTCGTAACTTTGAGTGTGGTGCCCAATATTGACTACTAATAAGCATTAGTTCGATAGCAAGTGAACCCATAGCGAATTCACGTTCTAAATTGTGTCTTGAAACTTTAACGACAATGGGTACAAGTACTTCTTTACCATCTTTAATAATGGGTTTTTTTGCGACAAACACAGAGCCTATAGACCCTGATTTAATTGGTTGAGTAACCTCAAAACCAAAATATCTATTTTCAGGTTTTTGTCCAAAATCTTCAGCAAAAGCTTGGTAAACTTCATCAGGTTTCATTGGCTCTACATCTTCTTGAAAGACCTGAAGTTCTTTAGATATTTCATCAGGTAAGAAGTCAGAATTTGCAGCAGCTACTTGAGCCATTTTAATAAATAAAGGGCCAAATTCGCGCACCATTTTGGCGACAATTTCAGCCTGGCTTTTAAAATCTTTCGGGTCAGTTTGCAAAAATGGTTTGATGTAACGGATTGCCTTAATTTGGCGCTTTAGTATCTGTATATCACCCCGTAATACCTGCAATTTCGCCATAATGTCGGTAAGGGTATTTTGATTCATTTTACGAATATGCTTAATGTTATTAATAATATCTAATAACAAAGGCTCATATGTACGAAGAACAGACCGTACGATATCTAGGTTGAGTTCTACGACACCTTTGAGTTCAGGTGACTCAATTAACTCTTGGAAAAACCCCCAAAACTCATCAATCACAACTTCTGGTATATCAACAGGGCTTCTAAGTACCGCTTGTTTTACTAAATAACTAATCATATTTTCTGTCGAGTCTTCGTTTGGTATAAAACGTGAACGACGCAAGAAATCAGTTAGTGAACGGGAGTGTGATGATAAGGGGTGATGATAAAGTTCTTCAAAAAGCGAATCTAACTCTTCAGCTAATTCAGGGGCTTCAATAAAACGCTCAGTCATGAGCATTCGTATTATTGGAACAAATGCTTTAGGCAATGCGACACTACTTGTCGCTAATTCACCAGCACCTTTTAGAACTGAAAAGGTATTCTTTTTTAGTGAGGGTATATCAACTAAGGGTTTCTTTTCTTTTGACATGAATAAACAAGCGTTTTGATGGCAAGTAGAACTCAAATATTACCATATTCATCCATTTGACGGTATTTTTATAGTGCCAAAAACTCACATAAATGAAAATTTACAAAATTCATTTCACAGTTTCTGACTCATTTTCTATACTGATGTTTATATAAATTAAACAGCCTGTTTTTCTTAGGTGTAGTATGTGTACACTTTAAGAAAAAGATTTAACTAATTTTCTACTGAGAACAATTTTATTCTATGGAAAGTGTATCAATTGTTACTTCATTCTTTCTGATTTTCTCTGGGGCTGCAATTCTTGCTTCAGTCGTACTTTATACGCGACAACCCATTATTATTGCTTATATCGCGTTAGGTGCAATCATTGGTCCTTTCGGCCTACATTACGTCAGTGACGCACATTTACTATCCGAAATAGCTGAAATAGGCATTATTTTTCTACTATTTCTATTAGGTTTAGATATGCAGCCTAGCAGCTTGATACATATGATTCGTAAAGCGACGGTCGTTGCAATTGTCAGCTCTTTAATATTTGCTATTACCGGTTTTTGCATTGGCCAAGCTTTTGGATATACCTTGATTGAATCATCAATCATTGGTTGCGCAATGATGTTTTCTAGCACCATTATTGGCATTAAATTATTACCAACGACAGTATTGCACCATAGACACACAGGTGAACTGGTTGTTGGCCTGCTCCTACTCCAGGATTTGGTCGCTATTATTGTTCTTCTGGTATTAGGCGGCAGTAGCTCTGAAGCCGACGAAAGTGGAGTGATAAGCTTTTTACGAACATTGCTCACTCTGCCTTTACTTATCTTTTTTGTGTTTTTCACCGTCAAACATGTAATTTTTAGACTAATTCGGAAATTTGATCGATTTCATGAGTATATTTTCTTACTCGCAATTGGGTGGTGCCTAGGGATCGCTGAACTCGCACATTTTGTAGGCCTATCTTCAGAAATAGGTGCCTTTTTAGCAGGAGTGAGTATCGCTACCAACCCTATTTCTCAATATATTGCAGAGCACTTGAAACCACTCAGAGATTTTTTCCTGGTACTATTTTTCTTTTCTTTAGGCGCATTATTTAATTTAAATATGCTTGGGATTGTTATTTGGCCATCATTAATACTTGCAGTATTGATAATTATCATCAAACCTGTAGCCTTTCACTTCTTACTTAAAACCACTAAAGAGCCAAGCGATATCTCTTGGGAAGTCGGTTTTCGATTAGGCCAAATCAGCGAATTCTCACTACTTATTGCATATTTAGCAACATCCAGTGCACTTATTGGTATAGAGGCATCCCACCTAATTCAAGCCACCGCTATTCTGACTTTTATTCTCAATTCATATATAGTTGTCTTCAAATTCCCCAGCCCCATCGCCATCAGTGACCGATTAAGACGTGATTAATGCATAAATCAGAAGCTAACCCAGAGATGATTTGCCCTTGCTGCTCATCAGACAAAACAAAACGGTTATTTTCAAAATGCTGCCAAAATTATATTGAACGAATCGCTCTCCCAGAAACAGCAGAAATGCTTATGCGCTCACGCTATAGTGCTTACGTTATAGAGAATAGCGAATACCTTTTAGATAGCTGGCACCCTGACACAAGCCCCGATAACATTGAGTTTGACCCTAAAACCAAGTGGCTTGGCTTGAAAGTCATCTTGTGCACAAAAGGTAAGAAACATGACGACGAAGGCTGGGTTAAGTTTGTAGCCCGATATAAAGTAGACGGAAAAGCACATCGACTTGAAGAACACAGCTATTTCACAAAATCCAAAGGACAATGGTTGTATATATCAGCTAAAGATTTCGATATGACATCTAAGTAACGATGCAAAACTCTCAAAAAACTATAATTACCCAACTTCACCTAAGTGCTTTATTGCTTGGTGGTACAGCTCTCTTCTCAAAGCTATTACCATTTTCAGCCATTGATATTATTTCTTATCGCGCATTAATCTGTGGTTTATTGGTGATGGGCATAGCAAGGGCGCTCAAACACAAGCTAATTATCGCGAATCTATTCCACTTGGCGTTATTAATTTTTTGTAGCGTGCTATTTACCGTTCATTGGACGGCCTACTTTCATTCAATGCAAGTATCAAGTGTTGCTGTTGGCATTGTTTCAATGTTTACCTTCCCAGTGATTACTGTATTTATTGAGCCATTGATAACCAAAACAAAGCTTCATTTAATAGATATTTTAATGGCAGGGATTGTACTTTTTGGTGTGAGTTTAATCGTCCCAGAGTTTTCATTGGACAATGACGTGACAACGGGTGTTGTTTTTGGACTACTCTCAGGCTTTGCAGTCGCACTTAGAAATATTATTGTATCAAAATGGTTATCCGGGTATTCCGCTTTTACGATTATGGCTTATCACGGTTTAATTAGTGCTGCAGTTTTATTCCCATTTACAGTAGTTTCTGCTAGCAACATATCTGTCTACGAATGGCTTTTATTACTGTTGTTAGGCACTGTTTTCACAGCAATCCCCCACACACAAAAAACGTACGCTTTATTGCATAAATCGGCAAAAACAGTTTCGATGATAATTAGCCTACAAGTCGTTTATGCTTCAATATTTGCATATTTATTATTAAATGAAACAGTTGAACTTCAAACCATGATTGGAGGAAGCTTAATATTATTCGCGGCTTTGTTTGAGAGCATTCAGTCTAGGAAAAGTTAACATGGGTCACAACCTTTAGCCGCAACCCATCACGACTATCTATTTAAAACTGCGGGAAACATTAAGCTCTGAAAGAACCTTAGATACTGCATTCTCAATACCACTACTAACAGCAATACCCATCTTGTCTATTAGTGACTTCTTATCCTTAAACTCGACAGAAAAAACATCGGCATTCTGGCAGGCATCAATAATATATTCATCAGATGTCTTCAGCTCATCGACTAATGAAACATCTAATGCCTTTGTCCCAAACCAAATATCACCGGTAGCGACATTTTCAATATCAACGGATGGCCGACGTTCCGATACGTAAGATTTAAATAATTCATGGGTATCTTCTAGGTCAGATTGAAATTTCTGTCGACCTTGCTCAGTATTTTCACCAAACATCGTTAGGGTACGTTTATACTTCCCTGCCGTCAGAATCTCATAATCTATATCATTCTTTTTAAGTAATTTACTAAAGTTCGGGATCTGGGCAACTACACCAATAGAGCCCATGATTGCAAACGGGGAAGCGACTATTTTATCCGCCACACAAGCCATCATATAACCACCGCTCGCAGCGACCTTATCCACGCAAGCAGTTAATTTTATACCTTTCTTTTTAATACGATCCAGTTGTGCAGCGGCTAAACCGTATGAATGCACCATACCTCCGGGACTTTCAAGCTTAACGACAACTTCATCACGACTTGGATCAGCCATTTGTAATACAGCACTGACAGATTCCCTTAAACCTTCTACGGCTGATGCTTTAATATCACCATCGAAGTCTAAAACAAATACTCTTGGTTTAACCTCAGTACTGTGAGATTTCTTTTCTTCTTTTTCTTTTTTCTTCTGGCCTTTTCTTAAAGCTTTCAACTCATCTTTTTCAAGCATCAGTTCTTCAAGTAATTCCTTGGAATCCTCAAATTTATTATTTAGCTTTTCTACCAGCATTTCCTTACTTTCGGGTTTTTTATTTTTTATTGCTGCGCTCGCTCCAGCTGCAATAACAAAAAGTATTGCAATCACAATTGTGACTGTCTTTGCTAAAAAAACACCATATTCCGTAAAAAATTCCACTTTGACTACCCCAATAATTCAAACTTTGTATCCCCTCCCAATGTATTAGGGCTTTTTCTTTTAAAACAAGGGGCATGACTCTCCTGTAATTCAAACAAGCGTTCGATTTAGAGTTGACATTGCTTTTCAGAAAAACTAATCTTCATTTCGTGTGAAAATCGTTCAACTCTAATGAGTGAAGTAATTCCACATTCACGCCCATCATATTTTTCACTTGATGAGGCAACAATTGATACATTAAAAGGGTAATCTCATGTCTGTAGCTTCTACCTTTGAGACACTAAAAAATAATTTTGACGCTGACGCGGCAAGCGGCATCGATCTAGTATTCCAATTCAACATCGAAGACGATGAAAATTACAGCTTAACAATTAAAGACGGTGCTTGTGATTTAACTGCAGGCGATCATGATGATCCATCAGTCACTCTAATCATGAGCACTGAGACACTTAACGGTATCGTTAGTGGCGAAACAGATGGCATGCAAGCATTTATGGCTGGTCAACTACGCGCTGAAGGCGATATGATGCTAGCGACTAAGCTAGGTGAATTATTCAGCATTGGCTAGACTATGCTGGTATTCATAAAAAAGCTGCTATTGCAGCTTTTTTTATTTCTGATAAATGGCTCGCTCTGCGACGCTATTCAAAGGTTTGGTCAATAAAGTATTATTACGCATATAAACTGCATAAATAGCTCCATCTAACATCGGCACGTACACGCCCGCACCATACTGAGCATCAACCCCAGGCAACCAATCGTTTTGGTGGAGAATAGCCCATACATCAATTAAGGCTTCTTTCTTACTTAGAGCATAAACTGATCGCTCTTTATTTAACTCATCATCAACTGAAAAATATCGACCTGAGATTCTCTCAAACCGGTGTACAGCATTAAAACCAAGCGTTTCAAACCACCCACCCCAGATAATCAATTGAGCATCCAGTTGCCACTGGTCACCTAAGACCTTAAAACTATCAATCGTTTTGTCTTGATAAACCATGTCGAGATGAAATACTTGATTTTCTTGTTTACGAACTTTAATAAGCGCTAGTTGTTTGCCATTATTATTTTCGCTATAAGTCAGTAAATCAATTCCAGTAAGCACAAAGCTTACAAGCAACCCTAGAAATAAAATAGCTAGATTGCCTTTTAACCAGGGTTTAAACCAGCCCTTGGATAAAACAATACGCAAAAATAAAAACAAAATAAAAGTTAGGAATATGACAAGGATAAGGCTGGTTAAAAAACCAAACATAGTGATCTCTGGTGTTAAAGTCTAAACGGCTATCAAACTATTTTGTATGCCGAAAAGGTAATCAACCATATGAAATTGATTTAAGGCTTTCTTCTGATAATTTTAATAAGTCATCATTGAGTGTTTCTTTAAAAGACATGCTTTCAATATAATATTCAAGTGAGGTCAATGCATCTGCTAATGTTTCAAGAATTCGCTCTTCAGGCAATGATTCATTTTCAAATAATTCACAATTAATACAATCAATACAGTTAACAATAATTTCTGCAACACGCGGCCTTTCTAACATCAACATGGCCCCTCGAACAGAGTCCATTACTTGCCCTACACTTTCAAGGTGCAATTTATCGCCTTTTGATTCTATATATGAAGTAATTGAACGCTTTGCTAATACCAAACCTGCAAGCGCTTCCTCAACTACCACAATAACAGCTTCGAACAAAAATGGACTTTCATTGCCTTCTTGTTCATCAGTATTTAAATTTAGTTCTGGGTGAATTCCAGTTTCTTCAAATAGTTTAATTGCTTGCTCTATACTTAGTACAGCATCCGCCACTGAGAAAAGCTCATGCTCTGACACCAGCTTCTTCTCATCATTCCAGCTTTTCACTGCTTCTAATTGTTGATCACAAGCTTTACTAATGCCAGGTAAGTCAAGCATTGAGAGAGTACCGCTTAAACGTTCAAATACTCCACAAATAAAATCAACATCTTCTTCATGTGGTTCACCGCTACGTTCAAGTATATCCAACTTATCTTTTAGCTGAGTAATTTCTTCTTGTAAGGCTTTTGATAAAGACCGTAGAACATCAACTCCAGGCCCAAACAAACGCTTACTTTCCGTTATTATTGTTTGTTCATTAAAACCAAGACTTTTGATTTCAAAGCCTTCTAGTATAGCCTTCACTTCTGGCGAATCGGAGTCACTTAAAGCAAGAATATAAAGAAGGTTTTTGCGCAATGAATCAGGCGCTGTTTTACTACTGACAACGCTTCCCACCAATGCCATTTCACGCAGGTATTTTTCTACTCTCATAAAGAGACGCTTTCGGAGATCCGAAATAACAAGACCTTCCTTAAGCATTACCTCACTCACCACAACTACAAGTGACCAAAACTGAGAGAGCGGCTCGCCTGCGCACAACTTTACGCTACCTCTCGCGGCACGGTTAATCAGGCTTAAACTAATTTTGGTGTTACGATCCCGTAGCATATCCAACAAGCCAACCTGATACATATGCCTAAAGCGTTTTGCATGATGCTCAAAATCGGATAATTTCTGGTTATCGCCCAAACCTAGCAATGAAGCTGAATCAAATTGAATTTGGGTATCAAAGTCAAAAAAATGAGACTCAGGAAAAGCTTTGTCTTTACGAGCAATTCTTAAGTCATTAATAATTGGAAGCAGTAGTTCAGGGTAGTCTAGTTTTTGATGGCTAAAATATTCGGTATAACGACGTAGAATAAAGATCGCATTACTTAGGTTTGTGAGTAAACCATTTTTGTCATCATTTGCACCAACAGGAACTTCATTTGCTAATACAACTGACTCTTGGCACAAAAGCACACAACCCTGCACTTCGATCACGACAAAGATGCCTCGAAGTTGATTCAGGTAATCAATACAATTTTGAAGATCTTCTCCACTATCGCGATTTTCCTGAAAACGCTCCAAGCTCTGTTCGGCCTGATGAATAGTTGTTTCAATCTCAGATTGAACAAGCTCAATTGAACTGATTGCTGTCGAAGGTAGGGACATAAGTTATTTAATCCCACTAAAAACTAAAACTACACGATTCAAAGAAATGCCAACTTGTTAATTAGGTTAGAAAAACGGAGTTCTACACTTAGAAGTTCCGTTAATAAAATTTTGTTGCTTATTAATTTATAACACATTTTTTAAGCTTAACAAGGTGTACGTTGTTTCAATTTATTGATTTTCGTAAACTGATCTTTGTTCTAGGTACAATTTTACAAATTTAAGCACTTACCAAATATGCCAACGAGAAACTACCATGGAATCAAATCTGCATTTTTTCCTATGCCATCAATATATTTTTGATGGGCATCCAGCTCAACATCATTCGCTTTAATAATAGCTAGCGACTCACGTTCAGATGAAAGGCGTCTTATTGCCGTTATACCCCCCCCCTCTTCTTTGTCTAATAACAACGCTGACTGACCACCACTCAAAAGCAAATACACATCTGCTAATATTTCAGCATCCAGCAAAGCCCCGTGAAGCTCACGATGACTAGTATCAATACCATAGCGACTACACAGAGCATTCAGGTTATTCTTTTGCCCTGGGTGTTTTTTTCGGGCCATCGCGAGCGTATCAAGAACCCCACAATATTTTTCAACGGGTTTTATTCCCCCCCCCATTAAAGAGAACTCATTATTGATGAAACCTACATCAAATGCAGCATTGTGAATAACGAGTTCAGAACCCTCTATAAATTCGTAAAACTCTTGAGCGACACTCTCAAACACAGGTTTATCTTCAAGGAACTCATTGGTAATACCATGCACCCCAATAGCTTCTTCTTCAACAACACGCCTAGGGTTAATATATACATGGTAATGCTTACCTGTCAGTTTACGATCTATTAACTCAACACAACCTATTTCTATTATTCGGTGACCAGCTAAAGGGTTGATACCCGTAGTTTCTGTATCGAGTACGACTTGCCTCATTCATTCACCCCTATATCAAAATTAATTCATTGTCTTTTATAACGTGGTTTGAAGCCTGTTAAAAATAGCTATTTTATTTTTTCTTTCATGCTAACCCGGTTTGCGACAGGAAGGCCCACAACTTTTCCTTTGGTACGCCATTTAGGTATAGCTTTAATTCGTGCACCGCTTTGCTTTTGTGCAAGTATTGTATAATACGCTCCTAACGGAACTTTTTCATTTAACACATTATTTAGCCACAAAGAACGATTAACCATCCGCTGGCTGTTAATAGGTAAACCATAAAAATGCGTTTGAACGCCAGAAACGCGAAAATCAAGCAGGTTCAACCAATCTTCTATACGGCTCCCCGCTATAAAGCGCATATTCCATGGCGCTTGTTTTCTGGTAGAAAATAAACGCCTTAAACCCCATAGACCTACAGGATTAAACCCTACAATCAATAGATTACCTGATGATTTTAATATTCTGGAAGCTTCTCTTAAAGTTTGGTGTGGGTCCGCTGAAAAATCCAAAGTATGGTGTAGAATAACTAAGTCCACAATATCATGATCTAGTGCGATTTCACCAAAGTTTGAAATAATAGAATTTTCAGGAAGATCTGACTCCCAGTTGGGCAGAATATAGAATTTATGCCCAAGACTACTAGGATTACCGACAGGTACCCGATGGGACACCCCTATTTCTGCTTGATGAAAACCGAAAAGCCTGCAAATCTTTTTTTCGATAACAGCGCGTTGGTTAGCCAAAAGCGTACGCCCCAGTGTACTTTGAAACCAGAATTCAAGCTCTTTTTGAACCACAAGAGAATATTCTTGAGAATCTCTATTTACAGTTCCCATACACGGCCCCATACTTTACTTTAGTAATTTACGAGATTATACCTAACTGCGCTTCACCACAACTTAGTTTAAAAAAAGGTAATTTATGCTGAACATTACTGCAATCCGTGCATTTTCAGACAACTATATTTGGTGCATTTTTAACGAAAAAAGTAAGCATGCTATCGTTATTGACCCAGGCTGCAGCCAGTCCGTAATTGATTTTCTAAATGAACAGCAACTTCGACTTATCGGTATCTTGATTACCCATCATCACCCAGACCACATAGGAGGTGTAGAAGAGCTTAAGTCTAAATTTAATGCCACTGTTTTTGGCTTTAAGCATGCTGGCACAAAACATAAAAAACTCACCTTTATTGATCAGGCATTAGTCGCAGATAATTCCTTTTCATTACTAGACACTTCATTTCAGTTAATTGAGGTTCCTGGTCATACGCTTGACCATGTAGCGTTCTTCTCTTCTGCCGATAACAATCACGAAGCCCCATGGTTATTTTGTGGCGATACTCTTTTTTCTGGTGGATGCGGAAGATTATTTGAAGGTAGCGCGCTACAAATGAACAAGTCATTAAGTAAACTTGCAGAACTTCCTCCAAATACAGAAATTTATTGCGCTCATGAGTACACTCTTAGCAACCTAGAATTTGCTCTATCAATGATGCCAAATAATCAGACATTAAAAACATATAATGACTTATGCAAAGTAAAACGCGGCCATGATGAAATTACCTTACCGTCCACTATAGGACTTGAGCTGGAAATCAACCCGTTTTTACGAACTAACGACCCTGAATTAATTTCTACTTTACAAATAAAAGAACCTAAATTGGAAACAAATCCAGACTCTGTGTTTGCTTTAACACGTAAAGCAAAAGATCAGTTTTAAGATCAATTAGCGTTAAATCGATCCCCCTATGGATTATATTTAATGCACATACTTCATTTGCTCGTTGACCCTAATAAAAGATACCCATAAACTTTGCATTCTTAATTCACTCTCCATCGTAGATCCATCGCTTTTATGCGCCATATACTTATTTTTAGCTTTTGTATTTTTCTTGCAGCTTGCTCTAACTTTCAGACAAGCACTAAAAAACCAAATAGCACCGATATATCAATTGACGAAGCCCCATTAGAAACACCGTTAAAAGAAGCTTCATCCCCCCAACCTGTTATAAAAACCGTAAAACAGAACAATTCAAAAAGCACGATTCAGTCATCAGAAAAAAAACCTGTACTTACAACACCTGCAGTAACTGACCTGAAGATCAATCCAACAATAGAATCAACATTACAACCAGATGTAATTAATACCACATCACCCAAAGTTAATAACTTTATTTCTTTCTCCTCAAAAGAGCATGAAAAAACAGAACCTTCAAAACAAGGCTCGAATAATATAAATTCAATCGTAGATCGATTTTTGAAACTTGATATTCAGAATACCTTCAATTCAGAATTACCAGACTATTCTGAGTACGGATTTATTACACCCTCTAATGAGCTTGAATTACGCGTTAATGATGAATTACATAAACTACGCACAGCCCCTCCCCCAAAAAACCTGATAAACCGCATAGTAAAGCATTTTAAATTAGATTTAACGCTCGACAATAGAAGAATACAAAACCAACTGAACTGGTATTTGAGAAACCCTAGTTATTTAGACAGAACATTTAAACGCTCTGCTCGATATATTCACTTCATTGTTGAAGAGGTCATTAAAAGAGATTTACCAATGGAACTGGCATTATTGCCATTTGTAGAAAGTGCCTATGATCCTTTTGCATATAGCCATGGCCGTGCTTCTGGGCTTTGGCAATTTATTCCAGGTACCGGAAAAATATATGGGCTCCATCAAAACTGGTGGTATGACGGAAGACGCGATGTACCGGCCTCAACTAAGGCAGCATTGGATTATCTCAGTTATTTGAATAAGCGCTTTGACGGAAACTGGTTACACGCTCTTGCCGCTTACAATTCCGGTTCAGGGAGAGTAGGCAAGGCCATTCGAAAAAATAAGAAGAAATCAAAAAGTACAGATTTTTGGTCACTTAAGTTACCAAGAGAAACCAAAGCTTATGTCCCCAAATTGTTAGCGCTGGCAAAGATTGTTTTAAATGCCGAAACCTATGGTGTCTCACTCCCACCTATTCCTGACACACCTTATTTCAAAATTGTACAAACGGGGGCTCAAATTGACCTTGCACAAGCAGCCTCTTTAGCAAATATTGACATCAATGAGATCTACAAACTCAACCCGGGTTTCAATCAATGGGCCAGCGCCCCACTCGGGCCTCACCGTTTACTGGTGCCAGCAGAAAAAGCACAAGAATTTACAACCAACCTTAAAGCATTGCCGCCAAATAAGCGCCTAAACTGGAATCGTTACAGCGTGCGTCGTGGTGACTCATTGATTCGCATAGCCAAAAAATTTAATACCACCCCAAAACTAATCAAACAAGTGAATCATTTAAGATCGAACATGATTCGGGAAAAACAAAAACTATTAATTCCTATTGCCTCAAAAGGTAAAAGCTATTATGACCTAAGCCAGCAAAATCGACTTAAGAGCAAGCAAAATAACTTAACAGGCGCCCAAGGCAGCACTAAGCTTTACTATACGGTAAAGCCCGGTGACACAATATGGGACCTTTCATTAGCACACAAAGTTGGCGTTAGATCATTAGCTAAATGGAATGGCATGGCACCAACCGATGTATTAAAGCCAGGCAAGAAATTGCTCATTTGGTCTAAAGCGAAAGAAAATATAGCCACGACAGAAATACCCATAGCATTTGCAAAAAAACGTGAATTGATTAAACGTATAGGTTATCGCGTCAGAAAAGGCGACTCACTTGCAAAAATTGCAAACAAGTTTAGCGTTAGTATAAAAAAACTGATTGTGTGGAATAAACTAAACAAGAAAAAGTACCTTCAACCAGGACAGAAGCTTACAATTTATGTTGATTTAACGAATAGCTAAATCTATACCTACTCTACTTGTTCGCAAGAATATTCAAAGCAAACTTCGCTTGCTGAATAAATTGGCTAAAGCCTGAGAAGTAATTTTTATTCAAAGGTCTGGAGCTCACCCCCATATCAGCATAAATAACCCCTACTCTTTTATTTTGTGCACTTAAGGGGGCAATAAAAAAATCATCCTGCCCTGTAATCCCCTGATATTCAGAAGTTAAATACTGGGCCACTGATTTATGCTCTGAACTCCCAACCCAAATGGCTTGATCCTTTTCAAATAGATTATATAAAAAGCCTGATAAACTCCGCTCGTATCGGACAACAAAACGCTCCCCCCATTTTTCCGTACCTGCACCCAAAACATACTTGGCTACAAGTTTTTGATGACTTTTATCAAAAATCACCAAGGTAACGCGTTCTATTCCTACTCCATTGTGAATTCCTTTCAAGATCGTTTTAAAAACAGCATTGATATTAAACTTACTCATCATCAACTCAGTCAACTCTTGTAATATTTTTAACTGAACTTCTGAATTTGGTTCTAGTTTTTTTTCATCTTCGATGCTTTTTGCTTTGCTTCTTACAACTTTATGCTTACTTGTGGGAATATATTCAGTAAGTATTCCATGCCCAAACTGCTTTATCATTTTTGCCGCATCATCTGCAGTAGTAATAATGGCTTGCTTAGCATCATCAAGACTGATTTCTTTAAAGTCAGCTACGCGCTTCATAACCGCTTGAAATTCCAATGAATCCCAGCCAATCAACGCTGCACGACTAATCTCATCACCTAAAAACACTGCCTCTATCATCCTTTCAGGTTCTGACGGTTTAGCTAAAACCGTGTTAACTAAGCCTTCAATACGCCATTGTTTCATCAAGGTTTTAGATAGACGAGTTATGCTTACACCCAAGCGTTTTTCTGCAGCACGGTTTTTCTCATCATTAGTCGATTCCGAGTTAACGTCTTTATTCATGACTTTCACTTCATTTTCATCTGAACCTAAAACTAATAACTCAGCTAAATGACTTAGTAACGACGCCACAAAAACCTCCTCTCGCTTCGTAGGAGATAGATCATCACACAACGCTTTGGCCTGAGATGCTCCATGAAGGGTTTTAGCTAACATCGAAACAAGAACTGGCGATGGCCTTTCTTTTAAAACCGTTTCTAAAACTTTAAGTGACAGACACACAGAACGAATATTTTTAAAACCTATGTTTATCACAGCACGACTGACTGTCGTCACTGGGACGCCACTTGGGTTATATAAAACAGAGTTAGAAACTCGAAGAATATTCGACGTTAAACTTGCATCTTTTAAAATAACTTCTGCAAGCTGCATTCCTGAAGAATCATCTGCAGCAGTAATTCGATCAAGCTCTGTCAATAAAGTCGATAAGACTGCTGCTTGACTCACTTCCAGCACCCGCATCCACCCATTCAAACCTTTCATTCAGCACATCTCCAACCAATTTCACAATTAATACTAAAAGTTTAGCAAGAGATTTGATGAATGCTTAATTTTATACCAAACAGTTAGAAATCATTTTATTCCCTCTATTTTGATTTAGATCAATATAAAAAGTAATTGCGCTCACTCATTGAATTGACAAATATTATACAAGCCCTATAGTTATTCATCGTTTGGCATCAAAGTTATAAAAACACGAACTAACAAGTAGTTATCGTAAGAATTCTAAAAACACTGCACTTCTTTGGCGCTTTCGCTCATCACTTGCATCAATTTAGACCACAATAATTACTTGTCGCCAATAGGAAAAATCATTCAATACATAACTTGATATTGGTTGATTAACCACGCGTGACTATAGCCAATCTATTTGGCATAATGCGCAGACTTTTTTAGTCGACCAGAAAGAGTCCATTTATAAAATAATTTGAATGACTGACTATATTTCTGGCCAAACCCTTTCAAAGTTACAGGAGAGCACCGTGACTGATAAAAAAGCTCAGTTATTGGTTGATGGAAAAACCATCGATTTACCCATTTATTCTGGATCAGTCGGCCCAGACGTAATAGATGTACGAGGTCTAGTATCAGAAGGTGTTTTTACCTATGACCCAGGATTTGTATCCACAGCAGCCTGTGAATCAAAAATAACTTATATTGATGGCGGCAAAGGTGTTCTTTTACACCGTGGCTATCCAATAGAACAACTTGCAGAAGGTTCTGATTATTTAGAATTATGCCACTTGTTGCTTCATGGAGAGCTTCCAACAAAAGAAGAGAATGAAAGCTTCCGATCAACCGTTCGTAACCACACAATGGTCCACGATCAGGTCAATCAGTTCTTTAAAGGCTTTCGACGTGACGCACACCCAATGGCGATCATGTGCGGCGTTGTAGGCGCTTTGTCTGCTTTCTACCATGACACTATGGATATTTCGGATGAAAAACATCGTGAAATTGCTGGCTTCCGCTTAATTGCTAAAATGCCAACCATTGCAGCTATGTGCTACAAGTACTCGATCGGTCAACCTTTCATGTACCCAAACAATGACCTTGATTATGCAGAAAACTTCCTGCACATGATGTTCAGCACTCCTGCCGGTGATACAAAGATCGATCCGGTTATTGCAAAAGCAATGGACAAGATCTTCATGCTACACGCAGATCATGAACAAAATGCCTCTACCTCTACAGTCCGCTTGGCAGGTTCAACAGGTGCAAACCCATTTGCTTGTATCGCATCAGGAATTGCAGCACTTTGGGGTCCAGCACATGGGGGCGCTAACGAAGCAGTATTAACCATGCTTAACGAAATTGGTGATGTGTCTCGTATTGATGAGTATGTTGCTAAAGCGAAAGATAAAAATGATCCTTTCCGCTTAATGGGCTTTGGTCATCGCGTTTATAAAAACTTCGACCCTCGCGCGAAAGTCATGCGTGAAACCTGTGAAGAAGTACTTGGTGCATTAGGTTTAGAAAACGACCCTCTTCTTAAGATTGCACGAAGACTTGAGCAGATCGCACTTGAAGATGAATATTTTGTAGCTAGAAAACTCTACCCTAACGTAGATTTCTACTCAGGAATCATCTTGAAAGCTATTGGTATTCCTGAGTCTATGTTTACCGTTATCTTCGCTATGTCGCGTACGATTGGCTGGTTCTCTCACTGGAATGAAATGGTTAGTAACGATTATCGTATAGGCCGACCAAGACAGCTTTATACTGGACATGAAAAGCGTGATTACCCTAAAGCGTAATTTTTGCTTGATATGACCAAAAAAGCCTCGCTTATTGCGAGGCTTTTTTGTTTAAATAAAAACTATTAAATCCCCGTAGACTCTTCATTTTTCATTAAAGCGATGCCTTTAATAACCCATTATAAAAATCGCTTTATATTCTGACTCTCTTTTAATTGTTTTTGAATATCAGATCGCGAACGAGCACTCATTTCTTTCCTCCCCAACCGCGTGGAGTCCATTGGTGGAAGAAAATGCACATGCGCGTGTATTCGATCAACCATAAACATGCGCCCTAAAGTTTCCCCAAATGTGTCTTCATCAATATAAGCAGGCTCAGGTAATAAATTTCCATTTCCATCGGTATAACTAATCACTACGGCTTGAACTGGTTTTTTAGTACGAACAGCCGCTTCATAAAACATAGAATAAAAAGGAAGCACTTTGATTCCTACAGATGTCGTTCCTTCCGGAAAGACATGTATAGAACGCCCTTCATTTAATTTTTTTTCAATAGCAGGAATTGAACGGTATGCTTGAAACTTGTTATCTCTATTAATAAACACCGACTGCATTCGTGAGGTAAATGTACCTAAAAAAGGCCAACCCTCCAAATCATGACGAGCGATAAAACTCAAAGGACGAACCCCCGAAAAAACAATCGTATCTAACCAGGATATATGATTTGAGACAAACAAACCCTGATCTGACATCATTTCCCCAGTAACATGAACCTCGACATTCATCGAATAGTTAAGGTCCTCTACCCAAAGAGAAAATAATTTATAGTCATTCAGATATTTATACTTAATTTTTGATATTGAAGGAAATTGATAGCAAGATTCTATAAATGCACTCCCAGCTAGTAAATTAAAGCCTAAGCGGGAGTAACGTACCGCCTGTCGAAGCTTAACCTTTACAGAAACTGTAAGTAATTTATTAATAAGTTTTGAATTTGATGACATTAAACTTTAACGACATCACGCAAGAACACCCAATCAGAGTCCGATGATTGCTCTTCACTGTAATAATAACCGGCATAATCAAATTCTTTTAGCTTTTCTACATTCTCAATATGATTATCTGCTGCAAAGCGAACCATCAATCCACGCGCTTTTTTTGCGTAAAAGCTAATAATTTTATACTTATCTCCTTTGAAATCTTTAAATATTGGAGTGATGATTTTCGACTTTACCTGCTTGGCTTGCACTGATTTAAAATACTCATTGGAGGCAAGGTTAACCAAGACCCCATTTTCACCCAACTGGTCATTCAAACTTAAAGTTAATTTAGCACCCCAAAAGTCATATAGGTTTTTAAAACTGGCATTTTTGACTTTTGTACCCATTTCTAATCGATATGCCTGCATCAAATCCAGAGGCTTTAATAACCCATACAAACCAGACAAAATCCTGACGCGAGATTGAATAAAATCAAGTTCCTTTTTCGTCATAGTCTCAACAGATAAACCAGTATATACATCTCCTTTAAATGCGAAGACCGCTTGCTTTGCATTTTGCTCTGTAAATGGAAGCTCCCAATCACTAAAACGCTGTACATTTAATTTTGCTATTTTCTCACTTACCCCCATAAGTTTATGAAGCCCTTGCCAATCAAAATCACGCATAACTCCGACAAGTTGTTTTGCTTCTTGCAAAAAAGCAGCATGGGTATATTCCGAAGTAAAACTAGCGCTATCGAAATCTAGCGTTTTAGCAGGAGACAGTAAGAAAATCATGTGTAGCCTTAACTCAGTAGTTTAGTATTTTAAAACATTCTCAGAACAAATAAATCCAGCTCATCTAAATCAAATGGCCAGGATAGCTCATGCAGTGAACGCTCGAACCTTATGACAGGGATCCTAATTGCGTATTTCTTAAATAGCTCATCATCATTTGCAATATCAATAACTTCTAATGTAAATTGATGTTTCAAGTTGGCAGCATCAATTAACGATTTCGCTTGTTCACACAAATGACAGCCAGATGTCGAATAAAGCAAAAGTGTTTTATTATATTTTTCTTTATAAACAGCCACTTATAATTCCAATTTAAAGTAATTTATATTCACTCTTGGCAAGAGAAACTTTGATGCGCATAATACGTGAAATTCTAATTTAGTTTCAATCTACAAACACACCCAATTAACAAGAAAAAGGCAAAAGACTTCTTATGTGGTTCAAAAACATTCTTTTTTATCGATTTAGTAAGCCGTTTGAAATGAGCAGCGAAGAACTAGAAACTCGCCTTAGTGAATCACCTTTTGTACCCTGTGGCGCTAATGATATCTATCAACTCGGATGGACAAGCCCATTACAAAAGCATTCTGAACAATTAGTTCATATTTCACAAGACTATTGGATGGTTTGCTTACAGAAACAGGAGCGTATTTTACCGGGCTCCGTAGTTAATGAACAAGTCCAAGAAAAAGTAACTCAAATAGAAGAAGAACAACACAGAAAAGTCACTCGTAAAGAAAAAGCTGAATTGAAAGAAGAAATCACACTTCAACTTTTGCCAAAATCATTTACACGAACAAGCCGCCACTTTGCTTATATCTCCCCCAGCAAAGGGTATATGGTAATTAATACAGCTTCCGCTAAAGTTGCTGATGAATTTACCAGCTACCTCAGAAAAACTATTGGCTCTTTGCCCATTCGACTTCCTGTTGTTAAACAGGCGCCAAGCTCAGTTATGACGCATTGGGTAACAAAAGATTCCAGCCTGCCCGATAACATTACAATTGGATATGAATGCGAACTAACCTCCACTGGTGAAGAAAAAGGCAGCATTAAATATAAAGGCCTCGAATTAGATCAAGATCAAATCGAACAACAAATAAAATCAGGAATGGAAGTAACCAAACTCGCAGTAGAATGGCAAGAAAACATAAGTTTTCTTCTCGGTTCAGACTTGACAATTAAACGAATAAAGTTTGGCGATATACTTCAAGATCAATTAGATGACGCAAACTCAGAAGATGCAGCAAGCGCATTTGATGCTGGCTTTGCAATCATGACTCTTGAGTTTGATCGCTTAATTCCAGATGTTCTAAATGCATTTGGCGGTGAAGATACAAGCGCAATCATTGAAGTTTAAAAAACGCCCTAATATTTATCGCGGCCAAATGCCGCGATAAAAATATTCAAACAATCTAAATAATGCCTTTCTCAAGCGCTTCCTGCCTGATGCCAACCCAACCTTCTTTTACTGTGCGAATATGGCTAGCAACTTCATCTAGCATTTCAATATCATTTTTCATATTAGCCTGCAACAAACGATGCTCGCAATAAGAGTACAAATCAAATAGATTCTGAGAAAGCTCTTTACCTTTCCCCATATCTAAAAAGCTACGTAAGCCCGCGATAATTTCTATGGTTCGGTTTATAAACTTATTTTTACCTTCAAAGTCATTTGCAATAATACGAGACTTCGCCATATTGATTCGCTCTAGAGCACCATCAAACAAAAGCTGAATCAACTTATGTCGATCAACATCAACAACACTTGTTTGCGCACTTACCGACTGATACTGATGCAATGCATTCATTATTCTTCTCCTACTTCTGCATTATTAGTTAGAAGTATAACCCCTAACTAAATATAAGTTGTTCAATTTTAATCTTTAGAACTTGCGCCCGATAAGGCATCTAACTGAGACTTAATAAAATCTTGTGTACTATTTAACTGACTAATTAAAATATCGGCAGCCGTAAATTGTTTTGCTAAACGGCTGGTTAAGCTTTCAATTCGCTCACTTAAACTTATTCTTTCACCTGCGATCAACGCAAGCTCTTTATTTATACGTTCATTTTTAGCAGTTATGGTGCCATCTGTCCCTAGAAAACGGTTGATCGTATCAACCAATTGCTCACCAACACCCTCAATATAGGTTGCTGTGCCTCGACTCCCTATTGCAGACCCACTGATCTTGACTTTTATTCCTTCAGAGTCATCACCTGATGCTGCGGTTAATACCTGCCCACTACCTGTAGCGGCGACACCATTGATGGTTCCAACAACATCAACACCATCAGTGCCAACCCCAACACTTAATCCTAACTGGGCTACAGAATTTGTATCGACCGATGTCAGCTCAACTTTAGAGCTAGATCCATATATACCTGAATTTATAACTAATTGATTAGAACCATCCAAAGTAACCGTTACAAATTTACCTGCAGCCGCTAATGTTGAATCTGCATTAATTTTAGATTGTAGTTCCGTTGCTAATTGAGCCTGCGTATAACTACCAGCTTCCAAGGTAATTGCACCACTATCTGTTCCATCTATTTTAATGGTTAAAGCATCATTATTAGCATCAATCGTTGTACTGGCCCCTAAACTAACAGAGCCCGTTACATCACCACGAGTAGCAGCTGTGGTAACATTGATCGCATAAGTACCAGGTTTGGTATTAATACTGGAGCTGGTCATTTCAACCTGAGAGTCCGAAGCTCGCCGCTGCTCAGAGAACAAAGCGGCAACATCATCAGGGTAAGCTGCAAACTGCGTTTCAAATGTACTGGAGTTAAAGCTTAGCTGACCAGTCTGATAATCAGTTGCAATCCCAATCTCGGCCAAACTTCTTACATTAGCACTTTCCAAGCCTTTAATCGTGGAGCCCAGAATATTCTGAACCTCATTTAAAATAGTTCGTGTGGAGGTATCACCCAACAAAATACCATTGTTTGCGCCCGAAGGATCGAAATTAGAGTTGTCAGAAATTAATTTCTTAAGTGAGTTATAGGCATCCACAAATTCAGTTATTTTTTCAGAAATTGTACCCGAGTCATTTTCAACAGTAAGACTGGCAGGCACATCTATATTTGTGGAGTTCAGAGTTAGAGTTACACCTGGAATCGCATCACCTACTGTATTAGAAGATCGCGTAATCGGTACGCCATTCAATTCAAAGGCAGCATCAGTCGCTGGCTGGCTTTGCGAAAGGTTCAGTGCCCCAGCAGTATATGATAGCCTCGATAAACCATTTGCATCGTCATCATCGCCATCACCAGTATCTGTCACTGCAATCTCTACAGTGTTAGCCAGACCAGTTTTATCTGAATTCAAAACAAGCTTATAGCCAGTTCCCGTATAAAGAACTGATGCTGTCACATCCAGATCACTACTCTCGTTAATCGCAGCAGCAATTCCGTCAAGCGTGTTATTGGCCGCTGAAATCGCAACATTTACTGCTGCTCCAGTACCGACCTTGATCGATAAACTACCCTCGCCAAGCTGAGTGGTATCGGAATCATTGAATTCAGAAGATGTTAGCGTCTGAGATTTTGCTAGAGCAGTTACTTCCAAACTATAGGAACCGGCAACCGCTGTTGAAGATGCACTACCTGAAAATGCAGAGTTACCGGAAGTAACTATTTTTGATTCAAACAATGAACCATCAGAAAGAGATCGAGAAGGTAATCGAAGATCGGTGATAGCAGATTGAATCTGACCAAAAATAGAAAGCTCGGCACTGAGGTCTTCCTCTCTACGATCCAACCTAGCTTCTGTAGGCGCTCTTTCGGCCTCAGCGAGTTTTTCTATTAGATCACTGGTTAGAACACCAGAACCTATTCCTACGGAAGATATGTTTGCCATAACAGCTGCCTCAAAAGCTCGAACTACTGTTAAAACATAAACCAGTAC
>CAJWBJ010000041.1 GCA_913020495.1 uncultured Oleiphilus sp.
CCACGCGACACCTCTTTTATGAATTGAGAAATTTTCTCATGATCTTTAATACTTTTTTCAAGTTCTACGCCGCCACTTACATCAACAGCATAAGGTTGAACCGTTCTAATTGCTTTATTAATATTTTGCGGTGTAAGCCCACCTGCAAGGATCAGGGGTTTACTGTGTTCTTGTGGTAACAACGACCAATCGAATAGTTCACCAGTACCACCTGCAACCCCTTTTTTATAAGTATCGACTAGAATTGCTAGCGTACTTTTGAATTTAGTTTCTGCAACATTTACATCTGACTCAGAGCGCACTTTTATTGCTTTAATATAAGGAATAGAAAAACCCAAACAATCAGACTCTGCTTCATCACCATGAAATTGCAGTAAGCTTATTGGTACTTCACGACAAATACGCTCTATTACATTTCGCTGTTCGTCAACAAATAAGGCCACCACAGTCACAAATGGTGGCAATACTGCGCAAATTTTTTGAGCTGTCTCAATTGAAACATTTCTCGGACTTGGCTCATAAAAGACCAAACCTATCGCATCAGCACCAGCTTGTACGGCACAAAGCGCATCCTCAACACGTGTAATACCACAAATTTTTGTTCTAACACGCTCCATAATTCGCCATTCACCTACTTATTTTGATCAATATATTTAAATAAGCTCGTTAGTATAGCGATTTGAGCCACTTGACTAAAGCCTTTATCGTTGTGAATAACTGCCCAAAGACCTCAGCATTACATGAGGTAGCATTTCAGATTAAAATAGCTGGCAGTCAGATCAAGAAAATTAGAGGCGAATATGAAATATTGCAAACAAGCTTAAGTGTTTGGTGCGAAGTTACGATCATCCCAAACGCTGACTTTATCATCAACGCTACAACCATTAGAAACAAGCATTGCCTGAATAAGTGATGGTGCACCTGCCGAAACAGGAATTTCAAAGTTATCCGGATATTCAACATGAGTTAGATATAAGCCATGAGGAGAGGCAGTTACATCAGCTTTTGTTCGGTCCCTGGTTTGTAGAACTTCCTTGCACCAATCAACAGACCTCTTCCCACACCCTATTGCGATAAGGACACCTGCAATATTACGCACCATATGATGCAGAAAAGCATTGCCTTTAATATCAATTAAAATCATATTTGAAAATCGTTGAACATTAACAAACTCAAGATTACGAACTGGAGAATTTGCCTGACAACCCACTGCACGAAATGAAGTAAAGTCATGTCGTCCTACTAAATATTGAGCAGCCGAATGCATCTTTTCCTCATCCAAATGATAATGCGACCAAGTCATTTCGTCATTAAAGCTTGAGGGCCTAACAGGATGGTTGTAAATTACATAATGATAACGTCGACTTATTGCTGAAAAGCGAGCATGAAAATCATCACTTACTGCACCCGCCCATGAAACACTTATATCTTTGGGTAGGTTAGCATTACAACCAAAAACCCATGCTCTACAATTTCGTTTTGCAGAGGTTTCAAAGTGAACCACCTGATGGGATGAGTGAACCAAAGCATCGGTTCTTCCTGCACACACGACATCAACAGGATGGTTTGCCACTTTAGAGATAGCCTGTTCAAGATATTTTTGAATAGTAGGAATACCACTTTTCTGAGCTTGCCAACCATGATAGCTAGCGCCGTTATACGAAAGACATAACGCAACACGGCCGGTGACTATACTGTCATCGGCCGTGGATTTAGATTGTACTGATATCAATTAATATTTTTCCAACTTTCTATTAATAGATTATAAAAAATCAAGCCCCCAAGGAACCTAACAAGTCTTTTGCTTCAGACTGCTGATCATCAGAACCTTCTTTTGCGACTTCCTCCAAGATATCTTTAGCACCATCAACATCACCCATATCAATGTATGCTCGTGCTAAGTCTAATTTAGTTGAAGCCTCATCAGCACCTTCCAGGAAGTCAAAATCATCTGAATCACCTAATTCATCACCAAAATCATCCTCGCTACCAAAAGCTTCAACAGCTTCATCCAAAATAGCATCACTGACGACAGGTTGCTCTTCCAAGTCAACAATTTCACCCTCTTTCTCTAATGGCTCTACGTCTTCGGAGGAGAGTAACTGTTCCTCTTCAGGCAACGATAAGTCTTCAGATAATTCAATCTCTGTCTCTTGATCAAGTTCACCAGATAAATCAATATCATCAAGATCTAATGGTGCATCTTCACTTTCGACTTCATCAATACTTAAATCAACAGCACTTAAATCAGGAGCGCTTAAATCAGGAGCGCCCAATAAATCAGTTTCTTCACTTTGCTCAAGCTCTGGCGAGAACTCTACAGCCTCAAATTCTAAATCACTCTTCTCTTCTGCAGTCGGCTCACCTTCTTTAACAAGATCTAAATCCACATCAAGATCTAATTCAAGTTCTTCAGAACTAAAATCTACATCAATCTCATCTTCGCCGCTTTCACCAATACTTTCGTCAACACTATCAAAATCAAATGATTGAGCATCATTTTCAATAGCCTCTTCTTCTGTTTCAAGTGCAGCCTCTTGCTCTAGCTGAGACTCTAAACCATCTTCAAGCTGACGAGAATCTGATAATTCTTGCTCCTTGGTTTCAATAGAAACCAGCTCATTTTCTAAAAGCTCAGCTCTAATTTCAGACGCTTCTTCAATTGCGGAAACATCTTGAATGGCTTCTAACTCACTAAACTGGCGATTAAAAGCGTTAACATCATTACTATCTTTATATACCTCTAAAAGCTTCAACCGGTAATCAGTACGTACTGGGTCAGCAGAAATTGCCTCTTCCAATATGCTTGCAGCCTGATCCAGACGACCATATGCAATATAGACATCAGCTTCTGCCATAACATCTTCTTCATTTTGCTCCTGTTGAGGCTCCACTTCATCTGCGAAATTTTCATCATCCAGAGCAAGCACATCATCATCTATTGTACTTTCAACCTCAGAAGCTAATTCATTATCATCAGTTTCATCAAAACTTAGTGTCTCATTGTTGCCTTCTTCAAATGACTCATTTTCATCATCCTGATTTTGAGCATAATATTCTTGCTCTTTCTGACCATTATTACGTGAGACCAACCAAAGAACCATTAATAAAACAAGCACTCCGATTACTAACAACCCAAGATACAATGGATTATTAATTATCATATCAAATATATTTTCTGATTCATCTGTAAGTGAAGTACTAACATCCGGGCTTATAACAGGCTGAACTTTTTCTTTAACAATTTCTTTTGCCGCAATTTGTGGTGCTTCAGCATCTTTAGGTCCATCAACAATTTTCTCTTCTGATTTCACGCTTTCTACGGCTGACTCTACAGTAGTTTCAACAGGTGCTTTCTTTTGCGCATTTTGAGAATCATCGGTCTCTGTTTCTCCGATAGGCTCTACTTCAAGTTTAGCAAGTTCATTCGCTCGCATTTGGCCTTGAATATTTGCAAGTTGATCGTTCTTAAGCGCAAGAATTCTCTGTAGCGTCTGAAGCTGTTCTTCAAGGTCCACAACCCGGCTGTTCAACTCTGTATTTTCCAAAGCTGCTTTATCAAGCTTTTCAAGCGTAACAATCATATCAGTACTTGGTTCTGCACGGCCATTTCCCGCTTGGGAAGACTGGCCTGAATTGGCTGTATCTGATGCAGTAGACTGGTTACTTGCTACAACCAGCTTCAATTCATCCCCACTTTGTCTTGGGGTATGAACTTTAGAAGATGTTATTTTTTTGGTCGAGGAAGTAATTGACTTAGTACGTTTGGGCCTATCTGCTTCATTTTGAGCAATCACTTCATTGATCGCTTGACTACGGTTTCTTTGCTTAATCTGATCTAACGAAGGAAGTCGTAATACTTGACCAGTTTTTAGCTTATTAATATTTTGGTTAATAAATGCGGTGGGGTTTAAATCCTGGATGGATAGCATTACTTGCTGAGGAGTAACACTGCGATCAGGCCTTGCTTTAATTGCAATATCCCACAAAGTATCTTGTGCATCAGTTGCACCATAGGTACTCCCCTGCTCAGAAGTGTTTACCGAAATAACTGAACGCTTTGAAGGCGTTAGGTTTAGCACATCACCATTTTCAACAGTTTGTACTGAAGATGCGCTAACAGTTGGAGCCAGTACAGGCTTAGCTTTTTCCTCATTAAACAAAGGGGGATCAATTAGCAAAGCATATTCTCGTAGCAAACGGCCACTTGGCCAGATAACTTCTACAAGAAAATTAAGGAAAGGTTCTCTAACAGGTTTGGTTGTTGTTAATAATACAGCCAAATTGCCTTTTTCATTTTCAACGACTTTAAAGCGAAGATCTGATAAGAAATAAACACGATCTACTTTTGCCCTAAGGAATTCCTCCCTTGTAGCAAGGCCCGGTAGAATTTCATCTACTCCAAGACCACTCACATTGACTAATTCGATTTCTGCCGACAATGGCTGGTTAAGCGAAGATTGAACTGCCGCTTCCCCCAATCCTAGTGCATGAACTAACCCAGTAAAACACGCACCGAGTAGTGAGAGAGCAAAGGCCAGTTTGCGTATCATCACTTATTTATCCTTTATATTTTGAAACATAAAAAACAGCTTCTTTTGTCTATTCAGCCCTAAATTGTTTATTTTATGGACATTAAAGATTAAGAAACCGCCACATATGGTTGCTTTTATTAATAAAAATCTTTCGCAACAGTAACCAAAGTATTGATTAAACCACCCGATTTATCAACAAAACTTTATGTTTAGATTTGTTAAAGCAATTTATATTTTTATTGACCAGTAAAATTGGCTGTTTATTCAAGCATTTTGCCTCATTAAAAGTGAGCTTATTGGTAGATAACATCTGCGCGCATAGCTGCAATAATAGCCAATAAACGATTTCGAATAGCAATTGAAATACCTGCCGTATCCAATGCTCGAATCATCGCATTTGTGATAGCGTTAAACTCTGATTCAGAAATATTCATCCCTTGATGCACCGGCAACATCTCATCACCCGTGTAAACACATGGCCCGCCAGATAACAAACAGAGGTGCTCTATTTGCTTTTCTCTAAATCGGTCAAGGTCTGTATCTTCAAAATGATGAACAACCTCTTCCGTTTCACCGATTTCATAAATAAAAATATCTATAATTTTTGAAATTCCGACTTTACCTCCCAAATCAAGATACAAACTATCATCTTGTTTAGAAATCGTTTGGCAAGCGCTTAATACAACTAACAATAAACTTAGCCACACTTTTCGATACATATTCTTTTCCATTCAAAATTTCACAGAACTTGATATTAACGTTACATTAATAGATTAACTGTAATGATAAATACGCACCTGACTGATCATTTCTACCACCCAATTGACCCAAGTCCACTAAAGCAGCGGTTACGGAAAAGGCTTTATTAGGTAAGTGCGTAATAAATAGATTTTTCCAGTCATCTTCTTTTAAGGCACTCAAATTGTCTGGCTTTTGACGATACTCAACCCCAAACACCCAATTTCGATTAATAAACAAGCCCAGACTAGATTCTAGCAACCAGCTATGACGATTACGTTTATCCCCACCAAACCCTTGTAACCCAAGTTGATTGGCTTTGCTATAGCGCAACGTTGTATTCAAAACAAAATTGTGATGAAAAGGCCCATCCAACCATGCTTTAGTTGCAGCTAGATAAAAATCAGTGCCGTGTTCACCCTCACCACCAATAGATTTAATTAAGCTTAGGTTTGTAGCATTTTTGTATTGCATCCCTAACGCAACTTGAGGCCATTCGGTATACACCAAGTCGCCAAATAAACGAATTTTTAAACCCAACACATTTTGAGATAAACGAATTGACTTATCATCACTTTGAAATTTCTGGTGAGCAATAGATGCTTCTATTCGGTCATGGTAAGAAAACGCAACACCATAGGCCGACATTCTAAAGTCATCAACGGTTACAGCGCTAAAAAATGCCGACGCACCTTGTTCGTCTCGCGTCCCGTAACCTGCAAGAGTCGCCCAAGGAACGAGCCCTCCCCCGGCACTTCCTTCAACTTGAGTGACACCAGAGGTTCCAATCAACTTTCCCCCAGCACTAATCTGGGTTGCAATAGTGAAAAAAAACAAACTTAAGATAAGCTTCATATTCTATTTATTGACTCACTTGATAGCTTGAATACCACTGTAAAAAATCTGAAGGTGCTTGAGGCCTACTAATATAATACCCCTGTAATTTATCACAACCATACTCCTCAAGAAGGTCCCACGCTGCTTTTGTTTCAACCCCTTCAGCAACAATAGTCAAACCAATGTTGTGCCCCATTTCAATGGTTGATCTAACTATTATCTGATCATCTTTATCCTGGTCAAGTTTCAACACAAACGACTTATCAATTTTTAATTCATCAACAGGCATACTCTTCAACTGCCCCAACGATGAATACCCCGTACCATAGTCATCAATCGCTAATTTAATGCCTGATTTTTTGAAACGGTGCAACACATTCATCGCCTGCTCAGGCTCTTCAATCACCGCACTTTCAGTTACTTCAAGAATTAAATGAGTCGCAGGCACATCGTATTGAACTAATAATTCATCAATATAGTCAGGTAAGTCATCATGCGCTAAATCATAAGCCGATAAATTTACGGCCATCGCAATATCGACGCCATCTTTTAGCCATGCACTTAACTCCTCAATGACCGTTTTAAGTACCCACCGTGTTAATGCCGGCATCAAACCTGCTTGCTCGGCCAAACCAATAAATTCCTCAGGGGAAACAAAACCTAACTCTTTGTGGAACCAGCGTATTAACGCCTCCACCTGTGTCACTCTGCCCAATTTCAAATCTACTTTTGGCTGATAATACATAACCAGATGATCACTCTTGATAGCCTGTTTTAAGTCATTAATTAAGCGAATTCGGTTAAGATGTTTAGCATCACTTCCCTCTTCATAAAACTGTATTTCTCTTTTTTTCTGTTTAGCATCGTTTAAAGCTATTTCTGTTCGACGTAAGAGCTGCCCGGTTTGATCACCATGTAGGGGAAAAATAGCAACACCAGCTCTCAATGAAACAGTAACTTCAAAGTCATTAATTAGATAGCTTTCACTTAAACGTTGAACTGATTGTCCAATCACTGAAGAAAAGTCAATCTGACACTTACTTTTAATTAATACTAAAAACTCATCTGCCCCTAGTCTGGCACAGAAGTTTTCCCCTTCATTCACTGAGCCCAGACGTTCAGCAAAAATTTTTAATAAACCGTCACCAGTCTGGTAACCAAAAGTATCATTAATTTGTTTAAAGCGATTAATATTGACCCCTATTATCGCAAAACACGCTTCGCTTTCACGACAAGTTGCAATCAACGCTTTAATTTCTTCCGTGGCCAACATCCTGTTCGGCAAGCTCGTTAACGTGTCATGGTAAGCTTGATGTAAAATCTTTTCTTCTCGTTCTGCAATCCCTTTTTGCATTAAGTTAAAACTTCCCGACAGAACACTGACCTCATCCTTAGCATTATTATCTAAAGGCAAGTCAATACTGTAATCACCGCTACTAATTCGTCGCGCAGCACTGACTAAAGTATTAATAGGGCGCGTAACATTACTAGAGATAAAAAATGCACCTATTACAGAAGCTATCAAAGAGATAACAGAGACTAATAATATTTGTATTTTAAGAGGTGAAAAGTTTGCTCTCGCTTCACTTAATGAAGTGCTTAATAATGCATTAACCTCATATTGAGAGGTTTCTATTAATGGCGCATACAGTGAAAGGTATTCATCTTGACCAAATTGCATCCGTTTTAAATTCACTCGTTCATTATTTGAGTCAGAATTACCTGACTCCATTTTTTCACTTAAAATACTGGTATGACTGCCCTTATGCATGGTCGATATAATAAAACTATCTTGATCATGACTAACACCTGTATATGACACTTCAAGGTTAGTTAAAGATTTAAGCTGATTTGCTAGTGATTGATCTAGTAAAAAACCCATACTGGCCCATGCAACTGGTCGTGGTGCTGCCACCTGCAGAATAACTAATTGATATGCTTTTCCATCAAGCATGGCTACTGTCATTAACCCTCCATCTGATTCAGCTTTAGGTAGCAAGTCAATAAAGGGAAAGCTATTAGATGATAGTGTTGAAGAATCCGTCCGCGCAATTAACTCTCCCTCTAGTGAGGCAAGCATCATTAAGTCTGCACCAATTCTAGCTCCATGATTTTCAAGAACAGAAAGAATTGTACCTCGGTCACCCTGAGCAACGGCCCCCTTAAAGCCAAAGTCAGCGGTTAATACTTCGGCAGAGTTAAAAAGTTGCTGGCCTCTATCAAGCATTAATTGCTCGAATACTCGTTTTCCTATATCAAGTTTTTCCTGCGCTTGTCGCTCTACACTCGAATTCGTTGCAAGTAATACAGACGAAATAGTTGCTACTGATGACAAGATCATCAAGCCTAGAAACAACCTGAGAATTTTATTACGTAAACTAAGATTCATAGATATTTTCTTTTAGTTGCTATAAAACTTTTTGAATTTATTTTTTAGTTTTTTAATTGGTTTTGGCGGCATCAGATTTAATTCAATTTTGAAGTCCTTGCCTCTCAGTTCACTAACTAGAAATCTTTCAGGTTTTTCAAGTCCTGATACCCACGGATGCCATACTGCAATTTCTTTTGCACTAGATTCGAAATTTACTTGACCAGATGAAGGCGTGACTTTGAAGGTCGGCCACTGCGATACAAATATATAGCCAATCATTGAGTCATGAATATTACAACCTAAAACAACAATGCCCGGTTGATCAAATAACAAAGGTTTTTTAGGTACGCCTTTATAAAGTTTGATCTGAAAGTTTTTAGGTTTAGAAAATGAGTAAACATGATGACGAATATTGTCACTGTTTGGGAAGACAACCTCTCGCCCCTTTTCAACAGCTAAAACCAAAGGTGAGAATTGTCGTTTAACTTGATCCATAACGGCAGGCTCAGAACTTACACTCTCTATTTGACCTTCAGGAATACTTACTACTGCATTTTTAACCGGGTTACCGTGTTGATCAATAATTTGAACCTCAAGACCTAAAACAGTCTGTGAGGATAATAGAAGCAAATATAAGATTCCAAACAATAATGCTCGAACCACAGCAGCACACTCCTTTGATGAGTAAAATCAAAATTTGAAAGTCATTACAAGTATAGGAAAGAACTAAAAATATGGGCACTTATTATTTAATAAGTGCAATCTTTCTACGTCCCCCTACTAACGGCCTATACTTATAGTTGATGGTTCAAGATAATTAGAAGCCCTAAACAAAAAGTAATCATGCATCAGTAAATTCAATTTAATAATATCTTATAACGTGCACATTTCATGAAAATTAAAAGCCTTCAAAGCAAGATTTTTATCTTAGTTGTTTCTTTGTTTACTGCGGTACTCATTCTTAACGTCTACAGTGTGTTTACTGCGGCCCGAAAACAAGCTGAATTATTAATTGAAGCGCGCTTAAATGTTGGAAAAAAGGTCGTTATTGATGAGCTTTTAACAGATCAAAAGAACTTCGATTTAAATGTTGGCACCATTGCTCAGGATTGGGGGTTTAGGCAGGCCCTTGGTCAACAAACAGACACCGAGTCTCTAATTAATATCATGCAAAACCATATTCAACGAATATCAGGTGATTTTGCCTTTGTTACCGACCTAAATATGGAAGTCATCGCCAGCACCTCAACTATAGATCCAAGCATACTACAACAACTGCAACATGAAGACGTAGCTCCCAGTACAACCTCCTCTATATCCTTAGCCCTACTAAACAATAAACCATTCTACATCAGTTCTTCTACCGTAAAAGCACCCATTGAAATAGGTTATATTTTCGTTGGAAAAGTCCTTGACTCATCTATTTTTACACGATTAGAAGAGCAAATTGATTTAGGAATATCTTTAGTGAAATTAAAGGACAATGGCAATTCAGGAGTTTTCTCCACAATGCCATCTTTACTAGCAGCTCAAAACGACAATAAGGTAAAACCTTTCTCCTCATTTTCCTCTATGAAACCATCAGACAACACAACTCAAATAGTTGAGTGGAACCAAAAAACGTATATTGCCGTTTCATTTCCACTCAACACTGGTAACAGCCATTCAGCACACAATCAGCTAATTATGGTTTTGCATGACTCCTTAAGCGAAGCCATGTCATCACTAAATCGATTTTGGGTCGACATAGTGCCTTTCTTCTTTGTGGGCATTCTTGTAGCGTTAATTGGTGCATTCGTTATCGCCCGAAGTATCACCACACCTGTTACTCGCCTATTAAATGCAACAAGGTATGTCGCTAACGGAAATTATTCAAAGGAGCTTGAAATAAAACAAAGCGGTGAATTAGGAGAGTTAATACATGAGTTCAAGAATATGCAAACGGCTATTGTAGCGCGTGAAAATGAAATCAAAAAACAATCATTAGCACTCCAGGAAAACGAGAAAATAAAATTTGAAGCCGAAATTGCCCACAAAGAAAGGGAGCTTGCTGAAGAGGCAACGAAAACCAAAAGTCAGTTTCTAGCGAGTATGAGTCATGAAATCAGAACACCGCTTACTTCCATAATTGGTTTTTCAGAGACACTTAAAAATAGAAATATACCGAATAAGGATAAGAATAGCGCTATTGAAACAATCAACCGTTGTGGAAATCACTTACTGAACGTTATTAATGATATTCTTGACGTCTCTAAAATTGAAGCAAGAAAGATAGAACTTGAAGTAATTGATACGCCATTACTTCCACTGATTGATGAGGTTCGGCAACTAGCCGACATGTTAGCCAGCAATAAAGACATCAACTTTCATTTGGAATTACAATTCCCACTACCAAAATATATTGCTACTGACCCTACGCGAGTGAAGCAAGTTTTAATAAATCTGGTTAGTAATGCAATTAAATTTACTGAGTCTGGAAACGTCAACTTAGAGATCAGTTTCAATACAAAAGCTCAAACTCTTATATTCTCAGTACTAGATACCGGAATTGGAATGAGCTCAGAACAAATAAGCAGACTTTTCTCTGCTTTCGACCAGGCAGACACATCAACTACTAGAAAATTTGGTGGAACAGGTTTGGGGCTTTATATATGCGATCAGTTATCATCATTACTAGGCGGAAAAATACAAGTTACCAGCCAACTCAACGTAGGCAGTGAATTCCAATTAACGCTCCCTTATACACAAACAAATGACGTGACCTTGGTTTCCAACTTGTCAGATGCAAATGACTTATTCATAACACAGGCATCACAAGCTGAAATACCAACCCTGTCTGGAAAAGTTCTCTATGCCGATGACAACGAAGATAATAGGCGACTAGTGAGCTACCTGATCAAGCAAACTGGAGCCAAAGCCATTATTGTGGAAAATGGTGAACAAGCAGTTGAGCAAGCTCTTGCCAATGAAATAGATTTAATACTTATGGATATGCAAATGCCAGAAATGGATGGTCTTGAAGCTACCGAGATGCTAAAAAGTCTTGGCTTTTCTAAGCCGATTATCATGATGACAGCCAACATTGATAAAGATAGCATTGAACAATGTGTTGCAAGTGGAGCAGATGACCACTTTGGTAAACCTATAGATACTCAAAAATTTCACCTTTTATTATCTAAGCATTTGACTCACGATATAAATCACAATGTAGAAAAACTATCTGACTTAGATGACTATGACGAAATGGTTAATCAGTTTTTAGCCGGCCTAACTGACACACTACATAATTTAACCCAAGCTCATCACTTACATGATAAACAAACAATGTTAAATATTTTACATCAGATTAAAGGAAGTGCTGGTAGCTTTGGGTATCAGAATCTTACCAATAAAGCTGCTAAACTCGAAAATGAAATACACAGCCAAAATGAAGAAAATACAGAGAAACAAATGAATTATTTTTTAACTCAAATTAAGCAAATTATTGAAGGTAACCAGTGAGCGAAATAAGTGTTCTAATTGTCGATGATGTCAGTAATATGCGAAGCCTTTTAGCAAGTTCATTACGCAGCCTGGATATCACCAATATCCTTGAAGCTAGTAGCTCACTTGATGCGATTGAGATTTATCAAAACAAAAAAAGTGATATCATTTTTTTAGATTTACAAATGCCTAAAGTAGATGGATTTGAAGCACTAAAACAAATTCGTGAGATCAACAATAATGCTTTTATTGTCATTGTTAGTGGCGAAAATTCAATTATTAATGTTAAAAAGGCGATACAACTAGGCGCAAATGGGTTCATTGTTAAACCCTATAAATTAGGCAAAATACAAGAGATGATTGAAAAACTAAATGCTCACCAGAAAAAGTAGCAATTTCTATTTAGCTCCCTATTTAAGCAGAGACCTTTTAAAGGGTCTCTGCTATTCAAACATAATTTCCAAGGAAATGAGCCACGAAGAAACTATTGATACTTTTTCATAATAGTTTCCACGCTACCATCGGTGTACATCTTTTTTAATTCTACCGTTAGCTTATCAATAGTATCGCTTGAGGTACTTAAGTTACACGCTAATGCTCTTAACGTCGTAAAATATACAAGCGACTCTTTAACGTCTTTTATGCCTCGCTCTTTCATCATATGCACTGCAGTTAAAGTATCTGCTGCCCACACATCAATACGCCCTGCTTTTAGCTTCTGTATATTAGGTGCATCTCTGGTGATCAATGAAGTTTTATACCCCTGGCTATTTAAATATTCCGCAGCTGCACTTCCTTTATATGAACCTATTTTCAGGCCTTCAACGTCATTCAAAGTGCTCAAGTTTTTATCAAAATCATTACGCGTATAAAAACCTGTTTGCGTAATAACAATAGGGCTCACCCAATGAAATTTAACTTCTCTTTCCTGACTACGTTGAACCGGAAAAATACACGTATTTTTCTCCTCCAAGGTCGTCACATAAGCCCGCTTCCAAGGAACGATTCGCAAGTTATAATCCAAACCTGTTCGCTCGAAAAGCTTAGATACGATTTCGACCGTAGCCCCTGCAGGCTTACCACCCACTTTCATTGCGTATGGAGGTAACTCTTCTGTTAATAGCGTAAATGTTGCTGCCTGTACTGATGATAAGGACATCAAAATAAAGCAAAGGCTAGCCAAAATAATTTTTATATTCATAATAGTTATCCTCATTAATCCCAAGCTTTAAGTGAATCTTCATACGAAAGTGTTCTGCCTTTGGGTTTTTCATTAGCCAGCTTGGCTTTAGGTGCTCCAGGCTGAGAAAGCCAATACTCAGGGTCACGCGCCTCATTTAACTTCGGAACACAGCGCTCCTGACCTTTATCGGCAACATTCTGTAACCGTTCATCCATTTCTCCCGCCATTTTGTCCATTGCTTTTTGGGGCGTCAGTTCTTTGTTTGCTGCTAAAGCGATATTCTTCCACCATAAATCTGCCAAGCTCGGATAATCAGGAACATTAGTGCCTGTTGGTGTCCAGGCAACTCTTGCGGAGCTACGATAGAATTCGATTAGACCACCATATTTATGTGCGACCTCAGTCATTTTTTTAGAATTAATATCAGAATTTCTAATTGGCGTTAAACCGACTAACATTTTTTGCAACGATACCGTTTTAGAGACTAAAAACTGCGCATATAACCAAGCAGCTTTACGTCGTTCTATTGGGGTACTCGTTAGAAATGTCCAAGAACCCGCATCCTGGTAACCCAGTTTCATACCTTTTTCCCAGTATGGACCTCGCGGTGAGGGTGCCATTCGCCATTTGGGTGTTCCGTCTGAATTAGTCACTGAAAGTTTTGGATCGGTTAAAGCCGCCGTGAATGCGGTATACCAGAAAATTTGTTGAGCAATATTACCCTGTCCGGGTAAAGCGCCTGCCTGACTAAAGTTCATTGCAGTTGAATTTGGGGGAGCATACTGCCCTAACCACTCTACAAACTTTCTAATTGAATAAACTGCCGCCGGACCGTTTAAAGCTCCCCCTCTAGACACACTCGCACCGACAGGTACACATCCATCAACACGAATCCCCCATTCATCAACGGGTAAGCCATTTGGAATCCCCTTATCACCTGCACCAGCCATTGAGAGCCATGCATCTGAGAAGCGCCAACCTAGCGAGGGGTCTTTTTTTCCATAATCCATATGACCATAGACTTTATTCCCATCCAGTTCTTTGACATGAACGGTAAAAAACTCAGCTATATCTTCATAAGCAGACCAGTTTTGGGGAACATTGAGTTCATAGCCATAGATTTGTTTAAATTTTGCTTGTAAATCAGCTCTGGAAAACCAGTCATGGCGATACCAATATAAGTTAGCAAATTGCTGGTCTGGTAATTGATATAATTTGCCATCAGGACCTGTGGTAAAACTTAAGCCTATAAAGTCATCTAAATCCAAAGTTGGTAGCGTTACCTCTTTGCCCTCTTCTTTAATGAAATCACTAATAGCTACAACTTTACCCGAACGATAGTGGGTACCAATCAAGTCACTGTCATTGATATAGGCATCATAAATATTGTGCTCAAGCTCCATTTGAGTGGATATTTTTTTAACCACATCATCTTCGCCCGTTATTTCATGAACAACTTTAATGCCGGTAATATCTGAAAATGCCTTAGTAAGCGTATTTGCTTCATACCAGTGTGTATCAATACGCTCTGAAACAACTCTTATTGTCATTCCTTTAAATGGCTTAGCTGCATCAATAAACCACGCCATTTCTTTTCGCTGCTCATCTTTTGTGAGCGTGCTGTCTTTAAATTCTGATTGAAGCCATTGTTCAGCTTCAGCCATTCCAGCGAGAGAGTTTGGACTAAAAGAAATACAAAATAAGAAGAGAGTAAATACCGGCAGGACAAATATTTTTCTTGTATCCATAACACAACTCCAATTGGAAAAATTGTTTATTGGTTTATGGAGTTTAGTATAAGAATAGGTTTTGTGAAGCCTGTCACATTATGAAAACAAGCTTTCTAAAACCGAAAGCTCATTAGTTGTGTTTTTTTTATAACCTATAAAGATGAAGCGTAATTCTTCAAACCTTTTGAAATTCCATTCTGAAGTGCGGTTCTAATAATACCTGTCGTAAATGGAATTTTTGATTCAAGCTGAATGGTATAATCTAAAACTGTTTTATTATTTTGCTCTGAAAACCTTAAAGTACCCACATGATTTTTAATTGGACTTCCTTGAGTAATCTTATACTCAATTAATTCATTTGGAATAAAGTCAGTAATTGTTTCTTCAAAAGCAGGCAAAGGCCCGATGTTGATTTTTCTGATGGAACCCAAACCATTTGCACCATCATCACCGTCATGTATCCGGGTCATTTTAATTCCGCAAATTTTACCAAATTTTTGATGATCACTTAGAATCCCAAAGACTTCTTTTACAGGGGCATTAAATTCTTCATGGATTGTAATTATTTTATTAGCCATTTTCGTTTCCTAGAGGATTTTTGACGATATTCAAGAAGAATACATTATTTTGTGACCAACGGTCATTATATATAATTTAACACACATTACTTTCTTAAAAATACTCATGGCACTTTACGTTTAGATTCAATAAAATTCCTAATATAAAGCGTACCCATTCTTCCCCGCTATTAGAGAGCAGACTATGTTTGAATATCATGCACCAAAAGACCTTCTTCAAGACAAAAAGATACTTGTGACAGGTGCTGGTGATGGAATAGGACGAGCCGCAGCATTAATGTTTGCACAATACGGCGCAACCGTCATTCTTCTTGGGCGAACAGTTTCAAAACTCGAAACTGTTTATGATGATATTGAAGATAAAGGCTATGCAAAACCAGCCATAATCCCTCTCAATATGGAAGGCGCTGCCGAAAAAGATTATGACGATGTTGCTGTTTCTATTGAAAATGAATTCGGTAAACTGGATGGGATACTACATAATGCGGCTTTATTAGGTTCACTAACGACTTTAGAACAATACGAAGTACCAGAGTGGAATAAAATATTACAGGTTAACGTCACAGCCCCGTTTATGATGACAAAAGCTTTGATCCCCCTGCTACGTTTGTCAGAAGATGCATCGATCATTTTTACTTCATCCAGTGTAGGACGAAAAGGAAGAGCATTTTGGGGTGCTTATTCAGTCTCTAAATTTGCGAACGAAGGCATGATGCAAGTCTTAGCTGATGAGCTAGATGATGATCAGCACAATGTACGCGTTAATAGTATTAACCCTGGCGCTACGCGTACAAATATGCGTGCCAGCGCCTACCCAGCTGAAAACCCCGTTCATAACCCTACGCCTGAAGAAATTATGCCGGCTTATCTTTACTTAATGGGTGAGGACAGCAAAGGTGTAACTGGCAAGGCTTTTGACGCACAAACAAAATAAGCTAAATTGACTTAAACCTTTGGAGTGGAATCAATATGAATTTTAACGATTCCACTTATTTGTTCTAATTGCTTCTCCCAAGCCTGTAGCATTTCTTCCGTAAAATCGTCGGATAACACTTCTCGTAGCGCAGCCATCAAAGAATGAAAAAACATAGCGTACATTTCTTTTTTTACCCCGTACCCGTGATGGTCTTTAATATCGGTATCAAGATTCACGTTAAAAATTTCAGGCCTCATTAGTTTATCGATTACCATTAAGATAACGCCGTTAAACATTTTGGACCGTGATTCAGGGTCATCTTTTTCCCATAATGACTCAGCCGCTGGGCACGCTTCAAAAAAAATGGCATACGTAAGGGAAATTAATTTTTCAGTCTTTTCTTCATTCAGCAACTGCAAACTACTCTGAATAACACCAAAGTCTGAATGATATTTTTGATCATGTATTGTCATAACATAAAATACTCATTGTCAAAAATTCAGGTTCATACAGCTAGTTTTTTTGTTTAAAAAACATTAAAACTATCGACGCATTACCTTTATTTCGCCAACCTGAAACAAGACAACACAGCTACTGGCTAGCACTGTAAATCAAATAATTTTAGCATTAGCTTACATTTCAATATCCAAGAATATTTTCTACAACCGATATTTGGTTTCGAGCTGACTAACACCTAAGCCACTCATTTTTTTAATATCTATTTGGACAGTAATTCGTTCTTTTAACGCCTCAACATGACTTATAACACCAATCATTTTACCACTCGCATTGAGGTTATCTAAGGCATCTAATGCGATGTCGAGCGTTTCTCTATCCAAAGTGCCAAACCCTTCATCCAAAAACAAACTGTCAATTCTAGTCTTATGGCTAACAAGGTCCGACAAGGCTAGTGCGAGCGCTAAACTCACTAGAAAACTTTCACCGCCTGATAACGTTTTTGTATCACGCAGTGTATCAGCTTGCCAGGTATCGATGACTTGAAGCTCCAAGGCTTCGCCGGATTTTCTTGATAATTGATAACGAGCATGTAACTGAACCAATTGATTGTTAGCAAGATGAATCAGATAATCCAGGGTCAAGCCTTGCGCAAAAACCCTAAAACGTTTGCCATCAGCAGAGCCAATTAAACTGTTTAGGTAAGCCCAGTCATCATATTGCGTCTGCTGTAAATTAAAAGCTTCCATTAAAGAAAACTGTTTTTGCTGCTGCTCTGAATTCTGTTTTAGTTTTTGATCAATTTCACCCTGTTGTTTATTTAATAATGAAATTTCTTCTATTAATTCTGATAATACAATTTGTAGCTGATCTATGTTGCTTGCTGTTAACCCCTCACTCTGCAATTTATCAAAGCTATGCTGAGCTTGTTTTTGAAGCGCTAAGGCTTGACTCTGTTGTTTGTCTAAAACCAGTTTCCAACCTTCTAGGTCAGCATATTCCTTTTCATCAATTAAAGCTGATTTGAAATGACTTTCATCGATAAATAAACTTTGCTCCAGTGACTTTTCCCAAGCCTGTTCTGTCGACTGACTAAGCTTTTTTTGCTTTTGAATCTCTTGGTTATTTTGCTCAATTTGCCCCTGTAAAATATGATTCGCCTTGATCAAAACGTCATGCTTTGATTTTATGTCTAAAACAACCTTCTCTTGATCTGCATAGGATCCGGTCAGTCGCTTACGCTCTTCATGTACATTTTTTTTACCAAATAGCAGGTGACGTTTTTCATGGTTAGCTTTTAAAAGCTCTTGCCTGGTTTCTAACTCCTCCTCAACTATTTTCTTTTGTGCTTTCTTTTCAGAAACTTGTTGCTGCAATGCATGCTCCTGATAAATCAGAGCCTGAAGTGATTGTTCTTGCATTTCTTGAGTTTGCTTTTTTTTCTGATAATTCTGGTTATCTTGATGGCGTGAATCTAGCCAGCTTGCTTGCACTAATATAGAAGGAAGAGAAAAAAGCAATGAACCATCATTTTGGGTGTAATTATTTTTCAGGTGTTTCGTTATGTCTAACTCGAGGTTTTCCAGGCCATTAGTTTCTGATTGTATGAGGTCTAATTTGCTTTGACGCAACTGAAGTTCTTTCTCTTGATTAGCATTCTGCAAGTCATCCTCATGCACATAGGTTTGAATTATTTGTCGGTCTTGGCTTAGAGTCTCTTGCATTTTTTGCACGGCATCATTATCTTTAAGCAATGCCAAATGGTGCGTGACCGTACTTATTTGACTCTTCCTCGTTTCAATAATTAATTGGGGAATCGTTGCTTCCGTTATCGCATTATCCCAAAACAGTTTTCTGCCTCCCTCTTCCCACTGAATACTCGCTTCTTGAATACTATTAAGCGTAATACCAGTTCTCTCATCCAATGATTTCAATTGTTCTTCTACAACTGCCAAAGCCTCTTTAGCAAACTGTCCCTGTTCCGTTAGACTAAGAATTATTTCTTGTTGCGCATCCCTCCGCCTCTCAGTATCTGAGCTATTCATGGTTTGATAAGCGTCTATAGCTGGATGCTCATTTGAGCCACAAAGAGGACACGCCTCCCCTACCAGAAGTTGATCCCGATAGGTTTTTAAATTCATTATCTGCTGCTCTAACTTTAACGTTCGCTCAATTTCTTGCAGCAATTTATGCTCATTCTGATAATTATTTCTAAGTGATACCACCGTAGCTGAAAACTTTTGTTGTTCATCTGATTTTTGTCGCATCTGTCGTTTCAAATTACTCAGTTCATCACACAGTCGCAGGTATCCATCATAAATACGCTCACACTCAAGTAAAACATTTTGTGCCGCTAAAGTTTGCTGGTATTGGTGGTTTCTCTCATCTATGTTTTGGCCTTTAAGCTGGTCATCTAACGAAGATACTTGTTGCTTGAATACCGCTTCTTTATGCTTAAATTGATCTTGAAGTTCATTCAGATCAACTTCTCTTTTTAGACGAGAAGTTTTAGCCAAAGCCAACGCTACATCTAATTGCTGTAACTGAGACTCTAAAGAGAGTAACTGTTGCTGATGCTTCACACGTTGATCAAACTGAGACTCCCATAAAGTAAGTGAGCTCGAAATATTCTGATGAAGAGCATTTTCACTCAGGTAGTGTTGTATAGTCGCCAACTGAGTTTTCAACTGAGTGATGTTTGATGTAATCTCACTTAGCTGGTGCGTTTGTTTTTGTAAGGTTCCATGCAATAACCGGGAATCTTCTTGCATAGCATTGAACTGTTTTTCTGCTTGTTCAATATCTTTATCAATTGGAATAACCTGCTCAACAACTAGTGTTTCTGTATTACTGCGTTCCTCTCCAATTGATTCTAATTTTACTTTACTCAACTGATATTGATTGTTTAATCCACTTAACTCACTCTTTTGTTGCTGAGTTTCACTTTCATAAAACTTTGCTTTGCCCACAAGAGAATCTAAAAAATTAAGCTCCCTTTGAAACTTTTCATAATATGGTCGAAGCTGATTAGCTGGCCGACCTTCCTCAAGAAGCAATAGCTTGTCAGCATTAGTTTCAAAGTTTAACTTTACCTGTTCGGCACTATTTATCGTCTCTGTAAGGTATTTTCTTGCGGCCTCTAATTTATTCAACCATTCTTTTTGTGCTTGGATATTCTTTTGTTGAATTTGTTTTTGCTTAGTGCTGTTAATTACTTCAATACGTTCAGTTTGCAGGCCCCCTATTTGCTCCCTATTTAACAACTCAAAACTTTCGGTTTTAGTGCGAAGTAAATCCAGTCCAGATTTTTCATCTCGAAAACGACTAAAAACATATTCAGAAATCTGACCGTAAATTTCAGTGCCAGTTAGCTCTTCTAGTAGTTCAGCACGCTCACCGGCCGCCGCATTTAAAAAAGCAGAAAATCCTCCTTGGGCTAACAACATCGATTTTGTAAAGCGCCCAAAATCAAGACCGGTTATCTCTGCGATACAATCAAGTTTGTCACGCACTTTGTCAGCAATGATGACATCGCCTTCATCATCAGCGCTTAATTTTGCCAGCTCTACTCTAGCACTTTGAAGCTTGCCATCACTTTTATTCCTGGCACGGCGTACTTCCCAAAATGCACGATATAATGATTCTTTTACTGAGAACTCAACTTCGGCAAGGCACTCACTAGTATGACGCGTCATGACTTTTTCAGCGGGTGAGGGCTCATTTAAGCGTGGAGTTTGATGATAAAGCGCTAAACAAATCGCATCGAGCAAGGTTGTTTTTCCTGCTCCTGTTGGTCCTGTAATAGCAAATAGTCCATTGCTTGCAAAAGGCTCCTTGGAAAAGTCTATTTTCCACTCCCCTTTTAATGAGTTGATATTTTTCAATCGGAGGCTAATAATTTTCATTTATCTTTCTCAGCCTTCTGTTTAGATATCATCCCGGAACTTACTTCTGAAGCATTTTTGGGTTCGTCAAGCTTTGACATCACGCCATCAAATATCTTGTGAATACGTTTTAACTTTTCTTGTTGCTCATCACTAGTCCAATCTTCTAATGCCAGCCGTCGCTCAAATACTTCTTTAGCAGTCAGTTCATGAAGGGTTTCTTTATTTTGTTGATCTAGTCCTATCTGCTTTTTCGTTCTTGCACGACGAAGCAACAATACTTCTACAGGTAACCCTTCAACTAATGTTTGAATTCGTTGCTGTAAGTCATTTAAAAAGTCTTGGGTACTCACCTCAATATCCAGCCATGCAGGTTCATCATGATCATACTTGGCGGCCAATGCCTTCACCTCAACTTCAATTTCAACTAAATCACCTTTGACTATATGCATGGGTTGAAAACGTGGCACTTTCTGAGCAATAACCGCTTTCAATTCCGCTTTTTCAAAATCCACAATTAAAACTTCTTTGTCATTTGATAACTCATCAAAGCTCAAAGGTATAGGAGAGCCAGAATAACGAACACTCTGACTGCCACCAACTCTCTGAGGACGGTGAATATGTCCTAATGCAATATAGTCAGCGGGAGGAAATGCAGAAGATGGAAAGGCATCTAAAGTACCAATATAGATGTCACGTACAGATTCTGAAGACTTTGCACCTACAGTCGTTAAGTGACCAGTAGCGATAATTGGTATTGCCCCTCCGAGTTCCTGCTTTTTTTGTTTCGCAAGCTGGAAAACAGATTGATAATGTTGAGCAATTGATTGTTGTAAGCTACGTTGCTTATCAATACCACTTTGACCTTCTTGGCTTAATACAATATCCCGGGTACGTAGAAAAGGAATCGCACAGACAATGCCGGTAGCTTTTTTTGCTTTGTCTCTAATAATAATAATTTGATCTTCAAGGTTTTCCATTGAGTTTGGAATTACGGAGGTATTCAAATGCGAAAGTAAAGATTTCGATTCACTCAACATTGCAACTGAATCGTGGTTCCCCCCCAATATAATGAGATGCACCCCCGTTGATTGAAGTTCAACAATAAAATGATTGTATAACTCACGGGCATAACTCGGTGGAGAGCCCGTATCAAATATATCTCCGGCTACAATAATGGCATCTATTTTTTGTTCTAAAGCCAAACCTAGTAACCATCGTAGAAATTTTTGATGCTCAGGTTGACGACTTTTACCCATAAAATGCTGACCAAGGTGCCAGTCGGAAGTATGAATTATTTTCAAACGAAGATGCCTTTCTGAGTTATCAAGATATGCAGAAACTAAAACCGGACTGTACCGCATTACGAAAAGACACAAAACCCACTTTTCGATCTAAAAGTGTGATCTTAGTTATAAAAAAAACCTGCACACATCACATGGTTGCATAACGTTGCAAAGCGATACAAATATCTCGTTGTTTTTCAGCCAGTTAAAGATACATTTATAGTAAGACCATTAATTAGGAATGTATTAACTCAGGTAAATACCTGATCTTGGTACAACAAACGATATGAAAAGAAATTTGATTTACCACACACATATTCAACTGGGTGAAAGTATTACAATTCGGGCCAATAAGCATGATACAGTTAATACAGAACTCGAAGCGATTTCAAGAGATGGAATGACGGTTAAGTGCGATCAGCAAACACTGGACCTTCTTCTGCCAAATTCAGCCAGCATCGCACCAAAACAAGCAGTTCTGTTGCCGGTTTCTTTCCGTTTAAATCAAAAAGACGATGAAATTGATGTGCAGTGTAGTGTGATTAGTGTCAGACGTTTGTCAAAAAATATATTTCAACTTAGTATGCGATTCAGAGAAATTAGCGCACAAAACTATGATTCAATTAATCACTATATTGAAAAGTTTCTGACACGCCATCAAGAACCTCATTCTAAAAGGTCAGAACTAGCCAGAGTTGCTTAAATAGAACATGTGGATCATTAAGTTTGAGTTGTTAAGACCGGGATGTCGCCTTTCTTGCTTTCGGTTAAAGCACTAACCAATTCAGCTTCAGGTCTTGATATTCCACAACTATTCATTAAATCTTCTACACCTGCACCCAACTCAACTAAGCGCGCTGCTTCAGAATATGAGACTTTATTAGGGTCATTTTTCTGAATTTCTTCAATGGTGCCTTCAAGCTCTTCGATCTTTTTTTCCATCATAAGAACTTTACGTCCAATTCCCATTGAACCATGGCTAATACCTTGAACTTCTTTTGATAAGCCATCAACTAATTGGCTCATTTGCTGCTCAGATTTCTTAATCGATCGCTTAATAACCAAAGTATAAATAGTTAACAAGGCCACCAAAACACTAGAAATAATAGGAATTAGATTCGACATGAGTAAAGACATAAAGACTCCTGAAATTACTAGAATGCAGCCATATCGGCCCATTCCTCTTCGGATAACATTTTCTCGAATTCAACGAGAATGATTAGCTCACCATTTTTATTACAAACACCTTGTATAAAACGGGCACTTTCTTCATTACCAACATTAGGCGCTGTTTCCATTTCTGAATGGCGGATATAAACGACCTCTGCAACAGAGTCGACTAAAATGCCAATGACTTGGTTTTCAATCTCCAATACCACAATTCGTGTATTATCTGATATTTCAGCACTAGGTAAACCAAAACGAGCACGGGTATCGATTACGGTAACAACATTGCCACGTAAATTAATAATCCCTAAAACATAACTAGGTGCGCCTGGCACTGGTGCAATTTCTGTATACCGCAACACTTCTTGGATCTGCATAACATTAATGCCGTAAGTCTCATCAGCTAGACGAAACGTCACATTTTGCAGTATAGGATCTTCAGCTGCATGGCTGCTATGGCCTGTATTTGATGCCATTATTTAAACCTCTAAAATTCTTGTGGGTAAATGTACGTCAAAAAAATAACGCACTATCCCTTTAATATAGAGCATCGCACAATCTATGCCAGCTATTTATCAGATTTTAGGTAGAAATATTCTACACCTGAAAAATCATTAGAAAAATGATGAATGTTTAGACACAGCCTCTTTATTAAGCATTTGACTGAGTGTGTCTGCATCTAACAAGGCACACATATGTTCAATAACCGTTCCTGAAAGCCAGGCTCGTTTACTACGCTCAGTCCGCCACTTCACTTCGGAAGGTTCTAGTTGAATAGCTTCTTGAACAGAGTCACACGCTATCCCCCAATTATTCCCTCCTAAACGAATGATATACCGGTAATTTTCTCTTGTCGTTGAAGTGACACGATCAGGCATTACCAACTGAGCGGTATCTATTACACGAACATTTCGACCGTCATGACGATAAAGCCCCATAAACCAACTTGCTCGACCAATAAGAGGTGTAAAATCATTCTCAATTTTATAAATGGCTCCAAGCGATACGAGAGGCACAGCTAATTGAAGCCCTGCGACTGAAAATAAAAGACACTCAAAGCGCTCCTTTGCCCAAGTTGGACGACCATTTTCAAGCCAACCAACTGACAGATTGCTCTCTGACAAATCATTTTTTAGCTTACTTGAGTTTAACAATTTATCTTTTTTATCCAAATGGTTGCTACTAGGTTTCTTATCCAATAAAACAACCTTTGGCACTTCTGATTTTGAAACTATAATACCTTTAGGTTTAACGTTAGAGATCGTTTTGTTAACACCAACAGCCTCTTTAATAATTTCAGGCTCTGTAGTCTCAATTATTGGTGAGTTTTTTTTGATTGGTTTTTCTTGTTCAATTTTTGCTTGCTTAACTTCTGAATCGACGCTTTTTATTTTAGGGGACAACTTAGGAAATGCAGCGGGTATAATTAATGGCGCAACAACTTCTGTCTTTAGTTTTTCTTCGAACCCTTCATCATAAAAAGTTACTGGTAATTGGTGAGATTGCATTTTTACCTGTTGCGTTTTTCGCTGACCTAGTTGTAGCGGCTGCTTAGCTTTTCTTTTAGGCAAAATTGTTTTTTCAATCGTAGAGGCTACTACTTTTTGCTCTTCTTGAACTAGTTTTTGTAAGGGGTCATTACCAAGCGAGCCCAGCATATCATCATAATATTCCAATATTGCTGACTGGGCACTTTTTGGCTTACTATCATCGACAGGTTTCACGCGTTTACACCCTGAAGTGTCGCTTTAACATGCAGGGATGGAAGGCCGTAATCATCAATTACTTGCTTTGATAATGATAAAAAACACTGCCTGACTTTAGGAGACAGTGGACGACGAAGAAAATATAAGCTAGTTAACAAAATAAGAATTGCAACTTCTTTAGAATAAGTTTCAGTGCCTCCATTGGAAAAAAGCAATTTAATAGTCGGCACCAAAAAATAACGACTTTCAATTGAAACAGGAAGAACATCAGTATTAATTTCTCGACTTTCTAGTATATCTAGAGTTGAAATATCCGAGGAACTTTCAGACACGGCATCATTAAAGAACTTAGAAATAGGTACAGTTTCACAACTATCATCCCCCCCAAACACATCTAACAAGTAGTCATTAAGTAACTCATCCGTGCGATTGGTTTTCTCCTTGTTATTATCATGTTTATTTGTCATGACATTACTCTACTAAAATGATTTTAAACATCTACACTATTCATTTCTTTCAAGTTCTGAAGTAACTTTTTGTATGCACGGACACCATGTGTTTCCGCATCATGCACTGATGGCACCAGCCCATGCATACTCGCATCACGAAATTTAGTATCAACAGGTATTGCATACTTCCATACATCATCTCCCCAGGTATTCTTTATTGTTCTTAAGCTTTGAGTTGATGCTTGTGTTCGTCGGTCAAACATAGTGGGCAGAATAAGGTGCTGCAAATTACTCTTTTGCGAACGTATGACCATATTTAAAGTATGCATCATGCGCTCTAAACCTTTTATAGCCAAAAACTCGGTTTGCACCGGTACGATTAACTGCTGACTTGCTGCCAATGAATTGATCATTAACACGCCTAATGATGGAGAGTTATCAATTAATACATAGTCATATTGATCCCATAGCATCGCCAAGGTCTTGGATATGATCAACCCCATACCTTCAACACCGACCATACGTCGCTCTAATGTCGCCAGAGCTGTTGATCCTGGCATAAGATCCAAGCCTTCACATGAAGTCGAGGTTATTAGCTGCTCTGGCAAGCCGTCAGGCACCTTCCCTTTATGCATAAATAGATCAAATGCACTCTGTTCGATTGTGTCAGGATCATATTTAAAATAGCTTGTTAACGACCCATGTGGATCTAGGTCCATTGCTAAAACGCGTTTACCCTCTTGTGCTAACAAGCCTCCAAGAGTAACGACACTTGTGGTTTTTCCAACCCCACCTTTTTGATTCGCAATTCCCCAGATTCTCACTGTATAACCCCTAAATGATTTAAGTAAACAGTATTCCAATACTGGTCAAGACAATTGCGCTACACAATACTTGCGCACAAAACCAAATATAGGAAAATAGTTGCCGAAATTCTGTCTTAATAGTTTGTCTAACACGATCAATGCACAAGTTATGCCATTAAACCTAATATTCATAACTAATATTTAGATAGATAGACTGAAGGAATTATAACGTTTTAAGTAACCCGAATGGGTTAACTAAAGTATAGGTTAGCAGCGCCATTAGATAAAATGGCTTCATTCTTTAATTTAGTAGACTCTCCCGAATATCATTCCCTTTTGATATCAGTAAAATAACACGACGATTTTTTCTTTTTCCTTGAGCGGTATCATTTCGTGCAACAGGCTGAAACTCGCCATAGCCCATCGCTCCCATACGGTCAGCTGAAATCCCCTCTAATGCTAAGTATCTAACTACCGAAGCTGCTCGCGCTGCAGAAAGCTCCCAATTAGATGGATAAACAGAACTACGTATCGGTACATTATCGGTATGCCCCTCTACTAACATGGCATTATCATGACCAGACATAATGCGAGCCATTTTCTCAATAATGGCCAAGGCTTCATGTATCGGTTCTACTCCACCACTACTAAAAATCACGGTATCATTTAAAGATACCTCTATCCAATCCTCTTTATTTTTTACACTAACTTTTTCTTGGAAAATCAAATCCTCAAAACTTTTTTCAAATTCACCAGCAATACTCTCCAATTGAAGACGTTCATCTTCATCTTTAATTTTTTCTTTAGGAATTGGCTCTGGTATAAGAAATATTGGCTTTACTTTGGTATCACCCGCTGACTTTGATGAAGAGCGTGGCGTTATCGCTCCGACTTGAATTGGCTCAATAGTCTTCTGCGGACCGTTAAAAACGCCTTCCAAGCTTTCTGACAAAACCTTGTATTTGCCTTCATTAACGGAAGAAATTGAATACATCACGACAAAAAAGGCAAATAGCAACGTAATAAAATCAGCATAGGAGACTAGCCATCGCTCACTATTGTCATGATCTTCTTCTGTTTGTCTACGCATATTGTTATAACTATTTGATTAAAAACAGTGATTATTTATGGAATAAACCCACGTAACTTAAGTTCAATGGAGCGTGGATTTTCACCCTCAGAAATAGCTACCAGACCTTCTATAAACATTTCACGATACTGTGACTGCTTTAAAACAAGTGACTTTAACTTGCTACCAATCGGAAATAACAACATATTAGCAAATGCAACGCCATATATTGTGGCGACAAAAGCCGTCGCAATTCCGGAACCAAGAGATGAAGGATCTGCCAAGTTACTCATGACATGAATCAACCCCATAACAGCGCCAATAATTCCAATTGTAGGAGAATAACCTCCCATTCCATCATAAATCTTTGCGGAGCTAAGGTCGTATCGCTCCTTAGAAATCAAGTCCAACTCCAACACATTCCGAATTACTTCAGGCTCTGCACCATCAACCAATAACTGCAAACCCTTCTCACAAAAAGGTTCATCTTCTTTTTCTACAGAAGCTTCAAGCCCTAACAGACCTTCTTTTCTCGCTCTCATGCTCCAGGCAATTACTTTCTCAATGCCGTCATCCATAGATATATAAGGCGGTATAAACACCCATCGTAACATCGAAAAACCACGCATAAGAACCTTAAAAGGCGTCTGTAACAAAATAGCAGCTACCGTTCCACCTATAACAATTAACGCCGCAGGCCCATTAAAAAGTGCATCAATATGACCACCTTCTAGATAATTACCACCCAAAATGGCACCAAAGCCAATTATTACTCCTAGTAAACTGAGGAAATCCATTACATTACCCCATCGATAATTCTATTTGAGATTTGATCAAGCGTAATTGATGCGTCAGAGTATCCGGCTTTATCAACGGACATCGGCATACCATAAATTACGCAACTGGCTTCATCCTGCGTCCAAACTGTAGAACCCGACTGTTTTAGCATACGACACCCCTCACGACCATCAGCCCCCATTCCAGTTAATACAACACTTAAAACACGACCTGGGTATGCTTTTGCTGCTGAACCAAATGTAACATCAACAGAAGGCTTATAAGTTAATCGGTCATCACCTTCCAACACTTTAACATGATAGTTTTGTCCAAAACCGCTCACAATCATTTGCTTGCCACCAGGAGCTAATAGCGCCACTCCCTTTTTAAGCGCGTCACCATCTGATGCATGCTTAACAGTTAATTGACTTAAATTGTTTAATCGTTCTGCAAATGCTGGTGTAAATGAATCAGGCATATGCTGAATTATTAATATTGGTGCTGGAAAATTTACAGGTAGTTTTGAAATTACTTTTTGAAGCGCTACCGGACCACCTGTTGAAGCACCTATTACGAGTAAATCGACAGGATGTGAGATCACGCAAGCTCGATTAGCACTTATTCTTGGTTTATTTGTCGAGACAGCTGTTGTTAAGTTTGAATTTTGTCTTGATTGCTTTATTGCAGCTCTGGTCTCTAAAGGCTTGAGTATTTTTGGCCTGACTCCCGCCTGAGTTAATTTTTTTTCGGGAGAGGCTGGTGCGGCTATTTGTTGATTTTTTTGAGTGCTATCTTTTACTTTATGCTTAGCTATTTCTAGTATTCGTTTTTTCAACAAATCTTGCATTTTACCCGTATCGCGCGCAATATCTTCAAAGTTTTTGGGTAAAAAATCAACAGCTCCAGCCTCTAGAGCATCAAGTGTCACGCGCGCGCCTTCATACGTCAATGATGAAAACATTAAAATAGAGGTTGGACATTCAGCCATAATAACACGTATAGCACTAACGCCATCCATCACAGGCATTTCATAATCCATAGTGACGACATCAGGACTGAGCTTTTTTACGAGTTCAATCGCTTCCCTGCCATTAGAAGCTGTGCCTACAACTTCAATATGCTCAGCTGAATTAAGAATTTCACAGACTCTTTTCCGGAAAAATCCAGAATCATCTACGACAAGAACAGTGACACTCATTAACGCCCCTCACGGCCCTTTTAAATAATTTCCCTATGCGTAACGCTGTAAGAGACTTGGTATATCTAAAATTAAAGCTATTCGGCCATCACCAGTTATTGTTGCCCCAGCCATACCTGCAGTCCCGTGCAATAAACCACCTAATGGTTTAATTACCACCTCCTCCTGACCGACTAATTGATCAACAATAAAACCTACTCTTTTTGTACCTACAGAAACAATAACAACATGAGCTGAATCTGTCGGTTCATCACCATAGCCACCATTAACTAACCATCGCTTAACATAAAACAATGGATAAACATTATCACGAACGACAACGCATTCTTGACCATCAACGACATTGGTCTTTGTCAGATCTAAGTGGAAAATTTCCACAACGCTCACTAATGGAAAAGCAAAAGCCTGATCAGCAAGTTTAACCATTAAGGTTGGCATAATGGCTAAAGTTAATGGCACTTTAATCGTCAGTCTTGACCCTCTACTCTTTTCTGAATCTATTGAGACTGTGCCATTTAATTGTGTTATTTTTGTTTTGACAACATCCATCCCTACTCCGCGCCCAGACACATCTGAAATTTCGGTTTTTGTTGAAAAACCTGGCGCAAAAATGAGATTAAAGCACTCTGTATCACTTAGTCGATCAGCGGCATCTTGATCATATAAACCTTTTTCAACTGCTTTACCTCGTAATACATCTGCATCCATACCAGCACCATCATCCTCTATTGATAATAGAATATGATCGCCTTCCTGTTGAGCAGACAAAACAACAGTGCCAATTCGCTCTTTACCATTTTGAGCCCGAACATCTGGCATCTCAATACCGTGATCAACAGCATTTCTAACCAAGTGAACCAAAGGGTCAGA
>CAJWBJ010000042.1 GCA_913020495.1 uncultured Oleiphilus sp.
ACTTCTGCAGCACTCCAGTATTGAATGCCGATTGATGCAGCTTTTATCTTACCTGCATTTTTAGTCATTTGTCTTAATGATAAGGCAATACGAGGTGCGGTCTGCGTGACATCTTCACCAATCATTAATGCGACATCACTTGCTTCAAGATCTTTTAGTGACGAACTTGTTTGTACTTGTTGGTAATGATCGACTAACTTAGTTACTTGCATGTGTTCTGATTCTTTTATATCACTATAAAAGTTTTGTTCTTCGACTAAAGCCCTGAGAGTGAAATTATTTTCTAATGATGAACGGGAGGAGCCTATAGCGATAATGTCTGATGTTGACTGGGCTGTTAAATACTTTTTGAAAGCACTTTGTGCACTTTTTTGTGTCAGTATATCTGTAGTTTGCTTCTTAGTGTTCCGCTGCCAAGCTTGAGTCGTCCGGTCTTTATGATTAACAAACTCATACCCAAAGCGACCCCGATCACATAGGAAATGACCATTGATATTAGGGTTAAATCGATTGGTTATTCTCCTGAGCACACCTTTTCGCTCACCGGGGTAAATGTTGCAACCTACGCTGCAGTGGGTGCATATGGAAGGAGCTGATTGAAGCTCCCATTTACGTGCATAATGTTCGCTATAGGTTTTATCCGTAAATACACCTGTAGGGCAAACTTCAGCTAAGTTACCACTGAATTCACTTTCTAAAACGCCGTCTTCTGTTCGTCCAAAGTAAACATTATTTCTTGAAGCGAAAACATTTAGGTCAGTGCCACCACTATAATCTCGATAAAAACGTACACAACGATAACATGCGATACAACGGTTCATTTCATGGTTAATAAATGGCCCTAAATACTGATTATTATGAGTTCTCTTTGGGCCTTGAAACCGACGTTGGTTATGACCACTTAATAAAGTCATGTCTTGTAAATGGCATTCACCTGCTTCTTCACAAACTGGGCAGTCATGTGGGTGGTTGGTCATCGTTGCTTCAATCAATGACGCTCTAAATTTTTCAGCTTTAGGGTTGTTAAGTGATAACCGTTGACCTTCTGAAACTGGTGTCATGCAGGCCATTGTTATTCTGCCACGAGTGTCTTCTTCATTTTGATATAAAATCACTGCACATTGACGGCAGGAACCTACTGAGCCAAGAGCTGGGTGCCAGCAGAAATACGGGAGCTCAAGGCCCAAAGATTGGCAGGCCTCCAGAAGGTTTTTACCTTCTTCAACTTGATAAGTTTTGCCGTCTATATAGATTTCTGGCATCGTTTATTTCCCGATAGTAATCAAACTTAAACTAATGATAAGGGCAGCATTGATCTTTAATATGCTGTTCAAAATCATCTCTAAAAAATTTTAATCCGCTTTGTAAGGGTTCTGCTGCTCCCGGAGCTAAGGCACAAAATGTGTTTCCTGGTGCAACCATTTCAACGATATCAAGCAAGTAATCTAAATCCTCTAACTTACCTTTGCCGTTTTCTATTTGTTGTAAAATATAGGTTGCAGAGGGAAGGCCCTCTCGGCATGGTGTACACCAACCACAGGATTCTTGAGCAAAAAAGCTTACTAAATTCAGCACCATGTCGACGGGGCAGTTTTTGTCATCTAAAACGATTATGGTGCCCGTTCCCATACGACTTCCAATTGCACCGATTTCGTTATAATCCATCGGAGTATCTAAATGCTCAGGTAGTAAAAAGTCAGTTGAACCACCCCCTGGTTGGTAGCCTCGAAGCTTGTAGCCGTCGCACATGCCGCCAGCATGAACTTCGATAATCTCGCGGATAGGCGTTCCCATAGGTAGCTCCCATAATCCTGGTTTATTTACACGCCCGCTAACGCCATAAATTTTAGTTCCAGCATCTTTGTGTCGTCCTAGGGATTGGTACCATTCGGCACCATAAAGAATAATGTTCGGCAAATTGAAAAATGTTTCTACGTTATTGACGATGGTTGGCTTTCCCCACAAACCGGCTACTTGTGGGAAAGGAGGCTTAGAGCGTGGGTTTGCTCTTTTGCCTTCTAGCGAATTAATTAATGCGGTTTCTTCGCCACATATATATCGACCAGCACTGGTATGAATATGAATATCAAAACATAGGCTAGAGCCTAAAATATTTTTACCTAATAAACCTGCTTCATAGCATTCATCGAGTGATTTTTGTATTCGGTCAGCAGCAAGAGAATATTCATTCCTAAGAAAAATATAACCGACAGTGGCTGAAATAGTATGTGCTGCAATGAGTAAGCCCTCAATCAGTTGATGTGGGGCGCCTTCTAATAGCCAGCGATCTTTAAAGGCGCCGGGTTCCATTTCATCACCATTCACCACTAGATAACGGTCACTGCCTGAATCGTCGCGTGGGGGAACAAAGCTCCATTTTAACCCTGTTGGAAAACCTGCACCGCCGCGACCTCTTAAATTAGAATCTTTAAGAATGCTCAGAACTGTGTCTGATGGTTGGGAAATAGCAGCTTTAAACCCATCATATCCACCAGCTTCTTTATAACAACTGAGGTCAAGCGGCTCATCAAGATTGATGTGCTGGGTTAAGGGATGTGTTGGTGCTTGTTTAGTATTCATTTAATATCACCTCCCTGACGCGGTTTATTTTTTTTTTGTTCCAGCTCAGCAATAATATGGTCCACCATACTTGGCTGTAGGTTTGTGAATAACTTATCTTCTTGTCCTGATCCAGTCTTCAACATGACAGGCGCTTTATCACAAGCGCCAAGACAAGGGAGCGATATAAGAGTGAAATGATTATTTTGAGTTGTTTCTCCATCAGAAATATTTAAACTTTGTTGTATTGCCCCAAAGAAATCTCGGTATCCCATCAACATGCAGCTAATACCGTTACAGGGGTGGAGTAAAATTTTGCCGACTGGTTTGCGAAAAATTAGATTATAAAATGTAGCGACAGATTCAAGGTCGGATACAGGTAGCTGCATATGTATTGCTAAAGCATTGATAGCATCATCACTTACCCAGCCATAATGATTTTGAACAATTTTCAACGCATCAATGCTTGCACCGCTGGCTTGTGGATAATGATCAAGCAGGTGATTAATTTCGTTACGAATACCTTCAGTTAAACAGGCATGAATTTGGCGCTTGTCTGTCTGAATAATTGATGCTTGTATTGCTTGGCTACTATTTCCCATTGGGTTCATCACCTGTCTACATCTGCCATAACAAAGTCGATACTTGCAATTATTGCTATAAGGTCTGGTAATAATAAGCCTCTAGATATATGGGGTATCATTTGCAAGTGTGGGAATGAAGGAGTTCTTATACGTGTTCGATAGCTAGTATTTGATCCATCGCTAAATAATGTATAACTGTTAATACCTTTTATGGCTTCTATTGCAACACAGGACTCATTCGGGGGTATTACCGGCCCCCAGCTAACATTCAAAAAATGTTGTATTTGAGTTTCGATATCTTGTTTGCTTTGATAGTTCATCGGGGGAGTTGTTAATGGGTGTGTTGCTTTATAGGGGCCTGAAGGCATATTTTCCAAGCATTGTTTTATGATACGAATGCTTTGACGCATTTCTTCTACACGAACCCAGCAGCGATCGTAGCAATCACCATTGTTGGCAATGGGAATATCGAAGTCGTATTGTTCGTAACCGCTGTAAGGGCGCTCTTTTCTAAGGTCGAATTCTAAGCCTGTGGCTCTTAATCCAGGGCCAGTAACACCCCACTCAAGTGCTTCTTCGGTAGTATATTTACCAACGCCTACAGTACGTTTTTTCAATATTGAATTTTCCATGGCAATCACGTCGTACTCATCAAGACGAGCGGGGAAGTAGTCGACAAACTCCCTAACCATCTTGTCCCATCCATTTGGAAGGTCTTGTGCAACGCCGCCGATTCGAAACCAACTTGGATGCATTCTGGCACCGGTGATTGCTTCAATAATTGAAAAGAGCTTTTCACGATCAATGAATAAATAAAATATTGTCGAAAGTTGCCCGATATCCTGAGCAAAAGTGCCATAGAAAAGCATGTGACTTAGTATTCGAAAACATTCCGATAGCATTACTCGTATACATTGAGCCTTTGGAGGCACTTGAATGCCTGCCATTTTTTCAACTGCCATAACGTAAGGCAGGTTATTCATAACGCCGCCCAAGTAATCTATTCTGTCCGTATAAGGAATAAATCCATGCCAGGTTTGGCGTTCAGCAATTTTTTCAGCGCCTCGGTGGTGATAACCTATATCTGGTGCAGCATCGATGATTCGTTCACCATTCAACTGTAAAGCAATCCTGAAAACTCCATGTACGCTTGGATGGTTTGGGCCCAAATTAAGATACATGAAGTCAGAATCTGCAGATTGCTTGGTCATGCCCCAATCTGAAGGATTAAAGCGTAAAGCTTCTTGCTCCATATCTTGTTTTTCTGAAGATAGGTCGAATGGTGCAAGCTCTGTAGCGCGGCAAGGGTGTTCTTTTCTTAATGGATGGCCCTGAAATGTCGGTGGCGTAAGAATTCTGCGCATTAATGGGTGCCCATTAAACTCAATTCCGTACATGTCCCATACTTCTCGTTCATACCAATTGGCATTTGGCCATAACGCTATAATTGAAGGTGCAGTTGGGTAATTGCCGTTCAGTGCTAGTTTTATCCGAACATCATAGTTCTGATGTATAGACATGAGCTGATAAGTCAAACTGAAATCACAACTTATTTGGTTTTCACGGTGCTGACGCAAGCGTTCATCAACTGCATAGATATCAAGCAGCATTGCGAAGTCTAAAGGCTTTCCCTTTAAGAGTTTAAGGGCCTTCATTAGTTGGTTTTCACGTACCCAAATGGACGGAGCGGATGAACAGGTAGGTTGGATGGAAACACTGTCATTGTCGAGGTGTGCTACTAAAAAAGAGTATATTTCAGAACTTGCGTCTGAGTTACCGTTGGTCATAATGTTCGGGGGCTTTATCCCTGTTGCCATCATCTTTTACCCTTTCCGATTTATCTTAAACGTTATCCGGGCTATCAATTTGTGTCATCGCAATTCGCTTACTGTGCTTTTCATCCCTTAATGAACGAGCAGCAAAATTATCTATTTCTTCAGGAGTAACAATTCTACCGATGGGTCTCCTTTGTTTAGCTTCGCCATTTTTTATTGCTTCCTGTAATAAATTCAAACCATAGAGTAACGCTTCAGGGCGAGGAGGGCAGCCTGGTACATAAACATCAACAGGTAAAATCCTGTCAGCCCCCTGAACAACGCTATAAACATCATACATACCGCCAGAGTTTGCGCATGACCCCATACTAATGACCCATCTTGGTTCAAGTATCTGTTCATAAAGGTGTTTTATCACAGGAGCCATTTTGAGAAATGGTGTGCCAGAGATAACAATAAGATCTGCTTCGCGTGGTGTTGCGCGAATGACTTCTGCACCAAAACGAGCGATGTCATGTCTGCTTGTGAATGCAGTGGCCATTTCTACATAACAGCAAGATAAGCCAAAATTGAAAGGCCATAGCGAGTTGCTTCTTCCCCAAGCTACTAAGTCTTCTAATTTGGCGAGTAAAATGTTTTTTTGTAATAGCTCTTCAAAGGTTGATGAGGATTCAATTGGTTCATCCGGTCTAGTCAGCTTCCAGCGCATCATGGCTACCTTTAAAGTTGTTTTAATATCAAGCTTGATTAGTTTTCTTATGTAATACTTACAGCTTTTTTCCCCATTCAAGCACTCCCATCTTCCATTCATAAATTAATGCGATAAGAAGAATGGCGATAAAAGTTGAACTAGCAAAAAAAGCTGGCCAGCCCGCTTCTAATACGACGATAGACCAAATAAAGAGGAAAACGGCTTCCATATCGAAAATGACAAACAAAATGGCAACTAGAAAATAGTTTACTGTCCAGCGGAGGTCTGTGCTTCCTTGAGGGACGATGCCAGATTCAAATGGAAGAATGTTTTTACGTTTTGTGATTTTGGGGTTTAATAGGTGGGATATAACCAGCATGGTGATGGTTAATAATAGAATAGCAGCGAAATAGACAACAAACGTTATTGACATCATACAGGCCTCTATAACACAACTACCACCTAGGTATATTAAGGTGTGCGTCTTGTGATTATTTTTACGTGGCTTATTTAAAGTTCAGTTTTGTCTTCAGGTACATCGAAATCTTTTACAGCTTTTAGAATACTTCGAACGCTTAATTGCCCCATAAATTTGCCATTCTCGACAATAGGGATTCTTCTTCTTTTATCATTGATCATCTTGTTTGCAACGGCAAGAATATCGACATCACAAGGAACTGATTCTACTTCTGTTGTCATAAAGTCCGAAGCAATACCATTGACTTCATTGTAGTAACTGCCGTTTAGGATTGCTTTGAGGCAATCGATTTCGGATAGCATACCTACGACATTGTTATCGTTATCAATTACAGTTACACCAGAAACCTTATGGATTAACAGCTCATGAATAACATTAAAAATATTGGTATCTGCTTTCACTGTTACTGGTTGATCTGTCACGTAATCTAGTGCATCTACTGATCTAAACATAAGTACTCCTTGGCGTTGTATTGGAAGAGGAGATCAGTTTTATTTTAATAATAGTACATAAAATGTACTTTGTTTATAAATTAGCCAATGAATTATGTTTATTTCTTCTTATAACCGTTCAGCATGGATGCAGTGAGGTTTTCGTTGTTTATGAGGCTTTCAACTAGGACGCCTGAAACATGAATGGCAATTAGAATTAAAGTTGAATGTGCAAAAAACTCATGCAAGGCCTCAAATATATCGCCCCAGATATGACTTGTTTCAGATAATGTCGTTGCCAGCGGCCCTCTACCTTCCTCAATGCCAAATAGAATCAAGCCGCAACAAATGGTGACTATTAATGCAAATATTAGAGCGAATACCATAACTGCACCTGCGGGGTTGTGTCCTAGATAACGTTTGGCGCGAAAAGAAAGCGTGTCTTTAAGGAACTGTATAACGGTTATTTTAGGGAAAATGAAATCAGAAAATCGGGCATGTCTGGGGCCAATAAAGCCCCAAATAATTCTGATGATAAGAAGTAGCGTAATTGAATAGCCTGTCCATGCATGAATGGTTAAAAAATGGTCCTCTGATATATAAGCAATAAAAAAAAGTAAAACCAAAAGCCAGTGAAATGTACGTACCAAAATGTCCCATACATAGGTTTCTTGGCTGGAGTGGGGAGCGCGACTATTTTTTTGGTGTTTGTGAAATACCATTCTGTGTACTCTATGACATTAATTCTGGTCACTATAATGTTTGAATCTTAAATTTACCTTAAAGATGCTCAAGATATGAGCTGGAAATTTGTAGGTAGTTAAAATATTCTAGATAAGTATTGGTGCACCAATATGGGTCACTATCTGTGTCTGTTTAATATTTAATACTGATTATAAGAATACTAAGTTTGATAAATGCTTTGATTTATAGGGCTAAAGTGAAAAACCACTGTGCAACATATTGAAGCACCCGCTTCCTCTATGGTTTTATCGTAAAAATGAGATCTAAACTGTTGAGGATAAAACTGTTTTTTGTTTGTGTTTCACAAGCTTAATCCTTATAATTCCGCCCAAAATTTATGTACGGATCTATTTCACATTTTTACAAGTCCGTTGTAAAAAAATGTGGGAAGCCAAAATTTCAGTACATTTAATTCTAAAAAAGGTTGCAGAATTAATTAAACAACACGTTTTTTTGATTGTGTATAAATGATTCTATGCCAACTTGAGAGAGAGTAAATGAGCTGTGAACGATAAACGACCTGTAAATCTCGATTTAACGCAATTTAGTTTTCCTCTACCTGCTTTAACGTCCATTGTGCATCGCGCAACGGGTTTAATTTTATTTGTGGGTACTGCCATCTTACTATATATCCTGGAGCTATCACTATCTAGTGAAGAGGACTTTAACTCTGTAAAAGAGTGTCTGGATGGTTTCTTTGTTAAATTTATCATATGGGGCATACTTTCTGGCCTTCTATACCATCTCGTAGCAGGGTTTAAGCACTTGTTGATGGACTTCGGTATAGGTGAAACTTTAGAAGGCGGTGTGCTAGGTGCAAAAGTAACTATCGTTATTTCTGCAGTTCTTATTTTATTAGCAGGAGTTTGGTTGTGGTAACTAACGTAACTAGTTTTGGTCGTAGTGGCCTTTATGACTGGCTGATCCAGCGAGTAACTGCTGTCGTGCTAGCGGCTTATTCTATTTTCTTGATTGGTTTTTTAATCCTTAATCCTGATCTTAATTATGCACAATGGAGCGAGTTTTTTAACTCTACTTGTACCCGTATATTTTCTCTATTGGCTCTTCTTTCTTTGGGTGCGCATGCTTGGATTGGTTTATGGACCATTTCAACAGATTACCTTAAGGCAATGGGGTTAAGGTTCATTTTTCAAGCCGCTTGTGGTTTGGTCATGTTTATATATGTGGTCTGGGGTGTTCAGATCCTGTGGGGGCTGTAAGCAATGTCGAATTTAAGAACATTAAATTATGATGCAATCGTAATTGGTGGTGGTGGTGCAGGTATGCGAGCTGCGCTACAGTTAACAGAGTCAGGTGTTAAAACAGCGTGTATTACCAAAGTATTTCCGACTCGTTCACACACTGTTTCGGCTCAAGGCGGCATCACTTGCGCAATTGCTAGTGCTGATCCGAATGATGATTGGCGTTGGCATATGTACGACACTGTCAAAGGCTCAGATTACATTGGTGATCAAGACGCAATTGAATATATGTGTCAGGTAGGGCCTCAAGCAGTATATGAGCTAGATCATATGGGCTTACCATTTTCAAGGACAGAAGAAGGTCGAATTTATCAGCGTCCTTTCGGTGGTCAGTCAAAAGATTTCGGTAAAGGCGGTCAAGCTGCCAGAACATGTGCAGCAGCAGACAGAACTGGTCACGCATTATTGCATGCTCTGTATCAAGGTAACCTGAAAGGTGGCACAACATTTCTTAACGAATGGTATGCCGTCGACTTAGTAAAGAATAAAGATGGCGCCGTTGTTGGTGTTATTGCTATCTGTATTGAAACTGGTGAGACAGTTTATGCTCGTGCCAAGGCAACTGTTATTGCAACTGGCGGTGCTGGTCGAATTTTCCAATCAACAACAAATGCATTAATAAATACTGGTGATGGTGTCGGCATGGCGCTACGAGCTGGATTCCCAGTTCAAGATATCGAAATGTGGCAGTTCCACCCAACAGGTATCGCTGGCGCAGGTGTGCTGGTAACTGAGGGGTGTCGAGGTGAAGGTGGTTACTTAATCAATAATGACGGCGAGCGCTTCATGGAACGTTATGCACCAAACGCTAAAGATTTGGCGGGTCGTGATGTTGTGGCGCGTTCAATGGTGCTTGAAATCCTTGAGGGGCGTGGTTGTGGACCTAAAAAAGACCACGTTTTATTGAAACTTGATCATTTGGGCGAAGAGACGCTCATGGCGAAGCTTCCAGGTATTTGTGAACTATCTAAAACATTTGCTCATGTTGATCCTGTGAAAGCACCTGTACCTGTTGTACCAACTTGTCATTACATGATGGGCGGCATTCCAACAAACATAGGTGGGCAGGCATTAACACTTGATAGTGACGGTAATGATACTGTGATTGATGGTTTGTATGCTTGTGGTGAAGCCGCATGTGTATCTGTTCATGGTGCAAACCGACTTGGTGGTAACTCGTTGCTTGATTTAGTTGTGTTTGGTCGTGCTGCAGGTCTTCATATTGAGAAATCTTTACGTGACGGTTTTAAAGTAGATGATGCTACTGAAGCTGATATCGAAACTGCATTATCACGCCTCACACGCCTGAATAGTAGCTCAGGTGGTGAAAGTGTTGCCGAGGTACGTAATGACTTGCAAAGTGTCATGCAGCTTTACTTTGGTGTATTCCGCGAAGGCGAGAGCATGCAGAAAGGTCTTCAGTTGTTAGATGAAATTGGTAAAAGAGTTAAAAATACCAACCTTGAAGATAAGAGTTCAGCTTTCAATACTGCAAGAATTGAAGCGCTTGAGCTTGATAACCTTTATGAAATAGCTTATGCGACCGCTGTTGCAGCCGAAGAAAGAAAAGAAAGCCGTGGTGCTCATGCTCGTAACGACTTCACTGAGCGTGATGATGAGAACTGGTTAAAGCATTCTGTTTATTTTCCAGTAACAAAGAGTGTTGGTAAGCGTGATGTTAATTTCTCGCCAAAAACAGTTGAAGCATTTCCACCAAAAGTGCGTTCTTACTAGGGGAGAATTAAGACATGTTAGTAAGTTTATATCGCTATAATCCAGAAGTAGATCAAACACCTTATATGCAAGATGTTGAAATTGAAATCCCTGAAGGGAAAGACATCATGGTGCTTGACTTATTAGAGCTATTGAAAGCAAAAGATCCGTCTCTTTCTTTTAGACGATCCTGCCGTGAGGGTGTGTGTGGTTCTGATGGCTTAAATATGAATGGTAAAAATGGTCTTGCTTGTATCTCGGCATTATCAGAAGTAGGCCTTAAGGGTAATAAACTGGTTATCCGACCTTTACCTGGTTTACCTGTTATTCGGGATTTGGTTGTAGACATGACAATGTTCTACAAGCAGTATGAAAAAATTAAACCATTCTTAATTAATGATATGCCAGCTCCAGCAATTGAGAGATTACAGTCTCCTGAAGAGCGGGAAAAATTAGACGGTCTTTATGAGTGTATTCTTTGTGCATGCTGCTCGACAGCCTGCCCATCTTTTTGGTGGAATCCTGATAAATTTGTTGGGCCTTCTGGCTTGCTGCAAGCTTATCGCTTTTTGGCTGACTCAAGAGATACCGCAAAAGCTGACCGCTTAGCAGACTTGGACGACCCATTTAGTGTTTTCCGCTGCAGAGGTATTATGAACTGCGTAAGTGTTTGTCCAAAAGGACTAAATCCAACTCGCGCTATAGGTCATATTAGGAATATGTTACTGCAGCGTTCTACTTAAACGTTGCGTAGTATTTTTCAGATGCGCCCTAGGCAGGGCGCATCTGTTTTCAGAAAAATAATGCCTGATAATTTTATTATAAGCGAAAAGCTTTTTTTGAAATTATGTCTATAATCAAGTGATGAATCCTTCTGGTGCGAATAAAATTAGTCGTCCAGAATACTTGGTAATCTACAATATCAGCCCAAAAGGCCTTTTTGTAGCTTGCTGAGATACTAACCACTAGGAAATCGGGTAACACCCGTATTATCTTGGGGCAGCAGTCATCAAACCCGCAAGGGTTAACGTTATCACTGGCCAGTTAAATGGTAGCCTAAAGATAGTGCCTAGTATTCGCATATACTGCTGACTAAGGCGAGCTTTTTAATGCAAGAAAGCATGATGGAACAACTCTGGCGGACTTCCCACTTGTCCGGCGGAAATTTAGTTTATGTAGAACAATTATATGATTCCTATTTGGCTGACCCAAATAGTATCTCTGAAGAGTGGCGCAGTTATTTTGATCAATTACCTAGGGTAGATGGTCATGCATTAAAGGATGTTCCTCATTCCACCATTCGCGAACAATTTCTACACCTTTCAAAAAATAAATTAATCAACCAAAACCTTAATACTCCTGCAAGCGCGACTAGTGAGCATGAGAGAAAGCAGGTTAAAGTTCTTCAATTAATCGATGCGTATCGTATTCGAGGTCATCAAGTTGCAAAACTTGACCCTTTAAGTTTGATGGAGCGATCCAGTGTTCCAGATCTCGAGCTTGAGTATCATAGCCTAAGCACTGCTGATCTTGATACTGAATTTCAGACTGGTTCCTTAGTGTTTGGCTCAGATATTCTTACTTTAAAAGAGATTGTGACTGGCTTGCAAAGCACCTACTGCTCCTCTCTCGGAGCGGAATATATGCATATCGTCGATACTGAAATCAGAACTTGGTTTCAGGAGCGTATTGAGTCTGTTAAAGGTAAACCTAATTATGAGTTTGATACACGCTATCATCTATTAGAGCGTTTGACGGCTGCAGAAGGCTTGGAAAAATATCTAGGCTCACGTTACCCAGGTACCAAACGATTCGGCTTGGAAGGTGGTGAGAGCTTAATTCCACTTGTCGATGAGTTGATTCAACGCGCAGGAGGTTATGGTGCTAAAGAAATTGTTATTGGTATGGCGCACCGTGGTCGACTTAATGTATTAGTAAATACATTAGGTAAAAATCCAAAAGATTTATTTGATGAATTTGATGGAAAGAAAATGAATCATATGGGGTCGGGTGACGTAAAATATCACCAAGGATTCTCTTCAAATGTAATGACTCCGGGTGGAGAAGTTCATTTAGCATTATCATTTAACCCTTCTCATCTTGAAATTGTTTCACCAGTTGTTGAAGGCTCTGTTAGAGCAAGGCAGCACCGCCGTAATGACGAAACTGGCGAAACTGTTATTCCAATTATTATGCATGGTGACTCGGCGTTTGCAGGTCAAGGTGTGGTGATGGAAACCTTTCAGATGTCTCAGACAAGAGCATACGGGACAGGTGGTTCAATACACATTATTGTGAATAATCAGGTTGGCTTTACAACAAACAAGCGTGAAGACACTCGTTCTACTGAATATAGTACTGACGTAGCCAAGATGATTGAAGCGCCAATATTGCATGTTAATGGAGATGATCCTGAGGCTGTATTGTTTGCAACTCAAATAGCGATTGATTTTCGTAACCAGTTTAAAAAAGATGTTGTACTTGACTTGTTCTGCTATCGAAGGCGTGGACACAATGAAGCGGATGAACCTTCGGGTACTCAGCCTTTAATGTATCAAATCATCAAAAAGACTAAAACAACGCGTTCAATTTATGCAGACCGCTTGATTAGTGAAGGTGCAATTACCGACGAGCAATCTAAAAAGCTCGAAAATGATTACCGTAACTCATTAGATAAAGGTGAGCATGTAACCAAAAGCTTAGTACTTAAACCAAATGAATCCATGTATGTTGATTGGACTCCTTATTTAGGTCACGAGTGGACAGCTAAAGCTAAAACTGCTGTTAATGTAAAAACGTTGCAACGTATTGGTAAAAAGTTAAGTCATATCCCTGAAGGCTTCCCGATCCAGAAACAAGTTCAGAAGATTGTTCAGGATCGAAGTAAAATGACTCAAAGCGCGATGTCTATTAATTGGGGGTATGGTGAGGTAATGGCTTATGCAACATTACTCGCTGAAGGACATGAAATAAGGATTACAGGGCAGGATGTTGGTCGGGGTACTTTCTCCCATCGACATGTCGTTTTACATAATCAAAACGACGGCTCTACCTATATACCTTTGCAACATATAAAAGATGATCAACCTCAGTTTGAAATTTTTGATTCATTTTTATCTGAGGAAGCTGTTTTAGCTTTTGAATATGGCTACGCAACAACAAATCCCGGTACTCTCGTGATTTGGGAGGCACAATTTGGAGATTTTGCCAATGGTGCTCAAGTTGTTATTGACCAATTTATAACAAGTGGTGAACACAAGTGGGCCAGACTTTGTGGTTTAACAATGCTGCTTCCTCATGGGTATGAGGGGCAAGGGCCAGAGCATTCATCTGCAAGATTAGAGCGTTACCTTCAACTATGTGCTGAACATAATATTCAAGTTTGTGTTCCTACTACGCCTGCTCAAGTGTTCCATATGTTGCGTAGACAGGTAAAACGACCACTTAGAAAACCTTTAATTGCAATTACACCAAAGAGTTTATTGCGCCACAAAGAAGCAACTTCAACTCTTGATGATTTAAGTGAAGGAAGCTTTCAGACTGTTATTGGTGACACAGAAAATATTGAACCACGAAAGGTGGTTCGTGCAATTCTCTGTAGTGGTAAGGTCTATTTTGACCTGCTTGAACACCAAAGAAAGAATGAAATTACCGACACTGTAGTGATTCGTTTGGAACAACTTTACCCGTTTCCGGGCGATGATTTAGAATCTGTTTTAAAAGTTTACCCTAAAGTTACCGATATCGTGTGGTGTCAAGAAGAGCCCCAGAATCAAGGTGCTTGGTACACTACCCAACATAGAATGCGAAGAGTCGTTAAAGAAATTAGTGAAAAAATATATTTAAGATACGCAGGTCGAAAAAGCTCCGCCGCTCCAGCTGCTGGCTATATTTCGGTACATATTGAAGAGCAGAACGCACTTGTTAATCAAGCGTTTGGTGTTGAATAGAGTTTTATAAGGATTAGAAATGTCTACAGAAATTAAAGCCCCTACCTTCCCAGAATCAGTTGCGGATGGAACAATTGCTACTTGGCACAAACAGCCTGGTGAACAAGTCTCTCGTGATGAGCTTCTTGTTGATATCGAGACTGATAAAGTTGTGCTTGAAATCGTAGCGCCCGATGATGGTGTAATTGAATCAATCATCAAGCAAGAAGGCGATATTATTTTAAGTGCTGAGGTTATTGGTACATTTGCAGCAGGAGCTACTGGTACAGCTGCAAGTGAATCAACGATTCAAGAGAGCTCGGCCGACACTGAAAATAAAGATTCGTCAACTAAAATCATTATGAGCCCTGCGGCTAAAAAAATGGTAGAGGAAAACAATCTCAATCCACAAGATATCTCTGCAAGTGGCAAAGATGGTCGTTTAACAAAAGAAGATGTTGTAAATCATTTATCTTCTGCACCAAAACCAATGCTAGCACCAGCAGTGAGCAAAACACCTATTGCTCCTGTAGCTGACCTTGGCCCACGAGCAGAAAAACGTGTTCCTATGACTCGTTTGAGATCAAGCATTGCACGCCGTTTATTAGACGCCAGCCAAAATACAGCGATGTTGACGACGTTTAATGAAGTCAACATGAAGCCACTGATGGATTTACGTAAGCAGTATAAAGAAATCTTTGAGAAAGCTCATAATGGCACCAAACTAGGTTTTATGTCCTTATTCGTTAAAGCTGCTGCTGAAGCATTAAAACGTTTCCCCGCGGTTAATGCTTCTATTGATGGAAATGAAATGGTTTACCACGGCTACCAAGATATAGGTGTTGCTGTTTCAAGTGATAAAGGACTAGTCGTACCAGTGCTTAGAGATGCTGATACGATGAGCTTGGCGACCATTGAAAGCTCAATTAGAACGTTTGGCGGTAAAGCTCGTGATGGAAAGCTTACTATTGAAGAAATGACAGGTGGCACATTTACAATTTCAAATGGTGGTGTGTTTGGTTCATTGATGTCGACACCTATTTTAAACCCACCACAAACTGCTATTTTAGGGATGCATAAAATTCAAGATCGCCCAATGGCTGTAAATGGTGAAGTTGTAATATTGCCAATGATGTATCTTGCGCTATCTTATGACCATAGAATGATTGACGGCAAAGAAGCTGTTCAGTTTTTAGTTACTATTAAAGAGATGATTGAAGATCCAGCTCGAATTCTTCTTGAAATATAAATCTGCAACTTGGAGTTATGTGTTAAATGTCAAATAAGTACGATGTAATAGTAATAGGGTCCGGACCTGCAGGTTATGTATCAGCGATTCGTTGCGCGCAGCTGGGTTTAAAAACAGCCTGTGTTGAAAAATGGGTATCAGACAAAGGAAAGCAAATTCTGGGTGGAACTTGTCTTAATGTTGGGTGTATTCCTTCTAAAGCATTACTGGAATCTTCACACAAATATGAAGAAGCCAAGCATGATCTAGATATTCATGGCATCAGTCTTGACGACCTTAAAATGGACGTCCCTAGAATGATTGAGCGAAAAGATACCATCGTAAAGAACCTGACTGGTGGTATTGCTTCCTTATTTAAAGCTAATGGCGTGACCTCGATACAAGGTACCGGAAAGCTACTTGCAGGCAAAAAAGTTGAGGTCACTGACGATAAAGGTGATGTGGCTGTCTATGATGCTGATAATGTTATTTTAGCAACAGGCTCAAAGGCCATTGAAATCCCTCCAGCGCCTTTAACGGAAGGTTTTATTGTTGACTCAACAGGTGCGTTAGACTTTAACGAAGTACCAAAACGTTTAGGCGTGATTGGAGCTGGTGTAATTGGTTTAGAGCTTGGTAGTGTATGGGCTCGATTAGGTGCTGAAGTAACTGTACTCGAAGCACAAGATACTTTTTTAAGTATTGTTGATCAACAAATTGCGAAAGAAGCACTAAGACAATACAAAAAACAAGGCTTGGATATTAAGCTGAAAGCACGTGTAAACGGAACAGATATTAAGCGTGGACTTATAAACGTTAGTTATGAAGATTCAAAAGGCGCACAAGAGCTTAAAGTTGATAAGTTAATCGTTGGAGTAGGGCGCTCGCCTGTTACTGAAGGTTTACTTGCAGCAGACAGCGGTGTAAATCTTGATGAGCGTGGCTTTATCTTTGTAGATGACAAGTGCCGCACAGATGTTCCCGGTATTTTTGCTATTGGCGATGTTGTTCGTGGCCCAATGCTTGCGCATAAAGGCTCTGAAGAAGGCATTATGGTTGCAGAAAGGATTGCGGGCCAAAAAACACAAGTGAATTATGACTGTATTCCAGGCGTAATATATACAAACCCGGAAATTGCATGGGTCGGTCAAACGGAAGAACAGCTAAAAGCAGATGGTGTTGAATATAACGTTGGCACTTGCCCATTTGCTGCAAGTGGTCGCGCAATGGCAGCAAACAATACCGTCGGTTTGGTTAAAATAATTGCTGATGCAAAAACAGATCGAATTCTTGGTGTTCATATAATTGGTGCTGGCGCTTCAGAGCTAATTGCTCAAGCAGTCGTCGCTATGGAATTTGGTTCAAGTGCAGAGGACTTGGGTTTAACAGTTTTTGCACATCCAACTTTATCTGAAACTGTACATGAAGCCGCATTATCTGTTGCAGGGCATGCTATTCATACAGTAAATAAAAAGAAGCGGAAATAAATCGCGAAGGTAGAAGGGAAAGACGAAAAATTACTTCTTAGCTATTTGCCTAAATACTTTGTTGAGAATTTAGGCATTAATCAATCAATTAATTGACGGAATAAACTATGAATTTACATGAGTATCAGGCAAAACAATTGTTTGCCGAATACGGACTTCCTGTTTCAACGGGTTATGCATGTGACACACCAAAAGAGGCTGCAGAAGCGGCTGATAAAATTGGTGGTGATATGTGGGTTGTTAAATGCCAGGTTCATGCGGGTGGTCGTGGTAAGGCGGGTGGCGTTAAGCTAGTTAAAACCAAAGAAGAAATTAAAGAATTTGCATCAAACTGGTTAGGTAAAAACCTAGTAACCTATCAGACAGATGAGCATGGGCAGCCAGTAACTAAGATTTTAGTCGAGAGCTGTACCGACATTGCAAACGAACTGTATTTAGGTGCAGTAGTTGACCGCGCTTCACAGAAAGTTGTCTTTATGGCATCTACTGAAGGTGGTGTTGATATTGAAACCGTTGCTGAAAATACACCTGAACTAATTCATAAAGCAGAAATCGATCCATTAGTAGGTCCTCAGGCTTATCAAGCTCGAGAGCTGGGTTTTAAGCTAGGCTTAACCCCTGCACAAATGAAGCAATTTGTGAAAGTCTTCATGGGTCTTGCAAATATGTTCACTGATTATGATTTCGCGTTACTTGAAATTAACCCACTTGTTATCACAGATGAAGGAAATATCCACTGTCTAGATGGTAAAATCGGTGTTGATGGCAATGCATTATATCGTCAACCAAAAATTCGTGAAATGCACGACCCTTCTCAAGAAGATGCTCGTGAAGCAGAAGCCGCGCAATGGGAACTTAACTATGTTGCATTAGATGGTAACGTAGGTTGTATGGTAAACGGTGCAGGCCTTGCAATGGGTACCATGGATATTGTTAACCTGCATGGCGGTAAGCCTGCAAACTTCCTTGATGTTGGGGGCGGTGCAACAAAAGAACGTGTCGCTGAAGCATTCAAAATCATCCTTTCGGATGAAAATGTTAGTGCTGTTTTAGTTAACATCTTTGGTGGAATTGTACGTTGTGACATGATTGCCGAAGGTATTGTCGGTGCAGTTAAAGAGGTAGGCGTAAAAGTACCTGTAGTTGTTCGTCTTGAAGGAACAAATGCAGAACTTGGTCGAGAAGTGCTAGCAAATTCTGATGTTGACATCATTGCCGCTTCATCATTAACAGATGCAGCACAGCAAGTTGTTAAAGCTGCAGGAGGCAAGTAATGTCAATTTTAATTAATAAAGATACTAAAGTAATTTGTCAGGGTTTTACGGGCGGTCAAGGTACTTTCCACTCAGAGCAAGCTCTGGAGTACGGCACTCAAATGGTTGGTGGTGTAAGCCCTGGAAAAGGCGGTCAAACGCATTTGGGACTTCCTGTATTTAATACAGTACGTGATGCGGTAGAAACTACTGGAGCAACGGCTTCTGTTATCTACGTTCCAGCACCATTTTGTAAAGATGCTATTTTGGAAGCAATTGATGCAGGCATTCAGTTAATTGTTTGTATTACTGAAGGCATTCCTACAATTGATATGATTGATGTAAAAGTGAAGCTAGATACCTCTGGCGTTCGTATGATTGGCCCTAACTGCCCAGGCGTGATTACACCTGGAGAAACTAAGATTGGCATTATGCCAGGTCATATTCATAAGCCAGGAAAAGTTGGTATTGTTTCTCGATCAGGCACACTAACTTACGAAGCAGTTAAACAAACAACAGATGCTGGCTTTGGTCAATCTTCATGTGTTGGTATTGGTGGTGACCCTATTCCGGGTACTAACTTCATCGACGTATTGGAAATGTTCCAAAACGATCCACAGACTGAAGCGATTGTTATGATCGGTGAAATTGGTGGAACAGCTGAAGAAGAAGCTGCTGACTACATCAAGGCTAACGTTACTAAGCCTGTAGTATCTTACATTGCAGGTGTAACTGCTCCTGCTGGTAAGCGTATGGGGCACGCTGGTGCAATTATTTCTGGTGGTAAAGGTACTGCTGATGAGAAGTTTGCAGCACTTGAAGCCGCAGGTGTTAAAACAGTTAAGAGTCTTGCAGATATTGGCAATGGCTTAAAAGAAATTACTGGTTGGTAGTTTTTTGTTTATAAAAGAAGGGCGCTTGCCCTTCTTTTATATAAATCTTTGATGCCAGTCAAATGATTAAACACCACAAATCTTCTTTCCCTCTAGACATTACTCCTATTTTATAAAAGTCGAATTAGTATTTTTAACCTTGGCGTTTTTAGTTTTCAGATTACTAATATGAAAGATTTCTTGAATAATCCATAGAATTCTGACAAAGTCGAATGATATGTATATAAAACAAACTTCTAAAATTCGGTCTCTATATCTTATTGTCGTCATGTTGTTGAATCCGATTCTTGTTTCGGCGGATGTTTTATTTTCAGATAAAAGTACTTCACGTACTACTTCATTTATTGAAAATAAACTTGAAAAGTACTCCAGTTGCCATGATGAAAAAATAAACAGTTCTCAATTTGAAACTGATAAAGTTACAGACTGTTGTGAGTCACCATGTGAATGTGGAGCATACGGCTGTAATGCAACATCAGTAACCCTTAGTGCAAACAAATCTCAATTTATACTATCTAATTACTCGCTGAACTATCTGCGAGATCACTATCTCAGCTTTATTTCCTCTCCAAGTTCTCCCCCTCCTATTGTTTAACACCTTTTAAAGGTTAGCTTTTATTTTGGTTAATCTGTTTTATGTGTTGAACATGCTTTTGAAAAATCAAAAGTTGTTCGTTAGAAAATCTATATCGTTTAATACGAGTAAACTGCTGTATTAGCGTTTATATACTAGGTGTGAAGTATGTCCTCTATTCTCAATATGCGATTAAAGGTACGCTGGGTTTTACTATTTGTTGTTTTTTTATCATCAGTTTCTCTTTGTTCAAAAGCACTGGCTACTGATCTAAACTTCAAGTCAGATGATTTGTATCCCGTACTAACGTTAAATGAAACCCTTAAGATTGTAAGAAGAAACAACTTATCATTAGCACGCTTCGATCTTGAAGCTCAAGCTGAACATGAAGAAGCTGTGTCTAACAATTACTTTCCTGACCCTACTTTGTTTGTTTCGGCTCAGAACTTACCCACTGATACTTTCAAATTTGACCAAGAGCCGATGACGCAACTTCGGTTCGGTATACGTCAGGCTATTCCTGTTGGCGATACTTTAAAAATTAAACACGACACTCTTCAGATGAAATCCGAGATGAAATACACCATGCAAGATAGGCGATGGTTACGTTTAAAGCGAGATGTTGAACAAGCATGGTTTGAAGCATGGTACTGGCAAAAAACATTAGAAATATTGAAAGAAGATGTCGTTTTTATAAAACAAATTTATGATATTACACAGTCTTTGTATGGGGTAGGGGTAAGAAATCAAAGTGATGTTATTGGTGCAGAGTTAGAAATGGTTCAGTTAGAAGAGATGCAAATCGATGCATTAAAAAATTACACAGAATTTATAAATAAACTAAACACCTTAGCACAACAAGATATAGCGTCTGAGCCTTTGAGTTTGTCTTTCAAGCCCATTACCTATCGGGGCGTTCCACTTAAAAATTTACCTGCCCAATTAAAAGGGCACCCAGATATTATGCATAAAGCGCATAGTATTCACATTGCGACACAAAACATCAAATTAGCTGAACAATCCTACTCCCCACGTTGGAGTTTGGAGGCTAGTTACGGACTAAGACGTGGAGAGAATGAGAATAGTTCCGACCGACCAGATTTTTTCAGCGCAGGGGTGAGTGTTCAAGTACCGTTATTTTCTGCCCCAAGTCAAGATAGCAGGGTACGGTCGGCGAATAAACACCACATGTCAGCTGAGTACGCAAGAGATGACGCCCTGGAAAACATGGTTTTTGAATATATAAATGTGCAGAAAAAATATTTTATTTCATTGGATCAAAGTGAGCTTTATGAATCTAAAATATTACCTAAATTAGCTCAACAAAAAGCCAGTATTCTAACTGCTTACCAGTCAGACCGAACGGATTTCGACCATACGGCAAGAGTCCATCTAAGGGAGCAGAATTCAAGGCTTAAATATCATCGAATCTTAGCAAATCAGCAAAAAATGTTATCCAAACTAAATTATTGGATACCAACGGAAACACCTTTAACACCTGGTAAAACTCAGCAAGACATAGGAACCATACAATGAAGATATTTTTAATTTCACTCTTTATGTTAACTGCCGGAGTTGTTTTAGGGGGCTTGTTTAACAAACAATATAATATGTTGGGTGACAGTTCGATACAGGGAAAGGAGCTACAAACAGAACAGGTTCCATTATATTGGGTTGCACCGATGGATAAAAACTATCGAAGAGATAACCCTGGTTTGTCACCGATGGGTATGGATTTAGTGCCTGTTTACAAAGAAGATAATGACGCCGATGTAGGCACTGTAACGATATCACCAAGCGTCGAGAATAACCTTGGCGTAAAAACTGGACGTGTAATTAAATCGGCACTAACCATGCCAGTTGAAACTGTTGGTACGGTGCAATTTGATGAAAAGAAGATCTCTCATATCCATAGCCGTGTTGATGGGTGGATTGAGGTGCTAAATGTATCAGCAGCGGGTGATCCTGTAAGAAAAGGCCAAACAATTTATGAGTTGTATTCACCTGTTTTAGTGAACGCACAAGAAGAGTATTTAGCAGCTTTAAGAAGTGGAAATACAAACCTGATTAAAGCATCAAAATCACGTTTGTTTTCACTTGGCTTGAATGAAAAACAAGCTATACGGCTCAAACAACGGCGCAAAATTGATCAGCGTGTCAAAGTCGTGGCTGAACAAGATGGCTTTGTCATTGACCTTAACGTCAGACAGGGGATGCATATCAAACCTTCGACTGAAGTATTATCTATTGGCTCCCTTGATTCTGTTTGGGTTTTAGGTGAAATTTTCGAACGCCAGTCTTACCTTGTTGAACAAGGGCAAGATGTTGAAGTTGAACTGAATGCTATGCCAGGTAGGACATGGAAAGGTTTTTTAAATTATATATATCCTCAATTAGACCCTAAGACACGGACACTTTCTATTCGTGTACAGATAGCCAATTCTGACCACTTTCTAAAACCAAACATGTTAACAAGCCTCCGAGTGTTAAACGTTGCTCGAGACGCGACTCTGTCTATTCCGAAGCAAGCTTTAATTAAAGCAGGACGTTTTTCTCGTGTTGTGAAAGCGCTAGGCAATGGAAAGTATCAATCAGTATTTGTCGAATCAGGTTTCGAAGGTACATTAAATGATGGGAAAGAGCAGCGCATTCAAATATTAAATGGACTCTCAGAAGGCGATACAGTCGTCACTTCTGCTCAATTCTTAATTGATTCTGAATCTAACATAGATGCAGAGATGTTAAGAATAAGTTTGCCGTCAAACACTCCTGCTGCACAGATGGATAAGGGGAGTGAGGTGGGTAAAATTGTACGATCAAGGGGAGTGATTGAAAACGTCATGCCTGACATGGGAATGATTAACCTAAGTCATGAGCCTATTCCTGAACTTGGTTGGCCAAAAATGAATATGGATTTTTTTGTCTCAGAGCGTGTCAGCCTTGAATCATTTTCTGTTGGAAAACAAATATCCTTTGAATTATTCGTAACACCTGATAATGAGTACATTATTGAAAAGATGGCCGTAATTGAAAATACAACTGGAGGTAAACCATGATCGCCTCTGTTATTAGATGGTCAATTGCCAATCGTTTTTTGGTTCTACTCGGGACTGCCATTCTGATTGGAATAGGTGGGTTTTCAGTACGTAATACTCCGATAGACGCGATTCCTGATTTATCAGACGTTCAAGTAATCATCAAAACCAATTATCCCGGTCAGGCGCCTCAGGTGGTTGAGGATCAGGTTACGTACCCGCTGACAACCGCCATGCTTTCGGTGCCGGGAGCTATTACCGTACGAGGGTTTTCTTTTTTTGGTGACTCATATGTCTATGTTATTTTTGAAGATGGTACCGATCTGTATTGGGCGCGCTCTAGAGTCCTTGAATATTTGAATCAGGTTTCAGACAGTCTCCCAAGCTCTGCGAAACCGCAATTAGGGCCGGATGCGACTGGTGTTGGATGGGTGTATTTATATGCTTTAGTTGATAAGACAGGTCAAAATGATTTATCTGAACTACGCAGCATTCAAGATTGGTTTTTGAAATATGAACTTCAAACGGTACCTGGGGTCTCTGAGGTGGCAACGGTTGGAGGCATGGTTCGACAGTACCAAATTGAGGTAGATCCGAATCTCTTACGAGCCTACAGTATTCCATTATCTCATATAGGTATGGCTGTTAAAAAAGCCAACCAGGAAACGGGAGCTTCGGTGATTGAGATGGCCGAAGCTGAATACATGGTGCGGGTCAGTGGCTACCTGAAAAGTGTTGAAGATATCGAAAATATCCCTCTTGGCTTGAATGAAAAAGGCACGCCATTAATGTTAAAAGATGTGGCCAAAGTACGTTTGGGCCCTCAAATGCGCAGAGGAATTGCAGAATTAAATGGAGACGGTGAAGTTGTTGGTGGCATCGTCGTTATGCGTTTTGGAGAGAATGCTCAATCTGTCATTGATGATGTCAAAATCAAACTCAAAGAGTTAAAAAAAGGTTTACCGGATGGTGTTGAGATAGTAGAGACTTATGATCGTTCAGGTTTGATCAGCAGCGCAATTGATAACTTGTACGAAAAACTACTTGAAGAATTTATAGTTGTCACACTTATCTGCGCAATATTTTTATTTCATCTACGCTCTTCACTGGTGGTCATTATAAGTTTGCCGGTGGGCATTTTAGCGGCCTTTATCATCATGTATCAACAAGGTTTAAATGCAAACATCATGTCCTTGGGAGGCATAGCTATTGCGATTGGCGCCATGGTAGATGGAGCAATTGTTATGATTGAAAATGTACATAAACATATGGAAAAAACGGAACTGACGGATAAAAATCGCTGGTCAGTGATAAGTCAGGCGGCAACTGAAGTAGGTCCGCCATTATTTTTCTCTCTGCTAATAATTACCATGAGCTTTCTACCTGTATTCACTCTTGAGGCTCAAGAAGGTAAATTATTTGCACCGCTCGCGTTTACCAAAACCTATGCAATGGCTGCTTCAGCTATTCTTGCAATCACGCTTGTTCCTGTATTGATGGGGTATTTCATTAGAGGAAAAGTCACCCCGGAACACAAAAATCCTCTCAATCGATTTATGATTGCAGCCTACAGGCCGGTTATCAAAGGAGTCTTAAGCTATCCCAAAAGTATTCTGTTTATGGCTTTGTTAGTACTCTGTATTGGGTTATGGCCAGCCACTCAACTTGGAAGCGAGTTTATGCCGCCCCTAGATGAAGGGGACTTAATGTATATGCCGACCACCTATGCTGGCGTATCTGTAGGAAAGGCGCGTGAAATTCTTCATCAGACTGATAAACTCATAAAAACGGTTCCTGAGGTGAAGTCGGTATTTGGGAAAATTGGTCGAGCTGATACCGCAACTGATCCAGCGCCACTCACCATGATAGAAACCATTATTCAATTCAAACCAAAGAGTGAATGGAGGCCCGGAGTCACGAAGAAAAGCATCCGGAAAGAGCTTGATGATTTAGTTAAATTTCCAGGCCTAACAAATGCTTGGGTAATGCCGATTAAAACGAGGATAGACATGCTTTCGACAGGTATAAAGACACCTGTTGGCATTAAGGTTGCGGGACCAGAGCTATCTGAAATTGAAAAGATAGGTAAACGGTTGGAAGAGGTGCTGCCTCAGGTTCAAGGAACTGCTTCGGTTTATTCGGAGCGTGTAGCTGGTGGGCGTTACATTAAAGTTGACATCGACCGTATACGTGCTGCGCGTTTTGGGCTCTCGATATCGGACATTCAGACAGTCGTGCGTGCTGCAATTGGAGGAATGAATGTCACCGAAACCGTTGAAGGCTTGGAGCGGTATCCAATAAATGTACGCTATCCACAGTCTTATCGTGACTCTGAAGAGAAGCTCAAGCTGCTTCCTATTGTTACACCATCAAAGCAACGCATTGCCTTGGCTGATGTCGCGAATGTTTATGTATCTGATGGCCCGCCAGGAATTAAGAGTGAAAATGCACGGCTTAATGGTTGGACCTTAGTTGACATTGCAGGGCGTGATCTTGGTTCCTACGTTAAAGAAGCGCAGCGTGTTGTTGGTGAACAAGTAGCAATACCAGCCGGCTATTCAATTGCATGGTCAGGCCAGTATGAGTACATGTTGCGTGCAGAAGAACGTTTGAAGATAGTTGTGCCTTTAACCTTGTTAATTATTATGCTGCTGCTGTATCTCAATTTCAGAAATATAATTGAAGTACTGATTATTATGGGAACCGTACCGTTCGCGTTAATTGGTGGTTTGTGGCTCATGTACATCCTTAACTACAATATGTCGATCGCGGTTGCAGTTGGCTTTATCGCTCTAGCAGGTGTCGCGGTTGAAATTGGTGTGTTGATGTTAGTTTACCTGAACCAATCTTATGAGCGTTTGCGTTCTGAAGCCACTGAGGCAGGTCGAATATTTTCTAGAGATGACGTTCGTGACGCGGTCATGCAAGGCGCTGGTTTACGTGTTCGACCCATCATGATGACGGTTATGGCCATTGTTGTTGGTTTAGTGCCAATAATGATGGGCTCAGGGACTGGCTCAGAAGTGATGCAACGAATTGCTGGACCTATGATTGGTGGCATGATTAGTACAGTTGTACTGACATTACTAGTTTTACCCACTATCTATTGTATTTGGAAACAATCCAACGTAAAGAGTAAGGACAAATAGTAATAACATAATTTCGTGACTGATTTTTGGTGAATAAAAACGATTCATAAGTATATATAAATACAAACTAGAGGAAATTAAATGAAAAAGATATTCGTCCCAGTAATATTATGTTCTTCCATCTTAGGCGCAGGTGTTTTATTGGCAGGTTGTTCAAATCAAGGTCACGATAACATTGATGGGCATCACAAATTGATGTCGGATCATCATGGTGAAATAAAGAGCGGAGCAGTAAATAAACATCACGAAACAAATATGGATGAACATCATACAAATACAACTCAGAGTAGTCATCACGATATGGGGTTTAGTAATGAGCATGGAATGCAGCATGGGGGCTCATTAGCTGGAAAACCAGGGAAGGAAGGAGATGTAAGTCGATCAATTAATATTGAAGCTGCTGACAATATGCGTTTTTCTCACGAGCCTTTCAACATAAAAGATGGTGAAACGATTAAATTTATAGTGACAAATAAAGGTGCTATTGCTCATGAGTTTTCAATTGGAACAAAAGTAGAGCATCAGGCTCATGGAAAAATGATGGCTTCAAACCCGAATATGCATCATGGCCCAGGGGGGGCTTCTATTACTATTAAGCCCGGTACAACAGAAACATTAATTTGGTCTTTTGATAAAACAGTTGAAGTAGAGTTAGCGTGTAACATTCCAGGTCATTATCAAGCGGGTATGCTTAGCTCTGTAAAGTTCGTGGAGTAACTGTGTAGTAGGGTCACTGTCTTAATCTGTATTAGTCCAGAATTAATCTGATGAATAGGTTCTTTCTTGCTAAGAAAATTAATTTCGGTGCTTATAATTAGAGCTGACCGACGGTACGGTTAGTTGAATTATGAGCTACTACAGTTTAAATTGTCGTTGCGTCTTCGATTTTTTCTACAACGGCTTGGGTCGCCCTAGTAGTGGCTGCTTTTGCGGCTGTTACTTTCTTTTTGGCTGTTGATGTGGCTTCCTTGACGGCCTTTTTAGCTTTGTTTGTTGCTGTTTCTGGTTTTTCAAATTTAAGAATTAGCTCACCTATTCTTTTTCCAATTAACTTGTTAGTTTTTCGCGCTTGCGCATAAACCTGATCGGCAATTTCTCCATGTTTGCTTTCAATTGTTGAGATGACTTTCTCAACACTATCCTGAATTTTTTCCTGATAAGACTTGATAGTATCCATCGAATATTCCTTTTCTAGAGCGATGAGCGCAAAGCCTGATTGACTTGCATGATTAAGTTTCAAAACCATACTATAAGTTTAAATTAGAGCTTTCATACTAAGACAGGAAGAAGTACAAAGGAAAACTATTTTCTTCGGTTTCTTGTTTTAAGTGTTTTTTATTTTTTTACGGCTAATTAGCAATCCGGCAATACCTAAGCTAAAAAGAGCTAAAGATCCTGGTTCAGAGATATTAAAAGTATCTTTAACCATGGAAGCTGAAGCAGTAGTACTTACTAAAAAACATAAACAAAATGAAGGGATAATATTTTTCATTGATCTTACAGCCTGAATAGATTGTTGAGTAAAAAAACGGATAGTGCTTTATATGTACTTAACTGTAGGTGAAAGACTCTGACAGTAAAGTTCAGCTCTACTCATTTTATAATGATTCACAATTGTCTTTTTTTGTGATTAGAATTATCAATTTTTCGCAAATTTCAGATTGAAGGGACTTTATATATTTATGCTATGTCTGTTCCCTTGAACATACTATCTCTAGTATGTTCAAGCCTTCATATTAAAAGGTTTGTTATCAATGTCTTCTTTTTTGGCTGGCTTTTCTTTAGGGTTGTCACTGATTCTTGCAATAGGTGCGCAAAATGCGTTTGTATTAAAACACGGATTAAAAAAGCAGCATGTTTTTTTGGTCAGTTTTATTTGTGCACTTTCTGATGCTTTGTTGATAACTTTAGGCGTGTCGGGTTTTGGCTTAATTATAGAGGCTTATCCTTCAATAGAAATGTTAGCGCGTTATGGTGGCGCAGTTTTCTTAACGATCTATGGGATAAAAAGTTTTAATTCGGCTATCCGTCATTCACATGTACTTGACCCTTCAAACGACGTACCTGCAACTATTTCAAAAACGGTGCTAACCTGCCTTGCCTTTACTTGGTTGAATCCTCATGTATATCTCGATACTGTCGTTTTATTAGGGTCGATTTCTACTCAGTACGAGGCAACAAAGCTACAGTTTGGTGGCGGGGCTGTTGTGGCATCCTTTATATTTTTCTTCAGTTTAGGTTACGGTGCCCGAGTACTAAGGCCAATATTTCACAAGCCAATATCCTGGAAAATTCTCGATTTTTTAATTGGCTTGATTATGTTTTTGATTGCAGCTTCTTTGGTGTTCGCTTAACTCCTGTATCTATTTCTGTTGAGTTAAGCAGAACACTCGATGGATTACTGTTTTTCAGTCCGAAAGCCCATTATGAGGCTGACGCACATCAATAGGAGCACAAAAGTAAAAGGTAAGCCTGTTGATATTGCGCCAGCTTGAAGTGCTTGGATAGCTTCGGTACCACCAACCCATAATAATGTTGCAGCAATAGCGCCTTCCAATGAAGCCCAGTAAATACGTTGGGGCATAGGCGCGTCAATTTTTCCGCCAGCAGTAATGCTGTCGATCACAAGTGAGCCAGAATCAGAGGAGGTGATAAAAAATATCAATACCAGCACAATCGCAATAACTGAAAGAAGCGTGCTCATAGGGAGCTGATCAAACATTTGGAACATAGCGAGTGGTACCTCTGTCAAACCCTCGGTTCCTAAGGCACCGACACCATTCAGTACTTGATCGATTGCAATGCCGCCATAAATGGACATCCAGATAATAGTAATAAAAGTCGGAACCAACAAAACTGCTGTAATGAATTCTCTAACAGTTCGGCCGGATGAAATACGCGCAATGAACATGCCGACGAAAGGTGACCAGGAAATCCACCAAGCCCAGTAGAATACTGTCCAGCCCTGAAACCAAGCTTCATCGGTGCGGCCATGTGGATTGCTCAATGGGATAATGTTTTCGAAGTATGCGCCGATTGTTGTGGGCAAGTTACCGACTGCAACCGCGAATCCAACCATTGCTACGACAATAAGTAATATAAAGGCAACAATCATATTGATATTACTGAGTAATTTGACGCCGCCTTCCAGACCTCTGATTACCGAAATTATTGCTAATGCTGTTACGCCAATAATTACCGCAATCTGTAAACCTAGACCGCCTTGTATACCGAATACATGATTGATACCTGCAGCAGCTTGTTGTGCCCCTAATCCTAATGAAGTTGCTAAACCAAACAATGTTGCCATTACCGCGAGAATATCGATGACATGACCTGGCCAGCCCCAGGTACGATCACCTAGAATGGGATAGAAGATTGACCTGATAGATAAAGGCAACCCTTTGTTATAGGCGAAAAAGGCAAGAGAGAGTGCGACTACACCGTAAATAGCCCAAGGGTGAAGCCCCCAGTGATACATGGTCGCCCCCATAGCCATACGGGCTGCTTCAACTGTATTGGGTTCGACGCCAAGTGGTGTTTTGTACCAGCCGGTTAAGTAGGCTACTGGTTCAGCAACACTCCAGAACATTAAGCCAATCCCCATGCCTGCGGCAAATAGCATTGCTAGCCAGGATATGGTTGAGTGGTCGGGTGAGGCATCTTTGCCCCCTATACGAATTTTTCCATAAGGCGATACGATTAGAGCAAGACAAAAGATTACGAAAAAATTACCTGCCCAGATAAACAGCGTGTCAAAGGTGCCAATGATATCCCACTTGAGTCCATCCAGAGTTGCTTTGGCGGTCGCAGAGTCGCTTACCAGAGTGGCTGTAAGAAAAATTAAAATCAGGCACGTGCTGATGACAAATACAGGGTTATGTATATCAAAACCCCACTTTTGTATGTTGTCTTGTCCTACCGAGTAGTCGGTATTATGAATGCTGTACTTATCGTTTATTTTCTTCACGTAGCATAACCTTTAGTTTTCAAAGATAAATTTACTCTAGTCTTACATATTGAATAATACAACTGAGAGGTGATTAACTATTTATGTCTCACCATGAGTTTGATACTGGCTAATGAAAGCTTCGATATATATGTCTGCTTTTTAATTG
>CAJWBJ010000043.1 GCA_913020495.1 uncultured Oleiphilus sp.
TGGTTCTTGAAAAATAACAGCAACTACTTTGTTTCACGAATGATGACATGCTGCAGCTTTTTTAAATAGTAAAATGAAAGATGTTTGTTTAAATACAGAATATCCACCTATGTGAGCAGGACGGGCAGAAACACAAAGTATGTTTTTGGATACGATGTTTAGTTCGGCAGAATGGAAAGATAAATATGCAATAAATAGTAACGGAGATAAATATCCTATAGAGTTACATAAAGAAAAAATAAATAAACTACATAAATTAGAATCTAGGAAAATGCTATCTATTATGGCTGTTTCAAATTTTGAAAAACAAGTTTATGAAGAACAAAATCTAACAGTAGAAAAGATTAAAGAATTATTACCTGATCTTAAGGGGTTTGATGTAGATCGTTATGAATTACCTAATATACTTTCTCTAAATTTCTATGTGCATGGCATCCTACAAGATGGTGTATCTTCATCAACTAGACTTGATGGGCAAGCTAAATCTCTTGGGGAGTATATTAGAGCAAAGAATATTGAAATTCCTGATTATTTATTAAATTAGAACTAGGTGAATTTATGAATACAACAAAAAAATTATCATTAGATGGATTAGTTTTTGAAGCAACAAAGTTAAATATTAAAGGAAACAACATAGATTGTTGCTATTCATATTCCCAAGGTTCTTTAAGGTTGTCCTGAGTCCAAACTGTCAGCCCATCCATGTCTTTATAGATTCCCCGGGTGAAGAAATTAAATGGATCAAAAAACCGTACGCCTTTTTCCGGATCAATTTCGAAATTCACTTTTTCTTTTTGAATGGGGTGGTTTTTGCATTCCAAAAACTTTTCGCCATCGACTTGTGAGAGATTAAAAATTTCTTCGATAACATCTGCAGGGTATTGCCCCGAGTCGACCACTTGCTTGACCTTCAACATGATCGCTTCTACTTTTTCTTTATCCGGGAAGTAGGCCTTAATGGTAACTCCGTACTTGGATCGCGTGCGCTCCATGACCTCGTAGGTTTCTTCGTGCAGGCGCCCCGTATCCAATGTGAATATGGTAATATCTCCCTGTAGTCCGACCAGCAAGTCGATCAAGACCATATCTTCCATACCAAAACTGGAAGCGAGTCCCGCTTTTTGCCCGTATTTATTTTTAGCCCACTGCAAAATTTCTTGAGCTGATTTTGATTCAAAATTATTGTAATCCATAACCTATGTTTACTACATTTGGACGGAAAAAGAAAATAGCGATCTCGAGGATATTTTTATGCGTGAACAATATCTTCCCGGTTAAGCTCAGGGCGTCCTTGTTTCACACAAGTCCCTTTGAAGGGGATTACTTCTTGACAGAATTCTATCTTAAATATAGAGTTTTTTTACTTCGAACACTTGATTGCTATGCTGCTACGTAAATAATTAATAGATGGTCTTGGTATTTAGAAACGAGTGGCATCTTTAGTAAATTGTAGTCCTGTTTCTCGTTGGGTTTTTTTGTTTCTCAACTTGTTTTTACCACTCCTACTTGATTAAAAGATCACTAGCGTTTTACTCATTTAGAAAATCTAATTGACTACACTGCCAATGAACCACTTGTTAAAGAAAGTTCAATTCTTTAAGGCCTGAGCTAATGAATTTGGGTAATCCTCATTAGCTTTCGTTCAAAGAAATCTTGCAAAAAGCCCCTCAGTGAAGGGGCTTTTTCGTATGATGGGCATTAGGCCCATTTTTTGTTTCTGACGTGTGAAAAACACTTTGGAAAAGATAAACAGTTAGTGGGGCGGTAAGCTTGTCAGCTAAAAAACGGTTACTTGAAGAAATGACTCGGCCTATTATTGAAGGTTTAGGGTTTGAATGTTGGGGGATTGAATTTATTTCCCAAGGTAAGCATTCAGTGCTTAGAATTTTTATTGAAAGTCTCGCAGGCGCAGAAGCTTCCGATAGTGAGCAAAGTGAGAGCGGTGTTGAATTAAAAGATTGTGAACTGGTCAGTCGTCAAATTAGTGGTGTGCTCGATGTAGAAGATCCAATCGCAGGTGATTACACTTTAGAAGTTTCTTCTCCGGGAATGGATCGACCTTTATATAACTTGTCTCACTACAAACGATTTAAAGGTAGTCATGTATCCCTGAAATTACGTATGCCTTATGAAGGCCAGCGGAAATTTACTGGTGTATTAAATGGCGTAGAAGGTAATGATGTTGTGCTTCAGGTAGAGCAGGAAGAATTTTTGTTTCCTGTAGAAGCAATAGAAAAAGCGAATGTAGTGCCTCAATTTTAGATAATAATTATAGTACCTCAATTTGATTGAATTTGAATACTGGAGCGAATGACGCAATGAATAAAGAAATATTGCTGGTAGTTGAAGCAGTCTCGAATGAAAAAGGCGTTGAAAAAGATGTGATTTTCGAAGCTATAGAACTGGCTTTAGCTGCTGCAACTAAAAAGCGTTATGAAGACGAAGATGCGGATATCACTGTAAACATTGACCGTAAAACGGGTGATCATGTCACCTTCCGTCATTGGACTGTTGTTGATAACGATGCTGTTCCAGGGTTGGGGACTGACCTCACAATGGAAGAAACAGCTGAAATTGACCCAAACCTAAAACCCGGTGATAGGCATACTGAAGAAGTTGAGTCAGTTGCGTTTGGTCGAATTGGTGCGCAGGCTGCTAAACAGATCATCGTTCAGAAAGTTCGTGAAGCTGAGCGGGAAATGATTGTTGATAGTTATCGTGATCAGGTTGGTGAGCTTGTTTCTGGTACGGTGAAAAAAGTAACACGCGACAATGTGATTGTTGATTTAGGTAATAACGCAGAAGCATTGTTGCCGCGTGAAAAATTAGTTGCCAGAGAAGTATTTCGAATGGGAGATCGTGTTCGAGCTCTATTGGAAGAAATTCGGGTGGAAGTACGTGGCCCACAATTAATTTTGAGTCGAATTGCTCCAGCTATGTTGGTCGAGTTATTCAGAATTGAAGTGCCGGAAATTTCAGAAGAAGTTATTGAGATTCGAGGTGCTGCACGTGATCCAGGTTCAAGGGCTAAAATTGCAGTTAAATCTAATGACAAGCGGATAGATCCTGTTGGTGCCTGTGTTGGTATGCGTGGTGCGCGAGTCCAGGCTGTATCAGGAGAGTTAGGTAATGAGCGAGTTGATATCATTCTTTGGGATGATAATCCGGCACAGCTAGTTGTTAATGCAATGGCTCCTGCTGAGGTCGCTTCTATTATTATGGATGAAGATACTCATTCAATGAATGTCGCTGTAGCTGAAGAAAATTTAGCAATGGCGATTGGTCGCTCAGGTCAAAATGTTCGCTTGGCGGCTGAGTTAACAGGATGGGAATTAAATGTAATGTCGGAATCTGATGCCGGCAAACAGCAAGAAGAAGAAGTGGGTAAGTTTGTTGATTTGTTTATCGAAAAACTAGATGTCGATGAGGATTTAGCAACAGAGTTAGTCAATGAGGGGTTTACCTCTCTGGAAGAAGTAGCTTATGTGCCTTTAGAGGAGATGCTTGAAATAGATAGCTTTGACGAAGAAACCATTGAAGAGTTACGTCGTCGAGCAAAAGATGCCTTGTTGAATCAAGCGCTGGCATCTGAAGAGCAGCTAGAGGGCAAAGAGCCAGCTGAAGATTTGTTGAGTATGGAAGGCATGGATAAACACTTGGCCTTAGTATTTGCCAGTAAAGGTATCGTCACTATGGAAGATTTGGCGGAGCAGTCTATCGATGAGTTGATGGAAGTTGACGGGATGGATGAAGAGCGTGCCGGTAAATTAATTATGACAGCACGAGCGCCTTGGTTCGAAGGCCAAGAATAGTAACGACGGTAGTCAGGAGAAAAAATCATGTCAGAAGTAACTGTAAAGCAGCTGGCAAACGATATCGGAGCTCCAGTTGAAAGACTGTTGATGCAAATTAGTGAAGCAGGCCTTAGCCAGCTTAGCGAAAATGATGCCGTTTCAGACGAAGAAAAGAAAACATTGTTAGGTCACTTGAAGCGTAGTCATGGTGAAGATGAGGGGGAGCCTAAGAAAATTACACTTAGTCGTAAAACAACCTCGACTTTGAAAATGACTGCAGGCCAAGGTAAAACCAAAACGGTTAATGTAGAGGTGCGTAAAAAGCGTACTTATGTTAAACGTCCAGATATGTCTGTTGAGCTTGAAAAGCAGAAACAGGAGGAAGCAAAAGCCTTGCTACTTGCAGAAGAGCAAGCTAAGAAGCTAGAAGCTGAGAAATTGCAGAAAGAGGCTGACGAAAAGCCTAAGCAAGCGGAAGAGACCAAAAAAGAAGAGGTCCAAAAAGCAGAGAAGTCGAGCGATACTAAGACGCCTGAGAAGCCTGTTGCTGCCCCTGAGAAGACGGGAGAAAAGAAAGAGAAGTGGGAGAAAAAGAAAGACGCCCAAGAAAAGAGTCAGGATGAGCAGCCCAAGAAGCATAAAAAATCAGCGGGTCATCATCGTCCTAATCGTCAGAAAGAAGAAGTCTTCAGTGCAATTAAAGTAGGTGAGGATGAAAAACCTCGTAAGCTTAGGGCGAAGAAGAAAAAGGTTAAGCAAAAGCGCACGCATACATTTGAAAAACCACTTGCACCGGTTGTTCGTGAAGTGTCGATTGGCGAAACCATTATTGTCAGTGAACTTGCTGATAAAATGTCGCTGAAGAGCGTTGCTGTTATTAAAGTGTTGATGGGTATGGGAGTGATGGCAACGGTTAATCAAGCGATTGATCAAGAAACTGCTGTACTTATTGCTGAAGAGTTAGGACATAAAGTTAAACTTGTTTCAGATGATGCTGTTGAGACTGAAATGCTGGAAAGTATCGACTACGCAGGGCTTGAAACACCAAGAGCGCCTGTTGTAAGTGTGATGGGGCATGTCGATCATGGTAAAACATCACTGTTAGATTATATTCGTAAAGAGAAGGTTGCTGACGCTGAATCAGGCGGTATTACTCAGCATATTGGTGCCTATCACGTTGAAACTGGTCATGGCATGATTTCTTTCTTGGATACGCCGGGACACGCCGCTTTTACAGCGATGCGAGCGCGTGGAGCTAAGAGTACTGATATCGTTATTCTGGTAGTTGCTGCTGATGATGGCATGATGCCGCAAACAGAAGAAGCCATTCAGCACGCTCGTTCTGCTGATATGCCGATAATTGTTGCAGTAAACAAAATAGATAAAGAAAGTGCTGACCCAGATCGTGTTAAGAATGAAATGGCTGCAAAAGAAGTTATCCCTGAAGACTGGGGTGGTGATGTTCAGTTTGTGAATGTGTCCGCTCATACCGGTGAAGGTATTGACACTTTGTTGGATGCCGTTCTTCTTCAAGCAGAAATGTTAGAGCTTACAGCTGCGAAAGATGTTCCTGCCAAGGGTGTGGTGGTTGAATCTCGCTTGGATCGTGGACGTGGCGCTGTATCAACAGTACTTGTTCAGAATGGTACTTTGTGTAGTGGCGATATAGTGATTGCAGGTACTTTCTATGGTCGTGTTCGGGCTATGCAAGATGAAAATGGCAAAACTGTTAAAGAAGCAGGCCCATCTATTCCAGTAGAAATCTTAGGCTTAAGTGGTACACCTGATGCCGGTGATGAGTTTGTTGTAGTGGCTGATGAGCGTAAAGCACGTGAAGTCGCTGAATTCCGTGATGAGAAAATTCGTCAAGACCGAATGAATCGCCAGCAAGCCGCCAAGCTTGAAAATATGTTTGAGAACATGGGTAAGGAGGAAGTGAATTTCCTTAATATTGTTCTAAAGACTGATGTTCGTGGTTCATTAGAAGCGCTTACTGCTTCCTTGAATGAAATTGGTAATGATGAAGTTAGAATTCGAATTGTTGCGAGTGGTGTAGGTGGTATTACCGGCACTGACGCAAACTTGGCTTTAGCTTCAAATGCAGTAATTGTTGGTTTTAACGTTCGAGCTGATGCAACTGCACGTAAGATTATAGAAGCAGAAGGTTTGGATCTTCGTTATTACAGCGTTATTTATGAAATTATTGACCATGTTAAGCAGGCCTTAACCGGTATGTTGGCACCTGAATTCAAAGAAGTGATTGTGGGTATCGCCGAAGTACGTGAAACCTTTAAATCGCCTAAGTTTGGACAGGTTGCTGGTTGTATCGTAGTTGAGGGTACGATTTATCGTAATAAGAATATCCGTGTATTGCGCGACGATATTGTTATTTTTGAAGGTGAATTAGAGTCTCTGCGTCGTTTTAAAGATGATGTTAATGAAGTTCGTTCGGGTACTGAATGTGGTATCGGTGTTAAGAACTATGACGTGAAAGTGGGTGATAAGATTGAAGTCTTCGATCAAATCTCCGTTGAACGTACTTTAAACTAATTGGCGTTTTACGGTATATAAAAAATTATGGCTCAAGAATTTAGTCGTACTGATCGTATTGCTGACCAAATGCAACGCGATCTATCTGAATTAATCCGATCTTCATTGAAAGATCCTCGGCTGGGTATGGTGACTGTTAATCAGGTCACGGTTGCTCGTGACTTGGGTTATTCAGATGTCTATGTAACTTTGCTAACGGCAGAAGATTTGGATGCAGATGCGGAAGAAGTAAAGACCACCATTAAAATTCTTAATGGTGCGGCTGGTTTTTTGCGTACTGAATTGAGTCGTATGATTCGTCTGAGAACAATTCCTCAGTTACGTTTTCATTTTGATGCGTCTGTTAAGCGCGGTCGGCAGTTAGATAACCTGATCAAGCAAGCGCGTAAAAAAGATAACGATCAAAGCGAAGGTTAAGATAGTTTGGCTCGAAGACGTAAAGGGCGCCCTTTAGATGGCGTTCTACTATTAGATAAACCCCAAGGAATGACTTCCAACTTTGCTTTACAAAAAGTGCGTCGATTATTCGGGGCTCAGAAAGCAGGGCACACAGGCAGTTTGGACCCTCTTGCAACGGGTGTACTGCCTATTTGTTTTGGTGAAGCAACCAAGTACTCTCAATACTTACTTGATGCAGATAAAGGCTATTACACAACGGCGACATTGGGCGATATTCGAACTACGGGTGATAGTGAGGGTGAGCAGGTTACAACTCATCCTGTACCGGTGTTATCTGAAAGCTCGATTGCTTCAGCCCTTGAGCCCTTTAAAGGTGACATTAATCAAGTACCTTCAATGTATTCTGCTTTGAAGCATAAAGGTCGGCCTCTTTACGAATATGCCCGAAAGGGTATTACAATTGAGCGACCAGCGAGACCTATTACGATTTTTCGTTTGGAGCTTGAGGCTTATCGAGAAGCTGAATTAGATCTTACGGTTGAATGTTCTAAAGGAACCTATATTCGTTCTTTGGTTGAAGATATTGGTAATCAGTTAGGGTGTGGTGGGCATGTTTCCATGCTGCGCCGTTTCAAGGCTGGCCACTTCACGCTAAACGAGTCTGTGACTATGGATATGCTTGATGCTTTGGCTGAAAAATCAGAGGAGGGCATGATAAACCCTGAATTAGACCAATATATCCGGCCAACTGAGTGTTTATTACCTAATACCCCGAAGATTTGCCTAAATAATGAGCTTGCAAGGTCGATATTACTCGGTCAAGCGGTTAGAATACCCGACGCAAAAATCTTAGATCTTAAGGTAGGTATGGCAAGTGTCTATATCGCTAGTGATTTAAATGATGAAAATGCTCCTCAAGATACCTTTGCAGGAGTTGTTGAAGTGCTTGAAAATGGTTTGATTCAACCGAAGCGTTTGGTAAATTTTAACGTTGAATAGTATGTAAATCATGCTACAAGATCAAAAATTCAAGACGCCTGACTGTAAATATGCGCGGTCATGGCTGATTTTTTAACCGCATATTGAGGAAATAACAATGGCTCTTAATGCCGAAGAAAAAGCAAAAGTAGTAAGTGAATACCAGCAGGCTGAAGGCGATACTGGTTCTCCTGAAGTACAAGTTGCTTTGTTGACAGTTAATATCAACAAATTGCAATCACACTTCAAGGGTAACAAGCACGACCATCATTCACGTCGTGGTTTGATTCGCATGGTAAACCAACGTCGTAAGTTGTTGGACTACTTGAAGCGTAAAAACGCAGCACGTTATGTTGATTTAATTGCTCGTTTAGGTCTACGTCGATAAACAGCCTAGTGTTGTTTCATCTACAGTGTAGATAATTAAGTGCCGGCTTATCTTGAAAGATAGATACGCCGGTTCTTTTGTTTTATAAGGTAGAGAATAGAAAGAAGAACGTGTTTAGTGGAAGGCCATAAAGTTTTATGTCTGAGTGTTTTTTAGGTTAAGTATTTTTCGTAGTTTAGTTTTGTGAAAAAACCAAAAGAATTCTGAGACGTAAAGCTTTAGTCGTAGTCATTTTGCTAAATGTAATTATCAAAAAATTAATATGTATAAGGAGCCGATGTGAATCCGGTCATTAAAAAATTTAAATATGGTAAGTCAGAAGTAACAATTGAAACAGGTAGAGTTGCGCGTCAAGCGACTGGTTCTGTCTTAGTCACAATGGATGATATTGCAGTGTTAGTTGCCGTTACTGCAGCTAAAAAAGCTGTTCCAGGCCAAGGCTTCTTTCCATTGTCAGTATTCTACAATGAAAAGCAGTATGCGATTGGTAAGATTCCTGGTGGTTACATTAAGCGTGAGTCACGACCTTCTGAAAAAGAAACGTTAACGTCACGATTGATTGATCGTCCAATTCGTCCATTATTCCCAAATGGGTTTATGAATGAAGTGCAGGTAGTTTGTACTGTTATGTCTGCGAATAAAACTGATGATTCAGATATTGCAGCGATGATCGGTACATCTGCAGCACTAGCTATCTCAGGTATTCCATTTAATGGACCTATCGGTGCAGCACGAGTTGGTTTTACTGATGAAGAAGGTTATACCTTAAATCCAACCAATGCATACTTGGAAGATTCTCTTTTAAATATGGTTGTTGCGGGTACAAAAGACGCAGTATTAATGGTTGAGTCTGAAGCAAAAGAATTAACTGAAGACGAAATGTTAGGTGCCGTTTTATTTGCTCACCAAGAAATGCAGGCAATTGTTACTGCTGTATCTGAATTTGCTGAAGAGGTGGGTACAGAGAAGTGGGATTGGGAACCAGAAGCAATCAATACTGCTTTAGCAGATAGTATTGCAACTGAATACTCAGAAGGCATCAGTGCTGCTTATTCAGTTAGTGATAAAATGGCTCGTTACAGTGCTTTAGGTGAATTAAAGTCGGCAGCTGTTGAGAAGTTAGTAACAGAATCTGACGACTCTCCTTCAGCTGAAGATGTTAAGAGCTACTTCTCTAAGCTTGAAAAACAAGTTGTTCGTGGTCGAATCATTAAGAGTGAGCCTCGTATCGATGGGCGTGATAACAGCACCGTTCGTGGAATAGAAGTAGAAGTAGGTGTGTTACCAAATACACACGGTTCTGCACTCTTTACACGTGGTGAGACACAAGCGATTGTGGCGACTACTTTAGGTACTTCTCGTGACGCTCAAATTGTCGATGCTTATGCAGGCGAGTACAAAGAAAGTTTCATGCTTCACTACAACTTCCCTCCATACTCTGTGGGTGAATGTGGTCGTATGGGTCCTCCAGGGCGTCGTGAGATCGGTCACGGTAAGCTAGCTAAACGTGGTTTACAGGCGCTTATGCCTACTTCTGAAGAGTTTCCGTACACCGTTCGTTGTGTCTCAGAAATTACAGAGTCTAACGGTTCAAGCTCAATGGCAAGCGTCTGTGCAAGCAGCCTGGCAATGATGGATGCGGGTGTACCTTTAGCTGCACCAGTTGCGGGAATTGCAATGGGTCTTGTTAAGGAAGGTGAAGAGTTTGCCGTCCTTACTGACATCTTGGGTGATGAAGATCACTTAGGTGATATGGACTTTAAAGTAGCGGGTACTGACGAAGGTATCACTGCTTTACAAATGGATATCAAGATCGAAGGTATCAATGAACAGATTATGGATATCGCATTGAAGCAAGCGCACGATGCACGTATACATATTCTTGGTGAAATGAATAAGGTTCTTGAAACATCGCGTGAAGAATTATCTGAAAAAGCGCCAGCAATGCGCACGATGAAGGTTCATTCAGATAAAATTCGTGACGTGATTGGTAAGGGTGGTGCAACTATTCGCTCTATCACAGAGCAAACTGGTGCGTCAGTTGATATCGACGATGATGGCTCAATCAAAGTGTACGGTGAAGATAATGCGAGTGCACAAGCTGCGATCGATATGATTATTGGTATCACTGCAGAAGCTGAAATCGGCCAGATCTATACCGGTAAAGTTGAGCGTATTGTTGATTTCGGAGCATTCGTAAGTATCTTGCCTGGTAAGGATGGCTTAGTTCATATTTCTCAAATTTCTAATGAACGTGTTGAGAAAGTAACTGATGTACTATCTGAAGGTCAGCAAGTAAAAGTGAAAGTCTTGGACGTTGATAACCGTGGTCGCATCAAGTTAAGTATGAAAGAGATTTCTGAAGGCGAATAAGGTTATTTACTAAAATGACCTGAAAATTCAGCCAAGCATTTGTTGATACTATATTAGTGCGATGAAAGCATATTGAATTTCTACTTGTCATCAATAGAATAAAGGAGGCTTATATTTAACGATATAGCCTCCTTTTTCTTTTTGCAGAACCTAAAAGTGGATACTATGCCAGATAAAAAAATAGCATTAAAAAAACTAGAAGCTTTCTTAATGGAACATCTACCTTTGGCAAGAGCTGCTGGAATTTGTGTAGATGAATATACCGGCAATAAACTGGTTGTGAGTGCACCGTTAGATAAGAATATTAATGACAAAGGAACTGCTTTTGGCGGTAGTCTTTACAATCTCTGTGTGATTACGGCTTGGGGGATGACTGACTTAAAAGCAAAAGAGTTGGGCTTAAAGGGTGATATAGTCGTTGCTAAAGGTGAGATAAACTATTTGCGGCCACTTAAGGGCCGTTTGGTCGCGAGTGTTACTTCCCCCATAGAAGAAGAGCTGGTTCATATTGAAAAGAGCTATAAATCTCGCGGTAAAGCAATTTTCAATTTAGATGTAACTGTTCTTGATGAGCAGCTTAAACCTTGTGTGAAGTTTCATGGTAAGTATGCAGTATTGGCTTCTTAATTTTAAGAAGCGTTTACCCGAATTGAAAAAGCTTCTCTTTCAATACAAATATCAGCTTCACCTGAAAAAGAAATAGGGTCGCCATCGACCTGAACAAACAAAGATGAATGGCTTGATATGCTAACGTGTTTAGTTTGTTGGTATGACATCAGTGAAGGTTTAAGCTTTCTTTTTTTTGAAGCGGCTAAAAAGGTACTAATAATAGACCATGCGTTGCTTTTTTTACTGATTGCGATATCAATCAAACCATCATCACACTTTGCATCAGGTGTTAATGACCAGCCTTTTGCATAGGTCTGCATGTTTGCAATAACGCAATGAGAAGAGCTTATCGTGGCGCTTGGTAGAGCTGTTTCATCTGTTTGTTCAACAGCAGCTGTGAAATATTCACTCTTCATTCCTCTTAAAGCTAAAGCGCCGGCGATGGCGTAGACTAAATCGCCCCAAAGTTGATAAAGAGCTTTAAGGGCTCCATTTCGTAATTGATCCGCAAACTGCACGACCTTTGCACCAAAACCAATTTCCAGCATTGCAAGGAAGATAAGGCCTTGTTCATCCTTTTGTTTCAATACGCAAATATCTATTTTTTTGCTTTCACCAGTCGTTAATAATTTAATTGCCCTTTCAGGCTTTAATGGGATGTTTAATTCGCGGGCAACGACATTTGCATTTCCCATTGGAATAAAGCCAATTTCAGTTTCTAATTTGACGGCCCAAAGGCCGGCAACTAACTCTCTTAACGTCCCGTCACCGCCAACTAGAACAATGAGTTGAACTTTTTTGCCCCATTCGCTGGCTAGAACTTTTTCGGTATGGCCAGCATATGCGGTCGCGATAACTGACTTCACTTCCCAACCACTTTGTTCTAAATGAGTTCTTGCTTTTCGTGCAATATTTGGCGCTTTGCCTCTACCGGCAAAAGGATTAAAAATAATGACAGCTGAAGAGGCTAGGGGTTTGGAATTCAACGGATTGACCTTGTATTTAGATTATTGTGCTTGGATTATTATGTTTGGCGCACTATAGGGCGCTGATAACATGATAAATCGCATCGCATAATGTTTTTAATTGTGCGTCCTTGATTATGTAAGGTGGCATCACATAAACAAGCTTCCCAAAGGGGCGTATCCATACTCCTTGTTCCACAAATAGTGGTTGAATAGTACGCATATCAACACTTTCATTCAATTCTACTACGCCAATCCCTCCTAATACACGTACCTGTTGAACATTAGGAAGGGTGATGCACTGTTCTAAACCCTGCTTTAATTGTTGTTCGATATTATCAATTCGTTTTTCCCAAGGTGATTCCAGCAATAGTGTTGTGCTGACTAGTGCTGCGGTACAGGCGAGAGGATTGGCCATGAATGTCGGGCCATGCATAAATATCCCTGGATCACCTGAACTAATGGTTTCACTAATGTCGCGGGTTGTTAGGGTGGCGGCAAGGGTCATATAGCCGCCTGTCAATGCCTTGCCTATGCACATGATGTCAGGTGTTATGCTGGTATGCTCACAAGCAAACAATTTTCCGGTTCGACCAAAACCTGTAGCAATTTCATCAAAGATAAGTAAAACGCCAAATTCATCAGCGAGTGCTCTTGTTTTTTGAAGGTAGTCAGCAGAATAAAACCGCATACCGCCCGCACCTTGAACTATAGGTTCGATAATAATGGCTGAAATATCATGGTGGTGATTTTCTAAAGTTTGCCGAAGGTCTGTCAATTCTGACTCGTCACAGCTCTCACCAAATGGTGTTTGAGGTGCAGGTATAAAATATTGCTGTGTCAGCGTTTTTGAAAATAGAGAGTGCATACCTGTCACTGGGTCACAGACAGACATCGTTCCCAGAGTGTCGCCGTGGTAACCATTCCGGGCAGATATAAAGTGCTGTTTTTGAGGTAGGTTTTTACTTGCCCAATACTGAATGGCCATTTTCATGGCTACTTCAACAGCAACAGAGCCTGAATCAGAGAAAAAAACTGTTTCTAAAGTCGGGGGTGTAATTTCAATTAGCTTGGTTGCCAACTTAATTGCCGGATCATGTGTTAAACCGCCAAACATCACATGTGACATAAGGTCTAGTTGTTTCTTTAATGCTTCATTTATTTGAGGGTTATTGTAACCATGAATAACACTCCACCAAGATGCCATGCCATCAATCAGCTCGCGGCCATCTTGTAGCTTGAGAATGCAGCCATCGGCGGATGCGACATGGAAAACTGAATGACCGGCTCCAATGGCACTATAAGGGTGCCAAATGTGTTGTTGGTCAATGTTTGAAGCAGAAAGATGATTGATGTTCATGTATGGCTCTTAAATAATTTTTTGTTCGAACTGGTTTAAGCGATTCAATAACTGTTGAAAATTTTCTTCTAAAGGGCATTCTAAATTTAAGCGTTCATTCGTCACTGGATGAGTGAGAGTCATTGTTTGAGCCGCAAGTAATAAGCGGTGACTGTCCATATGGGTTTTAAATAATCGATTATGCTCTCCTCTCCCATGCTTTACATCGCCTACAATAGGGTGACTGATGTGTTTAAGGTGGCGCCTGATTTGATGTTTACGTCCTGTTTTGGGAAATAGCTTCACTAAAGAATAACGACATTTCTCAAAATGGCCATCTGAATAGGGCAAGATATATTGTTTGAGTGTTTTGTAGTGAGTAATAGAATCTTTTGCTTCTTTTTGTTCTACACTCTTCTCGAGATGTTTAAAGACAGCAATTTCGTTTAGTGGGTAATCTATGGTGCCTTCGGTCTTTGTAAAACCACGTACGATGGCTAGGTATTCCTTTTCTATTGAATGCTGTTCAAATTGTTGGCTCACCTGTTTTGCGCTCTCTTTGTCTAGTGTAAACAACAGTAGACCTGACGTTGGTTTGTCTAGGCGGTGTACTGGGTAAACCCATTGGCCAATTTGGTTGCGCAAAATTTTCATCGCATAACGTTTTTCATGTCGGTCAATAGGGCTCTTATGGACCAATAATCCTGCGGGTTTTTGAATCGCAACCAAATACTCGTCCTGATAAATAATATCCAGGGTTTCTTGCTCTGGTTCGTGTTCAGGATAGTCTGTTTGTTGTGAGGTCATTTTTTCTCAGGACTTAACGTTAGCCGCATTGATTATGCTATTTGTAGAATTCAGTGTTTTGGTAATTTGGTGCAAATAATTGGCATACATGAACTTAAAAACATAGAGTTATAGGTTTTTAAAAATATAGCTTATAAATTTGCAAAGAATCATAGCACTGAGTCTAAAAAATAAGTAGGAGTTAAGAATGAATAAGGTGATTAAGATTGGTGTATTTCTCGTTAGCCTAGGAAGTATTTTGCTGTTAAATGCATGCAGTGAAGAGTCTCCAGCGCCAGCGGCACCAATGTCTATGCCGCCTCCTGCAGTGAGTGTCGCACAAGTGCTCCAAAAAGAAATTAGTGAGTGGGAAGAGTTTACTGGGCGCTTGGAGGCGGTCAGAAATGTTGAGTTAAGACCAAGAGTTTCAGGGTACATTGAAAGCGTTGATTTTAAAGAAGGCGCATTGGTAGAAGAAGGCCAGTTGTTATTTAGAATTGATGCTCGTCCTTTTCGTACAGAGGTTAGTCGTTTGAAGGCTGAGTTAAAAAGCGCTCAGGCTCAAATAGACTTGGCTCAACGAGACCTGCAGCGCGCTTCAAGTCTGAAACAAACTAATGCGATATCTCAAGAGCTTCTCGACAACCGTAATACTCAATTAACCAAAGCACGTGCAGATGCTGACAGCGTGAAAGCGGCATTACGGAATGCCAAGTTGAATTTAAGTTACACCAATGTGAAGGCACCGATTTCTGGAAGGGTATCTCGGGCTAACATTACCAAGGGTAACTATGTTTCTCAGGGCGAAAGTAAACTAACCACTCTGGTTTCTATTGAGCAAATGTATGCCTATTTCGATGTGGACGAGCCCGTATATATTCGTATAAAAGCACTTTCTGAATCTAAAGGGCTTTCTATCAATAATAAGCCTGTAGTAATGAGTTTAACGAACGATGTGAAGTATGCTTACCAAGGTGTCGTTGACTTTGTTGATAACCAAATCGACATCAGTACCGGAACTATCAGGATAAGAGCAGTGTTCAATAATAAACCAGGTACCTTAACGCCAGGAATGTTTGCTCGCCTGAAATTACGTGTGAGTGCACCGCGTGAAAGTATTCTGATTGATGAAAAAGCAATTGGCACTGACTTGAACCACAAATTTGTACTCGTTTTAGCTGCAGAAGATAAAGTGGAATACCGCTCCGTGACGTTAGGTAAACGCTTAGGTGGCTTGCGTGCTATCCAATCAGGGTTATCTCCCGATGATGTAATTATTGTAAAAGGTTTGCAGCGTGCCAGACCTGGGGGGAAAGTAAGTCCAACAATGATTGATATGGTATCCGCTTCAGTATTAGAGGAGATGGATTCACTTCCATCACAAGGTTGAAATAGGACTTCTTTATGAATATTTCACAGTTTTTTATTCATCGTCCGATTTTCGCGGGCGTACTTTCGATGATGATCTTTCTTGCTGGCGCCATGGCTGTATTTGAGTTGCCAATTTCTGAATATCCTGAGGTGGTGCCGCCGACTGTTGTCGTCAATGCGATTTATCCCGGTGCTAATCCCGAGGTCATTGCTGATACAGTTGCATCGCCTTTAGAACAGGCAATCAATGGCGTTGAAAATATGTTGTATCTATCTTCCCAATCAACTGCTGACGGGCGTCTGGGGATTACCGTAACTTTTGCCTTGGGAACGAATATCAATGATGCTCAGGTTGAGATTCAAAACAGGGTAAGTCGGGCTTTGCCTCGATTGCCTGAAGAGGTGCAGCGCTTGGGGGTAACAACTGAAAAATCTTCCCCCGATTTAACCATGGTGGTGCATCTACTTTCACCCGATGAGCGTTACGATATGCTCTACCTTTCAAATTTTGCAGTTTTAAATGTTAAAGATGAGCTTGCCAGAATTGAGGGCGTTGGAAGTGTCAGTGTTTTTGGCGCAGGTGATTATGCGATTCGTGTTTGGTTGAATCCAGAAAAAATTTCGGCTTTGAGTTTATCCACTCAAGAAGTGGTTGCTGCCATTCGTGAGCAAAATAGGCAAGCCGCTGCTGGTTCAATTGGCTCACCACCGAACGCGAGTGAAAACCCTTTTCAATTACTGATTAACGTCAAAGGGCGTCTAGAGTCGGTTGAAGAATTTGAAAATATTGTTGTTCGTGTTGGTAGTAATGGCGCTATGACAAAATTAAAAGACGTCGCGAGAATTGAGTTAGGCTCAAACTCTTATGCCTTGCGTTCATTGCTGGATAACCAGCCTGCGGCGGCAATTCCCATCTTCCAGCGACCTGGTTCGAATGCAATTGAAATCTCTGATTCTGTTCGCCAGAGAATGGAAGAGCTGAAAGCGAGTTTCCCGGAAGGGATTGAATATCAAATCGTTTATGATCCGACGATCTTTGTAAGAGATTCAATCAAGTCAGTAGTTATCACCTTGTTAGAAGCTATTATGCTGGTGGTGATCGTCGTTGTGGTGTTTTTACAAACATGGCGAGCATCGATTATTCCCTTGGTTGCAGTGCCGGTATCTTTGGTGGGTACTTTCGCCATTATGCATTTGTTTGGTTTTTCACTAAATGCCTTATCTTTATTTGGTTTGGTTTTGGCGATAGGGATTGTTGTTGATGATGCGATTGTTGTGGTTGAAAATGTAGAGCGAAATATAGCGTTGGGTAAGTCATCTATAGCAGCAACAGAGCAGGCAATGAAAGAGGTGACAGGGCCAATTATTGCGACATCTTTAGTGTTAAGCGCCGTATTTATTCCAACGGCATTCATCTCAGGTTTAACCGGGCAGTTCTATAAACAGTTTGCTTTGACTATTGCGATTTCTACGATCATTTCTACCTTTAATTCACTGACTCTGAGCCCCGCTTTAGCCGCGGTATTACTTAAACCTCATGATGGAAAAAAGGACTTGTTGAGTCGATTATTGGACGGAATTTTTGGAAAAATTGTATTTAGACCTTTTAACCGATTTTTTAGTGGATTGACGCGACTTTACACAGGATCATTAAAAAGAATCGTACGTGGGTCAGCTATTGTTTTAGTGCTCTATGCTGGCTTGATGGCGCTCACTTATGAACAGTTCCAAAGTACGCCTACTGGCTTTGTTCCGCCTCAAGATAAAATGTATTTGATTGCGTTTGCACAATTGCCTGATGCCGCTAATTTAGATAGGACTGAAGCCGTTATTCGTCAAATGTCATCGTTGGCTTTAGAGCACCCTGGTGTTGAATCATCGGTTGCTTTTCCAGGCCTGTCAGTGAATGGCTTTACTAACAGTTCTAGTTCGGGTGTTGTGTTTGTGACTTTGAAGCCTTTTTCAGAACGTTTAGAGCCAGGTTCATCTGCCGATGATATTTCAATGCAATTGAATCAAAAATTTTCGGTGATTCAAGATGCGTTTGTTTTGGTGATACCTCCACCACCGGTTATGGGGCTGGGAACAACAGGAGGATTCAAATTACAGATCGAGGATCGTGCCAACCTTGGATATGAGGCGTTATATGCAGAAACGCAGAACATTGTACAAAAAGCCTGGGGCACGCCGGGTCTAACTCAAATCTATTCAAGTTTTCAGGTAAATGTACCTCAGTTGCATGTAGAAGTGGATCGTGAAAAAGCCAAGGTTCATGGCGTTGCTATCAATGAAATTTTTGAAACGTTACAGGTGTATATGGGTTCTGTTTACGTGAATGACGTAAATTTCTTTGGGCGCACTTATCAAGTGAATATTCAGGCTGATCAACAGTTTAGGGTAGATGAAAGCCAGATTTCAAAACTTAAAGTGCGTAACCGAAATGGTGATATGGTTCCTTTGGGAGCCTTTATTAAGGTGAGTCATTCTGCTGGGCCAGATAGAGTCATGCACTATAATGGTTTTCCTGCTGCTGATATAAATGCCTCGCCAGCGGGAGTTAGTAGTGGTCAAGCACAGGCCGCAATGACTAAATTATTAGATGAAAACCTTCCAGAAGGCATGGCGTATGAATGGACGGATTTAACCTTCCAGCAGATACTGGCTGGTAATACGGCTTTATATATTTTTCCTCTTGTTGTCTTGCTCGTATTCTTGGTATTAGCGGCTCAATATGAAAGCTGGTCTTTACCTTTGGCTATTATTTTAATTGTTCCCATGACGCTATTGTCTGCGATGACAGGGGTGTTATTGGATGGAGGGGATAATAATATCTTTACGCAAATTAGCCTCATTGTTCTGGTCGGTTTGGCTACCAAGAATGCTATCTTGATTGTTGAATTTGCGAAAGAAAAAGAGGATCAGGGTTTATCAATCAAAGAGGCTGTTTTTGAAGCAAGTCGTTTACGGTTAAGGCCTATTTTAATGACTTCTCTGGCATTTATTATGGGGGTGGTGCCTTTGGTTATATCTACCGGAGCGGGCGCTGAAATGCGACATGCAATGGGGGTGGCAGTATTCTCAGGTATGATTGGTGTGACGTTCTTTGGATTGCTACTGACGCCAGTTTTTTATGTGTTAGTGCGTAAGTTGAGTAGCAGAAAAGAGGAGTCTTCTAAAGTGTAGTTTAATGATTTATTGCGGTGCGTACTTCGCACCGCTCAGGGGAAGCTGATCTATTTAGCTAGGCAGTTTAATGCCGCTTCAGAATTATAAAATGCTTCTAGGCGTCGTCTTATTAGTCCTTCAAGTTGTCCGCTTTCAATTAATGTATTTAAAACTTGTGGTGCGAATAGCTCAACCTCTTTCATTACACGTTCTGGTGTGATCATCAAATCATCGAGCAAAGTCCCAAATTCAACGGCGCCGTACTTATCGAAGAAATAATCTACAACGGTTTCATAGCAGTGTTTAAAATAATCTGTTTTACGAAAGTGGCGCCAGAACTCATAGCCAAGTACCACAAACTCGGAAAGGTCTATGCTATTCATTCCTTGTTGAAACTCACCTAATGTCCGGTCTTCTACCATATCCCAGAGGTCCAGAGCTGATGATTTTAATTGCTCATCCGTAACAGATTCATTCAGGAATGATTTACTTTCTTCTAAAATAAACTCTAAACTATTTGCGATATATGTTTTAACACTGTCTTCAAAACCACTGCCAAGCTTTGGGGCTGCTTTGTTGAGTACATTTTTACTCATCTTTAGCATTGAAGAAACGCCGGGCACTTTTTTACTGAGGATATTGCTTTCATAAATGTAGCGGGTAATTGCTTGGTATACTACGCCGGAGATTAAATCTCCATACAAGGGAAGGTCGATAACTTTATCTAAACCTTGCTTTCTTTGTTCTTCAAGTTCAATTAGTTTGTCGACAAAGCCTTCAAATTCACTACGCGTGATAATCTTGTTGAGTTTGGTGTTTTTATGCTGGGAAGAAGTAAATAGCTGTGTAGCTGCTTCACCTGCGATTTCAGCGATTGCTCCCGGTACATCATCTTCAACAACATTGGTTTGAATAACTGTTTTTATTTGTTCGGCTGTTACGAGGCTATTAAGCGGTATTGTTCTAAGCCAATTAAATAGTGGGTCTGATTCATTTCGGACCCACTCGATCAGTGTGTCGGGACTAAAAGCAGCCAGTTCGTGCTGTAGATGTAATTCTAGTAGTTGCTTAGCAAGTTTTTGGCTACTTTTTGTGTGCGTCATGCATGGCTCCAATTAAGCGAAATTGAAAAAAATATGATCCTCAATTTAGAATAAAATATAATAATAGTCAACACTTGTACTCTGAGTTTGTTTGTTAGTGAGTGTGTACTTTAAAGAATACTATATTCAGTATATTATACACTCTAATAAAAATGTAACTTGAAATGTAGTGTACACATGAACACTGTTTTGTGTCGTTGGTTGGTTGCCTGAAATGAATACGGAAAAGAATATATGCTAAGTCGTGAAGAAAAAAAGAGCTTAACAAGGCAGTCGCTGATTGATGCCGCTTTAAGTATTGTTGGAGCGGGGAGTAATTTTGCTAGTGTTAGTTTAAGAGAAGTTGCCAAAAACGCAGGGCTTGTACCTACTTCTTTCTATCGCCATTTTACTGACATGGAAGAGTTAGGACTAAATGTTGTTGATGACTTGGGTTTAGTTTTGCGGAAAATGATGAGGGCTGCGCGTCAAAAGGATGGTTACAAAAAAGGCTTGCTACATAGCTCGATTGAAGTTTATGTCGATTTTGTTTGCCAGCATAAAAGCCACTTTTATTTTATGTCTCAATGTCGAACAGGCGGTACTCCTGTTTTGAGGCAAGCGATTCGTAATGAGTTGAAGTACTTTGAGAATGAGCTTTCTTCTGATATTAGGTCTGTACCCTTTTTGTCTGAGATGTCGAGTCAAGATAGAGAGATGATGTCTCAGTTAATTGTTTCAACTGTGTTTGATGCAACGATTGATATTTTAGACTTGAGTGATTCTAGTGCGAACTATCAGAATGAGTTTATTGAGTCGATGAAGAAGAAGCTGCGTATGATTTGGCTTGGAGGGAGTGTTTGGCGCTCTAAATAAGGGGGTAATAGGGACCAATAACCCTTAGGTTTACCATTTAGAATATTGATCTTCTACAAAGCCATACTGGTTTTCAATTTCAAAACGTTGGCCATCTTTAGTGATTAGGTGGCCATTAAATCGACCGAATATTTGTTTGAAGTTAGTGGCCATAATTCCGGCATTTAATCGCTCTTTATGCATGCCTTCAGGCTTAAAACTGAGATTTATTTGTTGGTTTTGGCTGCTGATTCGCCAGTTGGAATTAGCGTCATCCCGGTCAAATTTAAATTGTACTTGAGGAAGTGTGTGTAAGTCGTTACCGACCCAAAAACAGTTTTCTGAGTAACCTGTCTCGTTAACGCCCCATGAAACATTTAAACCAAGTATAGGTGTTTGGGTTTTGTTGCCTGACATTCCTTTGCCTGAAAAACATGCCCAGTTCCAGAATGTCTCTCGACGCATATAGCCTGCAGAAAAATCATGATGACCATAGCAATTCGATTGTTTCAGGTCGAAATTTCCTAATTCGCATTCAACTTGGCCTAAAACATTTAGTGCAGCTGTTTTTTGAGCATACACCCAGCCATTCACAGCTGTAGGGGTGCAAAGTGCCATCGTTTGGAAATCGCTGCTTTCTATCATTTTAGCTTGAACTTTAAGTTCTGAGCCTAAATCAATGCTCAAAGTTTTACGACGTTCACCTTGAGAATTTAATTGGTAGCGCATTTGAATATTACGCTTTCCTGATTTAAAAGTGCTGACGCCATTATCCGGACGATTCGTTAGGTCTAAGCCGAGTGACAAGGGTTTCTTGAATTGCCAAGTTTTCATCTGTCCATCAGATAATCGGTAAACATAAACAAAAACAGCGCCGATATAACGAAGATCTGCTAATGCACAGCCAAAAATTAAATCATCACTAATTCCACCAAAATACTGGAACTGTTTGAAATTGAAGTGTTTTTTCCACTTACCCGCAGGTGTATTCATAGGGGTTCTGTAATCAGTGTTCTTAACATTTACTTCATTGACTGGCTGTGCGAAATGACCAAAATGAGGTTTGCCATGAGAATTGATTAATGAATAGGGTCTTAGCATTTTAATCCCAGAAGTCAGCAGAGCCTTCGATTGATTTCACCTCTTCCAGCAAGCCTTCGTTTAATAAATGTTCGTAAGATTGTACCTGATTTCGCCCATTATTTTTTATGTAGTAGAGGGCTTTATCTGCTTTTGAAAGTACGCTGGCAAGTTGTGATTTTGAGTCTAATTCGGCGTATCCGATACTCACAGTGACTTGGCCTACTTGTGGGAATCGTCTCGCTTCAACAGCTGCACGACAGCGTTCAAGAGCTGTAAGGGCTTGTTCAGAATGTGCTTCTTTTACTAATACTACGAATTCCTCACCGCCATAACGGAAGAATAGGTCGTTTTGTCTTAGAACCGAGCGGATCGTTTGTGCAAATAGTACGAGCGTTTCATCGCCAATTGCATGTCCGTAATTGTCATTAATTAATTTGAATTTATCAATATCAAGAATCGCAATAGCTTTGAATGACCTATCAGTGCCAGTATTATGAGAAGGTGTATCGGCATAAGACAGGTCTGAGGCAACTTGGTCAAAGGCTTGTCGGTTTAATATTCGAGTCAGGGGGTCGTAGCCCTTCTCATGCAGGCTTCGAAAAATATCCGTAAAAATCTGCATTAGCCCAATTAATAAATCGGCGCCGCTTCCATCAGGATATGAATGCTTGATGGTAATTAAGTGAGATATTGATTTGTCATATAGAACAACCGGAAAAATTAGTTTAATTTTTTTTAGTTCGCAGCTGCTAGTAGTTTCATGTGCGTTGACATAAGCATCATTTAAGTCTTTATCATCGTCGAGAATGATAACATCTTCAGGGTTCAAACAGTCAATACAAACAAGTCTTTGTACTTTACTACCCTCTTCACGGGTTGCCTGAAGTTCATAAACAGTGAGTTGTACGCCGGAGAAATTCTCAATTAACAGTTCAGTTAATTCGTTGACCAGTTCTTTAACACTGGTCTGCTTCGTCAAGCGTTTTAGTAAAGTGAAGATGTTTTGTATTTTCATGAATATCAAACTTAGAGTTGTACAGCCATTGTCGTCTACTCAATGAATAGCAATAACTCTATTATGGTTGTATATAGTTAAAAATCTAGTTTTATATTACTTATTAAGCAAAATAGAAAAAAGGTTAGATTTATCTGAGTAAAAATCTAATTTGAATGGATTTTGACTGCTTAGGCGTCTAGGCTTTATGTATTATAAATACTGATTTCAATTCTGTACATAAATTGGCTTTGGAAAAATGTCTGTCTTGGTACCTGAGTATATACTTTTAGCAAAACAAGCTGTTTACGACATGGAGAAGAATTGCCATGCCAATGAATTGCTGTTTCGGACACCTATGGGCTCGTCTGCGGCTGACTTTGGGGGAGAGATTGCAACGAGTCAGGTGTTAGTTAACTATTGCGCCAGCGTGTCTGAGCAGGCAAACGAATCCAAATTACCTGTTTTTATTAATGTTGATAGTCAGTTTGTACTTGAATTTGACTCACTTCCTGTTTCTCCTGAAAGTGTGATAATTGAACTTACTGAGGGGGTAGAGCCGTCAGAAGCTTTAACCGAAGCTGTTCTTGCCTGGAAAAAACTTGGGTTTACTTTCGCTCTAGATTGTTATGACTTTGATGCTAAATGGGATGAGTTTATCCTTATTATGGACTACGTTAAGGTCGATATGCTGACATTTGATCATGACTTTGTGGTTGATGAAATGAGCAAGGTTAATAAGCGGGGGAGGCGTTGGGTTGCTAAGCGTGTTGAAAATGAGGAAGTTTTTGAGCTCTGTACGGCTGCAGGATTTGATTTGGTTCAAGGTCATTTCTTAGCCAAACCTAAACCTGTCATGGGGAGCTCTATCCGACCAGGCACAGCCATTACCATTAGGTTATTGAAAGAGCTGGACCGGCCTGGAATTACGATGCAGGAAATCGCTGAACTAGTAAGTCAAGACCCGAAGTTGACGGTACAAATGTTGAAAATTATCAATAGCTCCTTGTTTTCTTTACCAAGACCTGTCGATGACCTTCAGGCTGCTTTGGTTTATTTAGGGGTTGATATGCTCCGTCAGTGGGCGATGATGATTGCTTTCCTATCTAATGGGAATGTACATATTGAGGCTTGTCGTTTGGTTCTGCAAAGAGCGAAAGCTTGTGAAATATTCTGTCGAAATAATTCTAGTTTGGCAGATACGTCCTCTTCAGCATTCTTGGTTGGTTTATTATCAGGTGTTGATATTTTGTTAAAAGTATCTGCGCGTGATTTTCTAACTCAGGTAAGTTTGTCTGATACGGTGAATCATGCTGTTTTAGAGAGTGGAGGTGATCTTGGGGAGGTTTTAAATTCAGTATGTACATTAGAATATACTGCAGCACAAGAGCCTCAAAACATACAAGATATACCAAGTGAGCTATTGAATACTTATCAAGAAGCAAGTGACTGGGTTGTAGAGGTCATTAAAGCTTTAAAAGGGAAATAACTTTTCCGCCTTTTTTTCTCCATTAATATAAAATTACATTTTGCAATTGTTTACCAACAGACTTCTCTTTTTACCTGTCCTATTATTACAACATCAAATTTGAGTAAGCCGATTCAGGCCCGACTTGCTCAAATTAACCTTATTTCATGTGTACTCTTGTTTTCCCAGCATTTGCTGGGATTTTTTTTGCCTGAAATTTAGGTTACCTCAAAATTCCTTTCCTTCTTTGATGAGACTTCTGTGTTAGGGTAGCGATTTTAATATTCTAATTAAGATCAAAGGGGTTACTTCATGTCAGGGCTACTACTTACAATTCACTTACTATCAGCCGTTATTTGGGTTGGTGGGATGTTCTTTGCGTATATTTGTTTGAGGCCTGTTGCTGGTGCCTTATTAGAACCTAACTTACGTCTGCCTCTTTGGTGTGGTGTTTTTCAACGATTTTTTCCTTGGGTATGGTTGTCTGTGATCGTTATTGTGATGTCGGGCCACGGTATGATCGCAGTATATGGTGGCATGGCAAATGTTGGTAAGCATGTGCACGTAATGTTGGGTTTGGGTTATTTAATGATTGGTTTATACCTGCATGTTTATTTTGCGCTTTTTGGTAAATTGAAACAGCTTGTTCAGGCACAGTCGTGGCCGGAAGCGGGAGTGATTTTAAATAAAATTCGAGTCATTATTGGGGTTAATTTATTACTAGGTTTGATAACCATCTCAATGGCGAGTGGTGGAAGGTATTTATTTATTTGAGTTTTTCAAGCTGCGTATGAATGAATTGGCTAACTTTGATAGAAATAGGAGGCATGGTTCTTGGTTTCATGTTCGCCAATATAGTAGGCTTCCAATTCTATTTTCGCTTTCATCTTTTTAGTAGTCGCTGACATGGAATTACGCAACAGACTTATGAATAAAATATTGTTACTTACTTTTCTTACACTTTGTTCTTTTAATGCTTTTGCAGAGTTTGAGATTAAAGGCTGGACTCCCCGTTATATTTACGTCGATGGCGATAACCTGATAGGCCACACCCATTACTTTGGTGCTTCTTATTTTAAGCGGCAAGGTGCTGCATTTGAAGGCCCCACCATGCGTTTTGGTTTAGGCACAAAGGGTGAGAAAATTAACGTGGGTTATACCAGCGGCTCTTCATTCTTTAGTGTTGATATGGGTTTATCCTACAACTTCCTAGATTCTGATAATCCTAGAAAGCATGGAAGTGGTTTAGGTGGTTTGAGTGTTGAACTAGGTCTAAGGATATGGGCTGTTCAAATTATTATGCAAAACTCTGAAGACACATCCTATGTTTCTTTAGGGTATGGCTTCTAAGGTTTTGATATTTGCTTGTCTGTTTTATGGTCATCCATCATTAATATTTTAAGGGTGGATGACTTAAATTCCCGTCGATAAAGAATGAATACAATTGCTGCAGTACTGATGATAAAAACCCAAGGGTTAATAAACCACGTTAATATAGCGATTGAATAATAATAAGTCCGAAGACCAATATTAAAGTTATTAGCCGCCATGGATATCATTGATGCAATTCGTTTGGCGAGTGCCTCACGTTGTTCTTCTAAATGTTCCTTATCCTGAAGTGGTGCAGCGCCAACCATAATCGTCACAAAACCATACTGCCTTAAACTCCAGGTAAATTTAAAAAAAGCATATACAAATACAAGAATCAGCATGACTATTTTGACCTCCCACTCAGTACGGCTTGCAGGTATTGAAAAGGGAAACCCCTCCATTAATCCGATTGCTTTTTCTGTAGAGCCTAAAATGGTCATCAAGCCTGCTAAAATTAGCATCGTGGTTGATGCAAAAAATGCGACACTCTTTTCAAGATTTGCAATGGCAGCATTATCTGCGATACGCATTTCTCTGGTAAGCATTCGTAACATCCATTGGTGTCGATATTGATGTAATGCGGAAGCTAGGCAGGGGCGATCAAAACTATGCAGTTTTGCATAGTACATGTAACCATTGAAGCAAAATAAAAACCATAATGCCGCAGAGATATTAAGCCAATTATTTTGAAAAAACTGAAGAAAGTTGACCATTAATTTGTAACTTACCTTTTATAAATTATCAAAGCAGTAATATAGCGATGATTGGCATAGAATGCCCTGAATAATTTTCATAATATTTCATTTTTGGTGTAAATCCATATAAAAGGCTAAATTTTGTTTTCAAAATTTTCTCAAAAAAATCACCGTCTAGGGCTTACGATGGGGATGCGCTATATGATGCTTAGTGCATTTGGCTTTTCGATTATGGCGGTTTGCGTTAAATTTGCGAGTGGTCAAGGGATTCCTGTTTTAGAAATTGTAGCCGCGAGAGCATTCGTTTCATTGTTTTTAAGTTATATCGACGTGAGGCGAAAAGGCATTTCCTTGCTTGGCCGTAAAAAGCTACTGCTACTTTCACGAGGTACTGTGGGCGCATTAGCTTTGATGTGTGTCTACTATGCGATTACACACATGCCTTTAGCTGAGGCGACCGTTTTACAATACTTGCACCCCATGTTTACTGCAATACTTGCATTGATGTTTTTAAAAGAGCGCATTCATGTGTCTGTTATGCTGAGTATTATCTTTAGCTTTATAGGCTTGTTGTTTATTGCTCGCCCGGCATTGTTATTTGGAGTGGCTGAAGATGAATTCTCTTATATTGCAATGGGGGCTGCAATTCTTGGTGCTTTTGGTAGTGCCGTGGCATACGTGCTGGTACGAAAATTAAATGAAACGGAAGATGCGTCCGTTATTATTTTTTACTTTCCCCTGATTGCTTTACCTGTATCCCTTAGTTTGTTGGGAAATGATTTTGTAATGCCAACCGGTTGGGCGTGGGGGTCGTTATTAATGGTTGGAATATTTACCCAAGTTGGTCAAATAGGTTTAACCAAAGCAATGAAAACAGAAACCGCGGGTAGAGCAACGGCTTTCTCCTACCTACAAGTCATTTTTGCCGTATTACTTGGTTGGATGATCTTTGATGAAATTCCTGATATATGGGTCTCACTAGGCGGCGGATTTATTCTAGTTGGCGCCATTATTAATGCTTTTTGTAAGCGCTGATTCTTACCGTGCCGATTCTTATATTGATCCCTGAATAAAGTGTAAAATTTATACTATGCTTGTTAAACATATTTCAAATTTTTGAGACTCGTTTGACATGGCGGCTTGTAAGAAACGTTTCGTGCCTATTTTTGTATTAGGTTTAAGCTTAATGATAGGGGCGGCTGTTTCAGTTGCCGGTACGCGTGAAGTAATAAAGTCTTTATATATACCTCTTGCAGACCATTATGCCGCATTGATTGCTTATGAACGGTATGCCCCCCAAATGAAATATGCAGATTTTCAAATAGAACAAATGAAAAACTGGGATTTTCTACGAGCCTATTTTCAATCAGGTGAAGTTGATATGGCGTTTGTGATGAGTCCTTTAGCCATGGATATGTTTAATGAAAAGCCACATTTCCGGTGGGTCGGGTTGATGCATCGTGATGGAAATGCTCTTGCGGTTAATGAGCATATTAACCAACAGCTTCAGCTTCCCAAGCTTCGGAGTGAGCGAAAACCTGATGATGCAGTAGCCCGGGCTTTACGTACATTTAAGCAGCAGTCTGGTGAAGCAACTCAAATAGGAATGCCTCATTTGCTTTCTACTCATAGTGTCGTTCTATATCGTTATTTAAAAGAGCATAGTCTAAGTTTAGCGTTATCACCGAGGGATGATGCTGATGTATTAGCGATCTCTGTTCCACCACCAAAAGCACCTGGTTTTATTAAGGGTAAGAGTAATCGGTCTTTACCCGCCGCATTCGAGCAATCACTACCTTGGGCTGATGTAGTTGAAACCGGTGGATACGGGCATATAGCCTGGTACTCTAAAGATGTGATGCCTTGGGATAATGGTCATGTTGAATGTATTACTTTGGCAACCGATAACGCTATTAATACAAAGCAGAAAGCCCTTAAAGAAGTTATGTATTACATTCATCAAGCCGGTGCAGATATTGAAGAGGCCAGAACCGAGGGTGGTGAGGCATTAGAGGCCATGGTAGAAATTATTCGTAAACATATCCCAGCACACAATAGAGAAGCGATTATTGCTAGCCTTGATCCTAATTTGGGTGTCATTAATTACAATAATCTGAATATTGATAAAGAAGGCCTGAAGCAAATTATGGATTTTGCGATTGAAGGAAAAATTCTTAAGAAACCGGTAAATATTGATGAATTCTCGGCTCCCCAGTTTGCTGTTCAATTATTGGCGGATGAATGAGTAAATCACCAAATGAATTACCTAAAGGAAAAAACCGTAGTCTACGTCAAGGCTTGTTGCTATGGTTTTTATTGTTGTCATTACTCCCTGTCATTATTGTCTTATGGGTTAGTTTCCAGAAAGCGGAGCAACATCTAAGTGAGCTTGCCACCAATCAACTGGAGCAAAGTGCTAATTTGAAAGCAAAATTAGTCGAGAGCTGGTTTGATGATCGTTTCATTGATTTAAATAGTTATGCTGAAGCACAATTGAGTGGGCAGCTATTAAGTCGTTTAAGTGAAGGTTATGCCTTAAGTGAAAAACCATTAAGTGAATATGTTCAACAATATGACTGGGTTATTCGGGTAGATGAGCTTCAGGATGACTTGATCGCTTTGCATCATCGTTATGATTATATCTACAATTTGTTTCTGATAGATTTGGCCGGAAACATTCTTTACAGTGTTGAAAATAACAATGACTTAGGGACAAATGCTTTGTTCGGCGACGGTGTTTATGCAGGCACTCTGTTTTCTGACGCCCTTTTATTAACTCTAAAGAATGGAACGAGTAACTTTTCTGACTTGGAGCGTGTTGCCTCTTCTAATGATTTACTTTCTGTTTTTTTAAGTGTGCCAATGGTTAGTCAAGAGGGAGAAAAAATTGGGGCAATGGCTATCCAGCTAAGTCTTGATTGGATTTTTTCTTTGATTCAGTCTGAATCGAATCAAAACCATATCCAACAGTATTTAATGAATGATGATAACTATCTACTGACACCGGTAGATTCGAATTGGAATGATGTTCTTACCAGAGAAATTACAAGGCCTGAGCTTGAAGAGTCTTCCAGTGCTTCGAGTCGACCGGAGATCGAAAAAATCTATGTAGGCCCTACAGGTAAAAAGGTTTTAGGCGTCAGTAAAAGAATCCAAATCAAAGATGTAAGTTGGACGCTAGTAAGCGAAGTGGAAGAAGACATTGCATTTGCTTATACAAAAATTCTAGCAAAGGTAAGCTTTATTTTATTGCTAGTGACTGTCTTAGTCGTTGTGTGTGTATCTTATTTCGTATCACGACGAATTACACGGCCTATCATTGCTTTGGCAGAAGCGAGCCGGAGAGTGGCTAATGGTGATGTTGAGCAGAAACTTGAAATTTCGGATTACGAAGAATTAGCGCATATGGGGAAAGCCTTTAATTTCATGCTTGACGTGCGCAAGATTCATGAAACCGCGCTTCATGAGCGTTCCAATGAAATTCAATCTACTTTGGATTTGCTTGAAAAGCAGCGGGCAGCAATTGATGAGCATGCGATTGTTGCGAC
>CAJWBJ010000044.1 GCA_913020495.1 uncultured Oleiphilus sp.
ACTGCTTAAATGTGGCAGTATGCTGGGTAGACGTGCTGCGAGCATGCTTTTTCCTGTTCCAGGTGGCCCATAAAATAGGAGGTTATGTTTTCCTGCTGCAGAGATTTCTAGCGCTCTGCGTGCTTGGGTTTGTCCCTTTACTTCGTCTAAATCCGGTAGTAGCGTATTGGAGATGCATAACCGGTCAAACTGGGCTGGCTCAAGGTAGTTTTGCCCTGTGATGTGCTGACAAATTTCATTTAGGTGTGTGGCTGCAAATAATTTTTTGCTATCTGATAAGGCCGCTTCGGCTGTATTTTCTTTAGCAATGAAAAGTGTGTTGTCCTGTTTATCGCAGGCAATAGCTGTGGGTAAAATTCCTGAAACGGGACGGAGTTCCCCGGTCAGAGCTAGTTCTCCGACAAACTCATAATCTTGAATATTATCGCTTTGTATTTGTCCTGTTGCGACTAGAATACCAATGGCAATAGCGAGGTCATAACGGCCCCCTTGCTTTGGAATATCAGCAGGGGCAAGGTTGATGGTGACACGGCGAGTAGGAAAGTCGAAACCTGAGTTTATTAGAGCACTGCGTACTCGCTCTTTGCTTTCTCGTACTGCCATTTCAGGAAGCCCTACCATAGTAAGCGAAGGCAAACCATTAGATAGGTGTGTTTCAACGGTGACCCGAGGGGCATCGACACCGAATTGGGCACGGGTATTTATAATAGAGAGGGACATAGCACTCCTTGCTAATTAATCTCGTCCTTGAGTTTTATGTACTAATTGTATTAAGTACTGAGTTGTATATCGCTTTAAATTTTCCTATTCGCCCTTCAAAGTAGCAAAGTCTTTTTCTAATTGCTCTAATTTAGAGCGAGTACGCTCAAGAACTGCTTGCTGAGCATCAAATTCATCGCGGCTCACTAGGTCTAATTTTGAAATAATTCCGCTAACAAGAATTTTAATGTGGGCTGTCAGGTCTTCTTGGGCTGATTTTCCGACGTCTGGAAGGATTTGGGTCACTTGTTCATGGATGGTATTTAAGAGTTCTTGTGGGTTAAGCATTAATGTCTCCTTTTGAAAAACGAGCAGATAAACAAGAGGAATACAGACAAGTTCTGAATTCTGAAAATGAATATTCCTAAAGCTTAACACGGGTATTGAATTGTTTGCACACACTTCTAATCATACTCGCGCACTGTTTTTGTGCTAAGGATTTTCTTCTGCATCATTATGGGGCTTAACTGTGTTACGTTTCGTTCAAAACTATCTTTAGTTAGTTGTTTTTATTAATAAAAAAAATATTGGCATATACCCTGCTTTATAGCTAGCAACGTTGTTCGTACATACGTATCAAGTGTGGCAACAAATAAGATCAATAAATTAATTTAAATACCACAATCTTTAGCGGCATAACAGGAGACTCCTATGAAACTAGTCACTGCCATTATTAAACCCTTCAAGCTTGACGATGTTCGTGAAGCATTATCAGAAATTGGTGTTCAAGGCATTACCGTTACAGAGGTAAAAGGCTTTGGTCGTCAAAAAGGTCATACAGAGCTTTATCGTGGCGCTGAATATGTTGTCGATTTTCTTCCAAAAGTAAAAGTTGAAGTCGCGATTGGGTCAGATTTGCTAGATCAGGTGATCGAGTCAATCTCTAACGCTGCAAACACAGGAAAAATTGGTGACGGGAAAATCTTTGTTTCTCCATTGGAGCAAGTGATTCGAATTCGAACTGGCGAAACAGGCACTGACGCTGTTTAACTCTTTCTAAATAATTTTTATGTTAACAATACGTTCTAGTAAAGCTAGTTCGGAGGGCTCTAATGGAAAATTTAACAAGTACAGTTACTGAAATGCAGTACGCAATGGACACCTTTTACTTCCTAGTATGTGGTGCATTGGTTATGTGGATGGCCGCTGGTTTTGCCATGCTTGAAGCAGGTTTAGTTCGTTCAAAAAATACCACTGAAATTTTAACGAAAAACGTGGCGCTATTTGCCATCTCTTGCACCATGTATATGGTTTGTGGTTATGCCATTATGTATGCAGATTTAGGCAACGCATTCTTATCGGGCATTACTGCCGATGGTGTAGCGGGTGCGGAAGAAGCTGCTACTTATGCGCCTTCAGCTGATTTCTTCTTCCAGGTTGTTTTCGTTGCAACGGCGATGTCGATTGTATCGGGTGCAGTCGCTGAAAGAATGAAGCTTTGGGCATTCTTGATTTTTGCTGTTGTCATGACAGGTTTTATCTATCCAATGGAAGGTTCTTGGACTTGGGGTGGTGCAGACGTATTTGGCATGTTCAACCTAGGCTCATTACTTGAAAATGAAATGGTTGATGGTGAAATGACCTACTTTGGTTTCTCCGACTTTGCTGGTTCAGGTATTGTGCACATGGCCGGTGCTGCAGCAGCATTAGCAGGTGTTTTACTACTAGGTGCTCGTAAAGGTAAATATGGTAAAAATGGTGAAGTTAATGCGATTCCTGGTGCAAACTTGCCCATGGCAACGTTAGGTACCTTCATTCTTTGGTTAGGTTGGTTCGGTTTCAACGGTGGTTCTGTATTAGCGCTAGCAAGTGTTGAAAGTGCCAATGCTGTTGCCGTGGTATTCATGAATACGAATGCTGCTGCAGCCGGTGGTTTGATTGGTGCATTAGTACTTGCTTATGTCTTATTCAAGAAGGCTGATTTAACGATGGCACTTAACGGTGCATTAGCAGGCTTGGTAGCGATTACAGCAGGCCCTGATACCCCAACGGCTCTATCAGCAACCATCATTGGTGCTGTAGGTGGTGTTTTAGTTGTGCTATCTATCCTTACGCTTGATAAGTTGAAAATTGATGATCCAGTAGGTGCAATTTCAGTACACGGTGTGGTTGGTTTATTTGGTGTGATGGTTGTGCCATTCACAAATGATGGTGCTAACTTTGTAGCTCAGTTCATAGGCGCTTTAACTATCTTCGTATGGGTATTCGGTGCTTCATTAATCACTTGGGGAATTATTAAAGCGGTTATGGGTATTCGAGTTAGCGAAGAAGAAGAGTACGAAGGTGTTGATATCGCTGAATGTGGTATGGAAGCATACCCAGAGTTTACAAATAAGTAGCTCTATCTTTTAGCGCTACAAGAGAGTTGTTTTATTGGAAGCAGCTCTTAAATAATAAAAGGCCCCATCCTAAAAGATGAGGGCCTTTTTTTATTTCTAGATATGTATTAAGAGTTAAAAGTTTCACAAAATATTACCACTGATCATTTGAATACTTGCTAAACATGAACTATTTTAAGTTTTGGAAATTATGAAACTTTAAAAGCGAGGTTTATGAATGGGGCAGCCAAGAGCAGCAGTATCAGGAATTGTTGATGAAGCCATGGAAATTACAGAAGATACGTTTGCTGCAGTAAAGCCTGAAGAGAGAAGAAAATTTGCGCGTCGTAATGCTCGTTGGCTTTGTGTGATTACTACGCGTGATAAAATGGTGATTCAATGTCGTACACTGGATCTATCTGAGCGTGGCGCATCAATTATTTGCCCTTTCGATTTTGAAATTAATTCGTTATTTGTATTGGAATTGCATGTACGCTACAAAGGTCTCCAGAAAAAAATGCGCATTCTGTCAGAAGTGAAGCGGACATCTATTGCAAAAGATGGCTTTACATTGGGTCTGTATTTTAAAGACGCGACTGATACCGTATTTGATTTCTTACAAAAGTATTCTAATGAGAAAATCTAGCAGCCAAGAATTTTTTTCATAAATTCCGGAATGGCAAGCGCGCCTTGATGTATGCCTAAGTTGTAATATTCTGTTGTAAATCTCCGTCTATCGATATCCTCTTTTCTAAAAGAAGAAACGCTTCCTGATTTAAGTGCCATGGTTGCGCTCCACCAGCCTGTTGGGTAAACAGGTTGAGGGAAAGGCATGGTATGTGTGTTCGCAAAACCAACCCTCTTCATATCCTGATGCACTTTTTTGATGATACTTTGGCTGTGTAAAAGTGGTGATTCACTTTGCTGTACTACAATGCCATCACTGGATAATGCCTTGAAACAATCACGATAAAAATCAATGGCAAAGAGCCCTTCTGCAGGCCCCACAGGGTCGGTTGAGTCAATAATAATGATGTCGATTGATTCCGCTTCGGCATCTTTTATCCATTTAATGCCATCAGCAAATAACAGCTCTGCACGTGGGTCATTATTTGCAGTACATAATTCAGGGAAATACTGCTCTGAAAGACGGGTAACACGTTCATCAATATCAACTTGCGTGACTTTTTGAACATCACTGTGTTTCAGTACTTCTTTTAAAGTACCGCAGTCACCGCCACCAATGATGACAACATTTTTAGGGCTAGGATGCGTGAATATTGCGGGGTGCGACATCATTTCATGATATAAGAAATTATCACGTTCCGTTAACATGACGCAGCTATCGATGACCATTAGATGCCCGAAAGTTTCGGTTTCAAAGATCTCAAGGAACTGATATTTACTTTGCTCTTCGTGACACTTTTTTTTGATCTGTAATGAAAAGCCAGTACCTTCATTTTGGAAAATTTCGGTAAACCATTTTTTGGGGTCAAGTGCCATCAGCCGTTCCTGAATTAGGTATTATTTTGTATTCAGTGTTAATTAGCGACATTCTATGCGCTTGGATCTCAATATCCAGCAAAATAATGTATAAACATAAAAAGTGCTTAAAAAAGTACTATCTTTGTTAATAGCTGAGTTAGCATAGCTCCCTTTGATAGACTGTTTCTAATATAAATAAATTGACCTTTCCGAGAAAAATATGAATCCGACTGAGCAGGATGAGCAACCACCTTATAACCTTCATACCTGGGGGGAAGGTTATGTTGCGATTACAGAGCAAGGTGAACTGGCTATGTGTCCTGAGCAAGATAAGGCGCAGCCGATAATTTTAAAGAATTTACTGCGTGAGATTCGTACACTTGGTTTACGAACACCTGTGCTTGTTCGCTTCAAATCTATATTACACCATCGTATCAATACACTTTGTGGTGTATTTAATCGTCTGTCTGGGAAACTAAATTACCAAGGCGGCTATCAAATAGTTTACCCCATTAAAGTTAACCAACAACGGCGAGTGGTAGAAGAGATTGTTCGGGCTGAACCTGCTAGAAGTAATGGGCAAATCGGTTTGGAAGCTGGTAGTAAACCTGAATTATTGGCTGTGTTAGCCATGGATCTGCAGCCGGGTTCCGTTATTGTTTGTAATGGCTACAAAGATCGGGACTATATTCGAATGGCTTTACTGGGCCAGAAGTTAGCTTATAAAGTGTTTATTGTTGTTGAAAAATTGAGTGAGTTGACAGTAATTTTGGAGGAAGCGGAAAAACTAGACATTCAAGCATCGATTGGCTTACGCGCGAAACTATCCACGATAGGGAAAGGCAATTGGCAGAACACAGGGGGGGAAAAATCAAAATTTGGTTTATCTTCCCAGCAAATTATAGAGGCTGTTTCACTCTTAAAAACACATAAACAACAGGCATCACTTGAATTGCTGCATTTTCATTTAGGTTCCCAAATAGCAAATATCCGCGATATTCATAAAGGTTTTCAAGAGTGCGCTAAAATTTATAGTCAGTTGCATGCTTTAGGTATTCCAATTACAACCGTTGATATTGGTGGTGGTCTCGGCGTTGATTATGACGGTACTCGTTCGCGTAATGTCTGTTCCATGAATTACAGTATGTATGATTATGCTCGTAATGTGATTCAGGCTTTTCAAGAAGAAAGTGATCGTTATGGCTTACCTCATCCTGATTTAATTAGTGAATCCGGGCGCGCTATCACTGCACATCATGCCATATTAATAAGCGATGTGGTTGAAAGAGAAGCCCCTAAAGAATTGGTGGAACCTTTTCCTGCAGAAGTCATCAATGAGAAAAGTCCTAGCTCACTATTGCACCTGTGGCAGGACTATCAGGCTTTGAGCCGTGGGAAATCAATTCGATCATTGCTTGAAATCTATCATGATGCTGCGCATTCAATCGAGGAGGTTCATAATTTATTTGTTCATGGTGCTGTGTCATTACAACAAAAGGCACAAGCTGAGCATTTATATTTGAATACTTGTCAGCAATTACGTAAACAATTAAAACCGTTCAATCAAGACCATCAGGAAATTATTGATGAGCTTGATCTAAAATTAGCTGAAAAGTTGTTTGTGAACTTCTCGCTTTTTCAATCTTTGCCTGACGTCTGGGGGATTGACCAAATTTTTCCAATTCTGCCACTTGAAGGCCTTGATAAACCTTTATTGCGCAATGCTGTTGTACAAGATATTACTTGTGACTCTGATGGACGAATTGATAAATATGTTACTCAGCTTGGTGTTGAGCCGACATTACCTTTACCTGCTCATAGTTTAAAAGAGAGTGAGGGAGAAGCAGAGGTGCTTTGCTTTTTTATGCTAGGGGCTTATCAGGAAATTCTGGGAGATAAACATAACTTGTTTGGCGATACTGATTCGGTAGATGTCAGTATAGATGCCAAGGGGAAAGTGGTTTTAGAACATGACCGGCGGGGAGATACCATCGTAAATGTGCTTCAGGATGTTAACTTCACGCCCGAGTATCTAATGAAAAATTATCAACTTCTATTAGATAAACAGGCGCTTTCTACGGTAGATCGAGAAAAGTATCTAGTCGCTTTTGAGGATGGCTTAGAGAGTTATACCTACTTGGGCTAAGAGCTCTTGTAAGCTACAGGTCATGGCGATATGTGTAAGAAATTAAGCATTGCTAGTGCCGAGACTTTCGGTACTTCAATCATGGCGAGGTGACCAATTCCCTTCAGCACACGTTTTTCTGTATTAGGAATTAATGCTGCGTATTTATCAATATTGGCTGCGTTAATTGCGCGGTCATGGTCACCCCAAATAATGAGTACTGGTGCTTTAACTTTCTTTAGCTCGACTTCTAGGCCTTTTTTTAAATCACCGTGTAAGTCTTCAAATATTTTTTGGTTAATTTCAACCCGACTGGCTGCTTTCTCAGCCTCTACTCTGGTTATTGCGGCAGGAATAAATGGCGCCTCTTCCATCACAAAATCTAGTAAATTTTCAAATTCATCAACATTCAGTGCAATTAACGGATTAGTCCCTTCAGCTAATAGCTCGTCCATTCTTGAAGGAATATCGTGAATGCCCGCAGGGCTGATTAAAGTGGCCGAAATAACTTGCTGAGGATAAGTTGCTGCATATAAAGCAGAAATTGCTCCACCCATTGAATTTCCAACTAAATGAAATTCTTTAATACCTAAACGTTTTGCAACTTGATGAACATACTCAACTTGACTTTCAATGGTATAAGATTGAGAAAAGTCACGTTCATTTTCACCGTGACCAAGTAAATCAAGCGCTATCAGATGGTATTGTTTGTATAAATGGCTTGAGAATCGTAACCAGTTTTCTTTGGTGGCTCCAAAGCCGTGTAGCATGATGATAGATTCTTGCTCTGCTTTTTTTGGGGATTCTAAATAGGCAAAACTCTGTTGATTTTCTGCTTGCTGATAACTGCTCGTTTTAGAAATTAATTGTGCTTTGGATGCTTCAAAATTAATTGCCCAATCATAGAACTCGTAACGGTAATGATTACTTATAAAATGGAATGAAATGATAGTGGTGAGAATAATACAAAAACCGATTAGCAGTTTTTTCATGCCTTTTCCTTCATTTATAAGTTTATTTGTGAAGCTAAAACAGACTTTACGATATTAGTCAGTAGAAGAACAATGAAAATATATGAAAAACTGAATTTCATTCATGTTCATTGTTCAAAGCACCAATCTTATTTCAAGAGAGAGAAATAAGAAGAAACCGGTGGAAAATTAATAGCGTGTTTATTGGCCTGAAGCGCACCCGGCAAGTTGCTTTAAAGCTTCCATGTTTATAATAGATAAGTCAGTACGCTTAATTTCGAGTAAGCCATCATTTTGAAAGCGTTTAAATAACCGGCTCACGGTTTCAGCGGCCATATTCAAATGGTTTGCAATATCACGCCTAGGCATGATCAAGTTAATACGAGTGTCTGAATAACCACGTTGTTTATAGCGAGTAGACAGCGTTAAGATAAAGCCAGCGAGTTTTTGGTCTGCGGAGTGCTCGACAGCCAAGGCCTGTGAAGTATGTACTTCCTTACTCATAAGGCTAAACAGCTGCCTTTGTAGAGAAGGTAGCTTCGTTGCCAGGCTTTCTAGTTCGTTATAATTAATACCACAAACAGAGGAGGTGCCTAGGGCAACAGCACTTGAAATATATTTTTGTGGGTAAATTGCATCTAAGCCAAATAATTCGCCAGGTAAGTGAAAGCCTACGATGTGCTCATTGCCATTTGCATCAATAACGACCGTTTTGAATACGCCAGATTTGACGGCAAAAATACGATCAAATGGTTGTTCTGATAGATAAACAGATTCGTTATCTTTATAGGGGGATGAGGATTCAATGATTGTTTCTAGTTCTGCCATGTCTTTAGCATCAAGGCCAACAGGCAGGCACAGCTTACCCAAAGCACATTGACTGCACTTTAGAAATGAAGGAGAAACGACCTGATTTTGGGACGCCATTTATAAAACACCACGATAATTAATACGATCTTCAGATCAAAGTGTCTTACTATACCTTGGCTGATCAGTATTCTGTAGTGTTGTTTGGTTAAAATAGGCATCAAATTTCATTGCAATATTTCTAAGGAAAATTCTGCCCTTCGGTGTAACAGAGAATCCTTCATCTGAAATGGTGATCAAATCGTCTTTTTCCAGGTCACTTAAACAGCCTAGCTCATCACTAAAATATCGGTGAAAGAATATGTCATGTGCCTCGCCAAAGTCACTATAACTGACAACACCATCACACATAATTTGCTGTATCAAGTCTGCCCGAATTCGATCATCGGTAGTAAGGTTGACTCCTTTTTTAATGGGTAGCACGCCCTTCTCGACTAAGTCTTTATACTTGGAAACTTCTGTAACATTTTGGCTGAAACCATCATTGATTCGGCTAATAGCACTGACACCTACGCCAATCACGTCACATTCAGCGTGAGTTGAATAGCCTTGGAAGTTTCGTTGTAAGCCTCCATTTTCAAGTGCAATGGCTAGGCTATCAGTCGGAAGTGCAAAGTGATCCATGCCAATATAGATATAACCTGCTTCGGTTAATCTACGAATACTGTCTGTGAAAATAGCGAGTTTTTCTTCAGTTGAAGGAATATCGCTGGTATGAATCAAGCGTTGGGCAGCAATCCTTTGTGGCATATGGGCGTAATTGTATAAAGCTATTCGATCAGGGCGAATACTAATAATTTCGTCAAGGGTACGTGAAAAGCTTTCACGCGACTGTTTGGGTAAGCCATAAATAATATCAAGTGAAATGGAATCTACTTGATTGTCGCGTGCTGACTGGATAACCGCTTCAACCTGCTCTTTACTCTGTATACGATTGATTGCTTTTTGGACATCGGGGTCGAAATCTTGTATCCCAACGCTGATACGGTTAAAGCCCATTTTAACCAGCTCTGTCATTTCATTGCTGCTGACTGTTCTAGGGTCTATTTCGATGCCTATTTCGAGCGAGTCAGGCAAACCTAAATGAAATGATTGTGCAATCACTTCCATGACTTCTCGTAATTGGGCAGTACTTAAAAATGTGGGTGTACCACCACCAAAATGAATTTGCTGTAAAAGACGGTCATCTGCATAGTACTTGGCATGTTGCTCAATCTCTTGATAGAGATAATCCAGATAATTTATGCCTGCTTGCTGCTTATGTGTGACGATTTTGTTGCAGCCACAGTAGTAGCAAAGTGATTTGCAAAAAGGGATATGTACGTAAATGGATAGTGGTTTAGGTACCGGAAGCTCGTTGCTTGATTGCGCATGGAGTCGATAGTCCTCTTCCCCAAAGTTATCATTAAACTGAAGGGCTGTAGGATATGACGTATAACGAGGCCCGTAAACATCATATTTATGTAATAACGGCGCTAAGTCTTCAGTCGCTACCAGCGTTTTCATTCTTTTACTCCTAGTATCAATTGAAAGGAGTTTATGCCGGATATGGAAAAGTAACCTTGACGCACGTCAAGGGCTACTCATAAGGAGCTATTTTTCTGGTTTGTTGAGGCTGTCTTTTATTGCAGGACAGGGATTGTTTTAGGACTTAGTAGTGCTTGTAAGTCCTTCAATTGGTGCTGGGCCTGATGGAGAACTTCCTGGCTTTCCTCTGGTGTCAGGCCATTTGCCCCTATTTTTTTGAATGAAGGTATTTTGTCGAAAGAGGGGTATTTAGGGTGCTTTTTCTTTCCAATGAAAGAGTGAATATTTGCGACGATAGCAATATCAACATAGCTGGCTTTGTCGCCTGGAGATTGGAAGGTCCAGTTGTTGCTATTCTTGGCGACTTCAATCAAATTTGAAGAAAAGCCCCATGTTTCAAGTACTTTTTCGCCAATTCTACTCTTCAGTGAAAGTATGATGTCATCAATTTTATAATCCAGCTTCATGAATTCAGGGTAATTCTCAATATAATTAAGAATTGGAATGGCTCCAATATCTTGCATTAAGCCTGCTAGCATGGCTTGCTCAGGATTTATTCCAGGGGTTTTAGTAGCCAAAACATATGCAATTGAAGCGACTTCACTTGAATGTGCCCACAGCTCTCCCATTTTATGTTGTAAGAATTTGTTTCTGCTATTGAAGACTTCTTTTAAAGCAAAAATAGTGATGAGCTGTCGGGTTGTATCAAACCCTAGCCTAACAATCGCGTCCCTATTACTGGTTATTTCATTTGCAGTTCGATAAAGAGGGCAGTTACATGTCTTTAGCAATTTGGCTGTCATTGCCGGGTCATTATTTAAAACATCTGATATGTCTTTTACGGTGACATTCGGATCATCTAATAGTTGTTTGATTCGTAACGCGACGTCCGGAAATGACGGCACATTTAAATTGTTTGATTTCAGGTCTGATTCGAAGTTACGCATGATATCTTCAGTTTCATGGCCTGAATGTAGGTCACTCACACTAAAATCAGTTGTTTTATCTTGAGGTAACTCTTCGAGTAAAGTGTTAACAGTTATTTGGTTAATTAGTACAAATACACAGGGTGTTTTCGTTCTAACGGTGTATTTCCGTGGTTGTAGTAAAGCGATAGCGGTGCGAGCGCTTTCAGAACCAGCTTTTTTTTCTTTGAATCGACCATCGAATGACTCCAGCTCGATATGGCCTTCTAAGAGAAAGTATTCTAGCTTGTCATGATTACCAATTTCGATTACTACTTCGTTGGCTTCATAATGTTTTAGCTCTGAATTCGCAGCAACTAAGACCATTTGTTTCTCTGAAAAACGATCAAAAGGGCAAAGTTTTTGGAGTTGCTTAATCGTGGCTTTTTGCTGGCTCATTGTGATAGTAGGTCCTTTCTACGAGAAAAATAATGATTCTGGATATCATTCATGCCCAAACGAAAAGTAATTCAAGGTTAAATCTATTCAAGCTATATTTAGAATAGTACGAAGTCGTTAATTTGCTAAAAACATAATGATTTATATTATTTTTTCAAAAAAATCGTGACTGATGGAACCTTAATTGAGCGGTCTGGCCTCCATCTGGGAAATGATGGTAGACCACACGGCTTACGTTAGCGTAGGGTACATCAAAATTCCATAAGCTCTCTTTTGGCATGGCTAGAACACGGCTAAGAATCGCTCGAATAACACCACCATGGCATACTAATAGCGTGTGCTCACCTTGGTTATTAATGACAAGGCTATCCCATGCTGTGTTAATTCTTTGGGTAAAGTCTGACATGCGTTCAGAGCCTTTAGGGGCATGATTATCAGGGTCTTGCCAATAATTACGCAAAGCTTTAGGTTCACTTTTCATTAAGTCTTTAACGCGCAAACCTTCCCATTCGCCAAAACAGATCTCACGGAATTCTTCTTGAATTTGTAGCTCTAAATTAAGATTGGTGCTGAGCTCCTGAGTAAAAGCATGGCAGCGTGAGAGTGGCGAAGTCAAAAGTTTAGTCCAGGGAGCATGATCGCCGACACTTTCTCGCATTTGCTGCCAGCCTAATTCTGACAAGGGGTCATCTTGTGAGCCCCGTAGCCGTTGCCCGCCCACTGGTTCACCGTGGCGAATAAGATCGATTATGGTTTCTGTTGACATCAATAGGGCTCCTGCTAATAAGTACTGTTTCGTTTATACTATGCGCCTGGCCGAAAATAGGCGACGATTTTTTATTTAAAAACACGCATAGCAACTTTTTGGAGAAAATATGCTCGAAGTAAATGAATATTTTGATGGCAAGGTTAAGTCGATTGCATTTAAAACCTCAACACTCCCCGCGACGGTAGGCGTCATGGTTGCTGGTGACTACACCTTTGGCACTAGTCAAAAAGAATATATGACAGTGGTGAGTGGTGAGCTTCAAGTGAAATTACCTGATTCAGAAGAATTTGTCTCATATAAAGATGGGCAGACATTCATCGTTGAGGCGAATAAATCATTTGATTTACAAGTGCCGCAAGATACGGCCTATTTTTGCAAGTACGAATAAGCTATATCTTATTATTACGACACCATTTCAGGTGTCGTATTTTATTTGAAAGTGGTTAAACTGAGCGAGCTAGTTTGGTATTTTTCGTTCTCTAAAATAGATAGGTGCTTCCTCTATACCTAATAGATCCCTTCGAATTAAATCCAGTGCCAAGGCAGCCACTATTTTTTGGAAAAACACCCTGTTTCCCGGAAAATAAAAGGCACGTGTTTGGACTAGGTTTTGACTACCCCAAGCCAGATAAACAGTACCTACCGGTTTTTCATTTGTGCCACCATTCGGACCAGCGATACCTGATACAGACACTCCAACATCCGCCCCACTTGCTTTGAGAGCGCCTGATAACATTTGTCGTACGACGGTTTCACTTACGGCACCGAACTCATGTAAATCTGCTTCTGACACGCCCAGCACACTTGTTTTGATTGTGTTGGAATAACTAACGAAGCCTGCTTCAAATACATCAGAAGCACCGCTAACTTCGGTAATCATTGACGCAATTTTTCCACCAGTACAAGACTCTGCAAAAGTAACTGTTTTATTTTGCTTCGCGAGCAAGTCAACAACCACTTTAGCTAGTGACCGACTATCGTCAGTGACAATATGTCCACCAACTAATTTTTCTACTTTAGTGTGCCACTTCTCCAGCAGCTTATGGTCTTCTTGGTAGTCGACTTTCAACTTTAGCTCAAGCAATGGCATAGAAGCTCTGAAACCAAGTTCCAACTGCTTTGGCCAGTTAGGATATGTTTTGGTAATGTGTTCCTGAAGGCTGGATTCACCATAGCCGAACACCCTGAAACGGACACGTTTGGGTTGATGGCTGGTGGGTAACAAGGATCTCATTTGAGGCAAAATCTCACGAGACATCATTGTTTTCAGCTCGTGTGGTACGCCAGGTGTACAGAATATTAAACAGTGCCCCAGTTTAATTTTAAAACCGACAGCAGAGCCTTTTTGGTTATCAATGATCTCGACCCCTTTGGGTAAAATCGCTTGCTTCCGGTTAGCTTCGCTTAGGTCATAGTTTCTGGTATCGCACCATGCGATGAGATGTTTGATTGCTTGAGGGTGTTCTTCCAGGTCTACGTTAAGTGCGCCAGCCAAAGCTTCTGCGGTTAAGTCATCAGTCGTTGGTCCCAGGCCACCATTTATAATGAGCATATCCGAGGATGCACTTAAGCGTGAGATTTCACCCACGAGCTGGTCGAGATCATCAGAGACAGTCGCTTTGTAGTTAACTTGGATACCAGAATCGAGACACATTTGCGCAATCATTGCAGAATTACTATCTAACGTATCGCCAGTCATTAATTCGTTGCCGGTTAACAATAGTTTGAGCTTCATACCCTACCCGTTTTATTTGAGTTTTTTGTCTGATGTTTAAATTATTAGCCTTTTAACTGTGCCGACATTTCTATAGAACGTTTAGTGGCCGCATTGATTGCTTGATCAAACACAGAGACTAGCCCTAGAGACTCAAATGTTTGAATAGCACGTTCCGTTGTGCCACCAGGTGACATGACATTCAGCTTTAATTGTGCGGGCTCAATATCACTTTTTAATACCATTTCTGCTGCACCTGCAGCCGTTTGCGCCGCTAGCTTTCGCGCTGTTTCAGGACTTAACCCTTGCTTTACTGCGGCAGCTTCCATTGCTTCAATCACTAGAAAAATATAAGCCGGGCCACTTCCTGATAATGCGGTGACTGCATGCATCTGGGCTTCATCCTTTACCCATTCAACGATTCCAATTGAAGAAAACAATGAACTTGTTGCCTGTTTTTGTGAGTCTGTCACCTGAGTGTTCGCAATTAAACCACTGGCGCCTTTTAATACCTGTGATGGTGTATTAGGCATGCAGCGAATAATCGGTAAATTGCCACCTAGCCATAAATCAATGCTTTCTATGCTAATACCTGCGGCAATCGAAATGATTAATGGTTTGTGCGTGAGAGAGCCTGATATTTCCTCGCAAGCACTTTGTAACACCTGTGGTTTGACACTTAAAACAATAATGTCAGCCTCTGAAACCGCTTGCTGGTTGTTGCTATTGACCGAAATATTTAAGGTATCTTTTAATGATTTCAGGTTTTTTTCTGATGGTGCGCTGGCAATAATTTGCTGTGCGGGGAAATCTTTTTTGATTAACCCTCCAATAATGCAACTCGCCATGTTCCCAGCACCAATGAAACAAATTCTGCTTTCGTTTAAATTCATTTAGTTACTCTTTAATTAAATTGATAAATTAAGGAAGGTTCTTATTCACTCAGGTTTATACTCATTTCCATCACAACTGACGTTTGCCGAATAAGGCCGTGCCAACTCTGACCATTGTTGAGCCGCATGTAATGGCTGTTTCAATATCACCTGACATCCCCATTGATAGTGTGTCGATATCAGAGTAACGTTTTTTCAAGGCTTCAAATAAAGTTTTCATATCAAAAAAAGAGGCGCGTAGTGCTTCTTCTGATTGCATTGCTTTAGGAATTGTCATTAAACCTCTTAGTTTTAAATTCGGCAGAGAGTGAACTAATTCAGCAAGCGATTCTACTTCTTGGGTGTTTAGCCCAGACTTACTTTCTTCATGATTAATGTTGACTTGAATACATACATTCAGGGGAGGCATATTTGGTGGCCGTTGCGCATTTAAGCGCGTAGCGATTTTTTCTCGGTCAACACTTTGCACCCAACTGAAATGTTCGGCAATCACTTTGGTCTTATTGGACTGAACCGGGCCAATAAAGTGCCAGATCAAGCGGTTATATACTTCGTCAGAGCATAAATTCTGCAAAGTCTCTTGTTTTGCAATGGCTTCATTTACGTAGTTTTCCCCAAAAAGAATCAAGCCGGATTGAATGGCGAGAAGTAACTCCTCAGCGCTTCTGGTTTTGGTGACCGCTAAGAGTTCGACTGATTGAGTCGCTATTTCTGCTTTTTTTATTCTTTGCCTAACGTTTATGAGGTTGTCTGCTATGCTGAACATGATGTTATTCGATAAGAAAGTGAACTTGAAGTTACAGCCATTTGAGCAAAAACCGGATACATTCACAAGCTTTTATATAGTGTATTACCCTCTAGAGGACAACAATGGATATTACCGAGTTACTCGCCTTTTCTGCAAAGCAAGGCGCATCTGATTTACACCTTTCTGCAGGTTTACCACCAATGATTCGGGTTGACGGCGATGTTCGTCGAATCAATCTTCCGGCAATGGAGCATAAAGAAGTTCATTCATTAATTTACGACATAATGAATGATAAACAACGTAAAGATTTTGAAGAGTTCCTTGAGACTGATTTCTCCTTTGAAGTGCCAGGTGTTGCACGTTTCAGGGTGAATGCTTTTAATCAGAACCGTGGTTCCGCCGGCGTGTTTCGAACAATCCCCTCTAAAGTTCTGACCATGGAAGACCTGGGGATGGGACAAGTATTTAAAGAAATCGCAGAAGTTCCACGAGGACTGGTTTTAGTTACCGGGCCAACCGGCTCTGGTAAGTCCACTACGCTGGCAGCTATGATCGACTATATTAATGATAATCGTTATGACCATATCCTCACCATTGAAGATCCAATCGAATTTGTTCATGAAAGTAAAAAATGCTTAATGAACCAGCGAGAAGTCCATCGGGATACATTAGGCTTTAATGAAGCCCTACGTTCAGCCTTACGAGAAGATCCTGATATTATTCTGGTTGGTGAGCTTCGTGATTTGGAAACGATACGATTAGCACTAACGGCAGCAGAAACGGGCCACTTGGTATTTGGTACGCTACATACGACTTCAGCGGCTAAAACTATTGACCGTGTGGTTGATGTATTCCCTGCTGAAGAAAAATCAATGGTTCGATCAATGTTATCGGAATCACTTCAGGCCGTTATTTCTCAGTCATTGCTGAAAAAAACTAATGGAGGCCGAATTGCCGCGCATGAAATTATGATTGGCACCGCCGCAATTCGAAACTTGATCAGAGAAGGTAAAGTTGCACAAATGTATAGTGCTATCCAAACCGGTGCTTCGATTGGTATGCAGACCTTGGATCAGTGCTTGCAGGATTTGCTCAGTAAGGGACATATAACACGTGATACTGCACGAGAAAAAGCTAAATTACCTGAAAATTTCTAGAAAAGGATTAGATCGTGGACTTTGAAAAACTCTTAAAAATTATGGTAGAAAAAGGTGGCTCCGACTTGTTCATTACAGTTGGTGTGCCGCCTAGTATCAAAATCCACGGAAAAATTGTACCGGTCACCAAGCAAGCTTTAACGCCAGAACAATGTCGTGAAATTGTGTTTGATGTCATGACAGAAAAACAACGGGATGAATTTTCTGAGCATAATGAGTGTAATTTCGCCATTAGCTCAAGGGGAATTGGCCGCTTCCGAGTCAGTGCTTTTTATCAGCGGAATCTTTGCGGCATGGTGTTGAGGCGTATTGAAACAGAAATACCGCGCATTGAAGACCTGGGTTTACCTGAAGTGATCAATCAACTTGCGATGACAAAACGGGGCTTGATTATTTTTGTCGGAGCCACAGGAACCGGTAAATCGACATCACTTGCGTCGATGATTGGCCACCGAAACCGTAATAGCCGTGGACATATTATTTCTATTGAAGATCCTATTGAATATATCCATCAACATGAGAACTGCATTGTTACGCAGCGAGAAGTCGGGATTGATACCGAAACCTTTGGGGTCGCGCTAAAAAATACTTTACGACAAGCGCCAGATGTCATCATGATCGGTGAGATTCGAAGTAAAGAAACCATGGATTATGCGGTGACGTTTGCCGAAACAGGGCATCTTTGTTTAGCTACGCTGCATGCAAACAATTCCAACCAGGCTTTAGATCGGATTATTAACTTTTTTCCGGCTGATCAGCAAAACCAGATATGGATGGATCTATCACTAAACCTTAAAGCTATCGTGGCGCAGCAACTCATACCGACACCGGATGGAAAAGGTCGTAAAGCCGCAATTGAGGTCTTATTGAATACGCCGCTCTGCGCTGACCTTATTCGTAAAAAAGAAGTGCATAAACTCAAAGAACTGATGACCAAATCGCGTGATATTGGTATGCAGACTTTTGATCAGGCCTTGTATGATTTATATTCCTCTGGAAATGTAACTTATGAAGACGCCTTGGCTTATGCCGATTCGGCTAATGATTTGAGGCTATTGATTAAGCTAGGTTCAGATGCAAGTACGCCGACTCAGCTAAGCTCATCAACAGATCGCTTCAGTATGCAGGAAGATGTGGATTTCAAACCTTAAAGCATTTTAGGTATCTGACTTTCTAATACCCGCTCCATATCAATAGCGGTTACAGGTTTAGATACCAAGTATCCTTGAATGAAGTCGCAGCCGTAACTACTTAAGAGTGATAGCTGGGCTTCCTTTTCAACGCCTTCTGCAACGACCTGAAGGTTTAAACTATTCCCTAAAACAATAATCGCTTTGACGATTGCTTTTTGAGCTTTGGAGTTTTCGATGCCTTCAATGAAAGAGCGGTCAATTTTTAATATATCGACCGGTAACTCTTTTAAGTAGCTTAAAGATGAATACCCTGTACCAAAATCATCAATTGAAATTTTAATCCCTAAAGTACGCAATGAGCTTAATAATTGGATGGCACCTTTACTATCTTCCATGATCGTACTTTCGGTTAGCTCTAGTTCGAGATGCTTAGCGGGGATATGGGTTGTCTCAAGAGTGTTAATAATGAGTGCTTCCAAACCTTCATCACGCAGTTGGCGAGGTGACAGATTCACTGAAACACTCAGTTGTCCCAGACCTTTTGCCTCCCATTCTTGAGTTTGATAACAAGCAGCTTGTAGCACATAAGCACCTAATTCAGATATCAAACCGCACTCTTCTGCAATATTTACAAACTCAACCGGAGATATTTGACCTTTGGTCGGATGGTTCCAGCGAATTAATGCTTCAACGGATCGAATCCTGTTTTGTGCAATATCAAGTTTCGGCTGATAGTAAACCTCAAGTTCTTCATTGCGGAATGCGTTGCGTAAGGCTTGCTCCATTTCGAGGCGTTGACGGGAGAAAGACTCCAGAGAAGCATCAAACAGTTGAATTTGGTCGCCTCCGTGATACTTGGCCTTTTGTACTGCCAAGGATGCATTTAACATAAGTGTTTCAATATCTTGTGCATTTTCAGGTACTTGAGCCACACCAATGCTGCATGATAGTGCGACTTCCTGACCATCGATTTCATAATGGTTTTTAGTGATGCATTTGAATAAACGTTCGGCAAAATGTATCACATTAAATTTAGGGTTACTGGCAACAATGCAAGCAAATTCATTTCCGCCAACACGCGCTAAAATATCTACTTTTTGGACATTCTTCGATAGGCGATCAGCAATTGCGCAAAGTAAATGGTCTGAGGCATCATGACCAAAACTGTCGTTGAATTGTTTGAATCGGTCTATATCGAGCAATACTAATGCAAATGATATTTTTTCATCTTTATAACGCAGTAATGCCCGGTGCAACTGATCTTTAAATTGAACGCGGTTGGCCAGCTTAGTGAGGTCGTCATAATTAATCAGATAATCCAGCTTTTGATCTGTTGCTTTGCGGTCGGTGAGATCGGATACCAAGCCAGCATAATATTTGGTATTCCCTCGTTCATCAAAAATTGCGTTGATCTGTGTCCATTGAGAATAATAATTACCATGACGGCGTTTTTCTAAGAGCTCGCCTTGCCATTGGCCTTTTTCTTTTACTTCATTTAATAGCTGGCTAAAAACATCTGATCGATTCGGTGTATCACTAATGTCTAAAATTGAACGCCCTACTAACCAGCTTGAATTATGGCCGGTAATTGAAGAGTAAGCGGGGTTAACTGATAGAAAGCAGGCATTTTGATCCAGAACGAAAACACCTTCTGAAGTTTGATCAAATACTGACTTGGCTAAACGAACCTGCTCATCACGTAATATTTCTGAATGGATATTTCTACGTGTTCCGAGAATACGCTCGGCACGGCCTTTTGCATCATGGTCAACAATCTTTCCGCACTCTTCGATCCATAACCAGGATGAATTGTCCTGAACACGGTATTGAATCTGGTATTCAGAGCGCGTGCCTTCTAAGCAGGCATTTAAGGTATCCCTAACTTCAATATAATCTGCCGGATGAATTACTTTTTTGAGGGTTTGAATGACTTGCTCTGTTGTTTGTTCTTTTTCACCAAATAATGAGTGGAAAGCTGACTGATAAAACTGCCCTTGTAAGATATCCCAGTCAATTAACCCAAGGTGGGAGGCATCAATTGCTTGTGTTAAGCGTGTTTGGCTTTTTACCAGCGCGTCACTAATTCTTTTTCGCAAGGTGACTTGTTGACCAAGTTGAGCATTGGTTTCACGTAACTCTTTGGTTCGATCTGAAATGACACGTTCAAGGTTATCTTCTTTTTGGGCTAACTCTGCTTCTACAGCCGAACGGATGACTGCTTCTTTCTGGATTGACTCTCTCAGCAGATCAAGCTCCTGGCTGGCCTCTTCGACAGAGCGGTTTACTTTTTCCTGACTCATTAGCTTTGATGCACGAGCAGCACCATACCAAAGCACCATGAAATTGAAGTCCATGAGTAAAGCAATATTAATGCTATCAGTCCAATTAGCTGAGATGACTATATAATTGAGCGAAAATAGCAAGGGCACAGAAAATGAAAAGACGACATACATGCCCAGAGGGACTGTTGAAAATAAAAAGATAACGGATAATAAAATATATATGAAGATACTGGCGGAATGAGTTTTTTCTAAAACTGAGGCTTCAGGTGCAAACAATGAAAGAGTAAGCCAAAGAAAACCTATTATAATGGGAGAAAATTTTTCAGGAATAAGATGATTCAGTGACTTAAGTTCAGGTAAAAAAACACGAAAACATTGCCATAAAGAAAATAGAATGGTGACAATAGAGCAAGCTGAAAACCAGACATTGGTTAAACCTAACTCTGCCCACCATGCTATAACCACAAAAATACTTAAACCATAAAACATCCAGCGGTCTTGTCGCGAGACATCTTCAGGTATTCCTAATTTTGCGAATTCAGTCGCTAGGTTATTCGGCATGATAAAGAGTAATTATTTTAATTTTGGTTATTTGAGAGCTTTGAATGACAATAGGGAGTTGTTCAATGCACTCTATTTATATTGTGTTGCTTACATTGTAACCTTATTTTGTATGAATAGTACGGCAAGCCGTGTAAATGTCTGTGTTCCATTCATGTTTATAATAACTTTCTTGCTTTAGCGTGTATCACTTCTGCTGATATACTCCGTTGCGTGACTTAGCACAGCCCGACTCCACTAACTTTAAATGATTAAAAAGTATACACCATGGATGTTTCTCATATTTTAGACGGTTTGAATGATGCGCAACGTGAAGCTGTTGCCGCACCCATGCAAAATTTATTAGTCCTAGCGGGGGCTGGTAGTGGTAAGACACGGGTGCTGGTTCATCGTATTGCGTGGTTAATGGAGACTGAAAACCTCAGTCCTTCATCGATTATGGCGGTTACGTTTACGAATAAAGCTGCTAAAGAAATGCGCGGACGAATTGAGCAGCTATTAGATATTCCAGCAAGAAGTTTGTGGTTTGGGACGTTTCACGGCATCGCTCACCGCTTTTTACGTGCGCACTCCCGTGATGCGAAACTACCAGAAAACTTTCAAATACTCGATTCTGATGACCAACTGCGTATTGTGAAACGTATCATGCGTGAATTTAATGTGGATGAAACGCGCTGGCCGCCGAAGCAAGTGCAGTCATTTATTAATAGTAAAAAAGATGAAGGTATACGGGCTGCCTATTTACCCCCTACTCATTCTCAATATGATCACACGCTTGCAGAGATTTATAAACAGTATGAAGCACAGTGCCAGCAATCAGGCATGGTTGACTTTGGTGAGTTGTTACTGCGTTCTCATGAATTATGGCTCAATAACCCAGCCCTACTTGCGCACTACCAAGACCGGTTTCGTTATTTACTGGTTGACGAGTTTCAAGACACTAATACGATTCAATATGCATGGCTAAGAGTTCTGGCGGGCGACCGTATTCCGATTATGGTCGTGGGAGACGATGATCAATCAATTTATGGTTGGCGCGGTGCAAAAATTGAAAATATTCAACAGTTTCAATTTGATTTTGCTTCGCCACTCGTTGTTAAGCTAGAACAAAACTACCGCTCTACAAGTACTATTTTGAAAGCGGCGAATACACTCATTGCAAACAATGGTGATCGCTTAGGGAAAGACCTCTGGACGAATGGAAATGAAGGTGAACCAATAGACCTTTACGCCGCATTTAATGAACAAGATGAAGCAAATTACATCGCTGATCGAATTAGTTCGTGGGTCGACCAAGGTCGCCAACGTTCAGACAGCGCGATACTTTATCGTTCTAATGCGCAGTCGCGGGTACTGGAAGAGTTTCTAATTCGTCAAGCCATTCCCTACCGGATTTATGGTGGCTTGCGCTTTTATGATCGACAGGAAATCCGTAATGCTGTTGCCTATTTAAGGTTAGTTTTTTATCGCCATGATGATGCTGCTTTTGAGCGTGTCGTGAATGTGCCGACTCGAGGGGTTGGCAATAAAACAGTGAGTGATTTACGTGTGCATGCCCGAGAGCAATCTATTTCACTGTGGCAGGCATGTGTTGAGCGCCTACAGCTTGGGTTAATTAAGGGGAAAGCAAAACAATCGCTGACGCAATTTATTGACCTGATTGACTCTCTTAGTGCAGAGCAAGACCAGATAAGTCTGGCTCAACTAACCGAGCAAGCGATTACTCGCTCCGGCCTCAAAGATTTTCATGCAAATGAAAAAGGCGAAAAAGGCCAGGCACGTCTCGAGAACCTGAATGAACTACTTACAGCGGCACGAGACTTTAGTGTAGACAATGATGACGATGATGAAGAGCTGACACCTCTGGCCGCATTTATTGCCCAAGCAGCACTCGATGCAGGGGAGCAGCAAGCTGATGAGCATCAGGATTGCGTGCAAATGATGACCCTGCATTCAGCAAAGGGTTTAGAGTTTCCACTCGTATTAATGGCGGGAATGGAGGAGGGTTTATTCCCTCACCAGATGTCGATGGAAGACCCTAGCCGTTTATCTGAAGAACGTCGCCTTTGTTATGTGGGCGTTACGCGTGCGATGGAAAAGCTGATAATCACCTATGCTGAATCTCGTCGCTTATATGGGCAAGAAAAGTTTAATCCGGTTTCTCGTTTTGTACGCGAAATTCCTGCGGACTTAATGCAGGAAGTCCGGATTAAGAACAGTGTTTCAATGCCTGTCTCATTTGCGGCAAGTCAATCAAGCAGTTTTGGTGAAGAGTCCGCAGAATTTCATCTTGGGCAAGTTGTTAATCATGCAAAATTTGGTGAAGGAACAGTGTTGAACTATGAAGGGCAAGGCTCCCATGCGCGAATTCAAGTGAATTTTTTTGATCACGGCAGTAAATGGTTGGTACTTTCGTATGCAAAACTTGAAGCAGTTTGAGCCTATGCCGACTCAAATTTATTTAGCACTCTTTCGATCGTATGTTTGAACATTTGTTGGTTGAGTGGTTTAAGTGCCCAGCCAACTAAGCCTAAGTCTTTGCCTTCCTGTTTCATTTTTGGGTCTGATTCAGTTGTTAACATTAATATCGGAAGCTTCTTGTAGCGTTCAATTTTTCTCAGTTCTCTGGTGAGTTCAAGGCCATTCATTTCTGGCATATGGCAATCAGAAATCATTAAGTCAAAATGATGTTTTTTGGCTAACGCAAGCCCCTCGATACCATTTTCAGCTTCATAAATAGTGATATTGTTAGCTTCTAAGAGGGTGGCAACTAGCCTTCGGATGGTAGAAGAATCTTCAACAACTAGAATGTGCTTCATATCTTATACTCTTAGGGGGCATGCATCACAGTATAGTGCAGGGTCTAAAATTTACATGATTTAAGGCGCATCAAAGGTGTTAAGTTTGTACTTTTTTGTAAATTCAAAAAATAAGAGAGGGGATTTTTGTTAATGGTTTTTGGTTTTGGTCGAATAAATCACCTTGATAGTACCCGGCTTCTTTCATTTTTCGCTCAATAAAGTCGAGCGGCCCCATTTTTTGTCCGGTCCACTTTGGGGCAATCAACTCATCCCAGCGATTTGCAATGGCTGCTAATCGTTGTACCGCCACATTAGGCGCCAAGTGTCGGAGAAAAAGTATGACTTTATCTGCATAAACATCCAGTTCATCAGGTACGAACTCATTACGCTGATACATTTCTGCCAAAGTGGTGTTGGATAACACGTGCAAGTTGTGAAGTTTTACATTAGAAACAGGGAGTTGGTTAATAATTCGAGCCGTTTCGATTAAGCGTTCTGGTGTTTCGTCAGGCATCCCGAAAATCAGGTGGACGCCAATATCAACCTGTGTTTTTTGGTTTAATTTCAGTATGGCTTCAATATTTTTTTCGGCACTGTGTCCGCGTTTTAGAAACTCTAATTGGTCATTAAAAAAACTTTGGGCACCAATTTCTACCAGTACGTAATTTGTCTCGCACACTTTATTCAATAGCGGAAAGATTCTATCTGGTAAACAGTCGGGTCGCGTGCCAACCACTAAGCCTCGAACATATTCTTCTGACAAGGCTGTTTCAAAACGCTGTTGTAGAATGTTGACCTTATCTAAAGTATTTGTGTATGACTGAAAATAGACGAGAAAAAGCTCACTTTTAAGACGACGACTGACGAGCTTTTTGTTGTGTCTTATTTGGTCTAATAATTCACGGTCTTTTTCATGGTGATATGCGGCTGAGCCCCAGTCATCACAAAATATACAGGCTTCCATCGTGCTATTTGGGCTTCTGTTTGGGCAGGTTTCTGCAACGCTCACAGATATCTTTGCTACCCGTTCTCCAAAACGATGACGAAAATACTGGCTAATTGGAAAATAACGACGCCCCTCGAAATGTGTTTGGCCTTGATTTTCTTGAGAGACATTTCTCATCGCTTAAAACCCTCGACAAAGGCATTTTTTTCGGGCATCTCGTTCACGAATATCACTAATAATTTGTGTTAAACGTGCAAGTTCTTCGTGAAGTCCCTGCTGCTCTTCAGTAAGAGTGGTTGCAAGTGTGATCGCCTGCACCAAAAGCGCTTCATTTTTATCCGGGCTTTCATGTTTCAGGGTATTTAATATTTCAATGAGTTGGCTCACGCAAGGTCTCTGTTAATGTTCAATTATTGGTTTTAAATGACTTCAATCAGTTTTTCATTCTGAGGCTCAGTTAAAACACCGAAAGGCTGAAGTGAAACGCCCTCACTTTTAGCTAGATTTAGTAGATCTTTTTCCGATTCTTTCGTGACGGCAATTAGCAAGCCGCCGCTAGTTTGAGGGTCACAAAGAATGTGTTTTTGAGTGTCTGTTAGTTCGTCACCTTGACTATGAACTTTATGGCCATAGCTTTCATAATTTCTGAGCGTACCGCCTGGAACAGCACCAGCTTCAAGGTAGCCTAGCGCTTCAGGAATCACTGGAACCTTATCGAATTCGATGAGCGCATTGACACTACTACCTTCACATATCTCACTAAGGTGGCCAAGCAGGCCAAAACCTGTGACATCAGTGAGTGCTTTGACGCCTTTCAAAGGCGCAACTTTGCGACCAAAAGTATTTAACGTACACATTAAATCTCTTGCAAGGGTGTGATGTTCAGCTTTAAGTATTTTTTGTTTCTGGGCGGTGGTAAGAATTCCAATTCCGAGAGGTTTTGTTAGATAAAGTTTGCAGCCTGATGTTGCCGTGTTGTTTTGTTTTAATTCAGCTAGGGGAACGGAGCCAGTTACTGCTAAACCAAATATAGGCTCAGGCGAATCAATGCTATGCCCGCCTGCTAATTGAATGCCCGCATCGGCGCAAGCTTGTCGACCACCATCAATCACTTGTTGGGCAACTTCAGCTGAAAGCTGGTTAATCGGCCAGCCTAAGATAGCGATTGCCATCATAGGTGTGCCGCCCATGGCATACACATCACTAATAGCATTGGTGGCAGCTATACGACCAAAGTCAAAAGGATCGTCAACAATAGGCATGAAGAAGTCAGTCGTACTAATAATACCAATGCCATTACCCATGTCATACACTGCGGCATCATCTCTGGATTGATTGCCAACTAACAGATGTTCGTCTGGTGCGATAGACAGCTTTGTTTTTAAAATAGAGTCTAAGACTTTTGGCGATATTTTACAGCCACATCCTGCGCCATGACTGTATTCTGTTAATTTGATTGGTGCCTTGTTCAAAATAGTTATCGTCCAAATGAAAAATAAAGCAGTCTACCTTACAGTCTGTCGTGTTTGAATCTTTCTCATCTGATTATTCGAAAGTTTGGTAAATAATTTTAATGGTTGAATATCTTAGTTGCTTCACTGATATGTGTTATGGACTTATTCGGGCAGCCAGTACATATTAAGCTATGCTTTAAAATATGACTAGAACTAGCACTAGCACTGACAAAAATACTCAAACAGGAACTCTGTAACAATGGCATCGCCAGAAGCATTACAATTGGAACAAAAAAGCAGGGCATTAAAGCTGAAGGAAGAGGCGTTAACAAGACAGGCTGAACAGCAGTTGCTAACAGAGAAACGGATCAAAGATCATCAGCAAAATGTAGCTGAAAAAGAGCGAGCTAATCAACTTAAAGCTCAGGACCTGATAGGTCGGGAGAAAAAATACAAGGAAGAAATTCTCTCATTAAATAAAGAGCGTCAGGATTTACTCGACGCACAACAGACGCTGGAAAAATCGCGTCCTAAGCCGTTTGTACTAATTGTACCCTTCTTATTACTTGCTTGTATTGTGGCTGGTTATTTTGCTTATGAGCAGCTGAATAAGAAAGAGCAGCACTTTGAGCAAGTGACAGTTGCATCCGAGAATATTGATAAGCTTGCTAAGTTATTGAACAGTTCACAAGATGAAGTGCTATTAGCATCTGGAGAGTTGATTAATAAGAAAAATGAACTGAATAAAACTAAGTCAATGCTGCTTGGTTTAAAAAACACGATAAATCAACTACAGCTTGAAATCACTCAATTAAAGGGTAACCAGGAAACCACTGAATCTGAGCGACTAGCCTTGGCTTTTTCTGCAAATACGCTGTCAGATCAGTTAGCGATACTAAAAACACAACTTGAAGATAAATACTTAACCAATGATATCAATGAAGCTTATATTGATTATCAACAGCATGATTTAAATGCCGCTAAAACCGCATTATCATCACAGATAGAAACGGTTCAAGAAAAAGAACATGCACTTACGCTAAAGGAAAACCAGCAGAAAACTTTAGAAGACTCTCTTAAAAATAAAGAACAGTTGCTATCGGAGCAAGGTAGCAAGACTTTGGCATTAAGCGATGATTTGGAAAAAGTGAAAAAACAACTCGAAAACCTACAAGTAGGTTATACAGAATTAGAAAACCAGAATGCAAAATTAGAAAATGAGAATAACAGCTTGAAGCAGTCACCGGCTAAAAAATAGTCTTTGTTGATGTGTTTTATGCGAATCTAAGCTTAGAATTTTGGGCCAAGGTTTATTGGAAATGCTCCTACAGGGCCGTAATGGCATGATGCCTAACTTCGAAAGGATAACTACCTAGCCTTAAGTCAGTTTTGCATCTTTGGTTCTATGCCTTAAGTTGGACCATAACTTCATAAGGTATTCAGCAGTTTAGGTTTTTCAATCCCGTAACCCTGGGCATGGTCGACTCCAATTTCTTTCAATACTTCAAGAATCTGTTCATTCTCGACAAACTCGGCGATGGTCTCCTTTCCCAGATAATGACCCAGTTCATTGATTGACTTCACCATGGCGTAGTTGTTGGTATTCGTAACGATATCTTTGATAAATATGCCGTCAATTTTTAAGTAGTCCACAGGTAGCTTTTGCAGATATTCGTAAGAAGCCAGACCTGTACCAAAGTCGTCTAATGAGAACTTACACCCTGTTTTTTTAACTTCAGTGATGAAATCTGCCGCGTAGTTCAGGCTTGATATAGTGGCCGTTTCAGTGACCTCAAAACATATCTTATGAGTTTCAATGGTTGTTTGACGCAATTTTTCAAGCAGAAAAGGAAGAAAGTCATTGTCGTTGATGGAATGCCCCGATAAATTGATCGATAGACCGTGTAGAGCATTGATTTTTTCTTGATGATTTTCCATCCACTCAAAGGCTGAATTCACAACCCATCTATCCACTTTAGGCATTCTATTAAATTGTTCAGCGGCCTCAATAAATGGTTCCGGAGAGGTTAAATTACCATCATCATCTACAACCCCGAGTAATATTTCATAGTGAGGTGAAGTACTTTGAGGGTTCTCAACGGGAGCGATTTTTTGGCAACGAACCTGAAGCAAATTCTCGGCAAGCGCCTCATCGACTCTGGCGACCCAGTGCATCATGGAGTCATGATGAACCTGGTCTGAATCGTCCTCATGATATTCAACTACTTTTTTTCCTGATGCTTGTTTGGAAGCCATACAGGCGAGATTAGCATGCTTTAACAAAGTGGTGACGTTCAGGCTGTCGGGTGAAATCATTTCAAACCCAATGCTAATGCTAAGCTCTAGCTTTTTCCCTTGAACTTGAAACGCTTTGTCGTTGATGGCTCTCCTTAATTGTTCGGTTGTATTGATGGCTTCATCCTCACTACAATCATAAATTAATACGCCATATTCATTGCCACCAATTCGAGCGAGTACATGGTTTTCTAATGAAGTGCTCAGACGATTGGCAATTGCTTTTAGTAGAGCATCACCGGTTTCATGTCCATAGTTGTTATTAATGAGGCTGAATTGGTTGATATCAATATAACAAAGCGCGTGTGTTGTTGAGTTTTTTTTTGATTTTGTGAGTGCCCGAGCGAGATATTTCTCGAATTCATGGCGCTCAATCAATTCGGTTAGAGGGTCATGCGTTGCACGAAAAGCCATTTGCTCATAAACAGTTTGCACGGTATTAAACAAGCTTTTATCCACGAAGGATATTTCACTTTCATCTACCAATACTGTTGTGCCGCAATCTAGTTGCTGTACTAATTGGTCAGCATCAAA
>CAJWBJ010000045.1 GCA_913020495.1 uncultured Oleiphilus sp.
AAAGATGAAGAATATAAAGAATTCTACAAGCATATCTCTCACGATTTCCAAGACCCTATAAAGTGGTCTCATAACCGAGTAGAAGGTAAGTTTGAATATACTAGCTTGCTATATATTCCTGCAAAAGCACCATTTGATTTATATAACCGTGAAGTGCCGCGTGGTCTGAAACTATATGTGCAGCGTGTATTTATCATGGATGATGCTGAACAATTTTTACCTTTATATCTACGTTTTGTGAAGGGTATTGTTGACTCAAAAGATTTATCGTTGAATGTCTCGCGTGAAATTCTTCAAAGTGATAAAGCTGTTGAAAGTATGAAAGCTGCGTTAACGAAACGTGTGCTGGATATGCTGACTAAAATGGCTAAAAATGAAGCTGATGATTATCAGGCGTTTTGGGATGAATTTGGTCCGGTAATCAAAGAAGGTTTAGCTGAAGACCAAACGAACAAAGATAAAGTCGCAAACTTATTGCGTTTTGCTTCGACGAATGGTGACAGCAAGCAGAATCAGTCATTAGCTAGCTACGTTGAACGTATGCAAGAAAATCAGGACAAGATTTACTACGTGAGCGCAGAAAGCTATGCCGCAGGTATTAGTAGCCCGCATATGGAAATTTTCCGTAAGAAGGGAATTGAAGTATTAGTACTTAGTGATCGTATTGATGGTTGGATGATTTCTTATCTGAACGAATTTGATGGTAAGCACCTGCAAGATATTACCAAAGGTGAACTAGACCTAGGTAAGATCGAAGATGAAGAAGATAAGAAGCAGCAAGAAGAAGCGAGTAAAACCTACGAAAGCTTAGTTGGTCAAATTACAGAACTATTGAAAGAGAAAGTTGATGAAGTACGTGTTACTAGTCGATTAACTGACTCTCCAGCATGTTTGGTTGCTGGTGCGCACGATATGGATGCACAAATGAAAAAGATTATGGAAGCGGCAGGGCAGCAAATTCCTGATAGCAAGCCAAGCTTTGAAATCAATCCAGAGCACCCATTAGTGAAGAAGTTGAATGATGAACAGAATGATGAGCGATTTAATGATTTGACTCACGTTCTATTTGATCAGGCTGCCTTAGCGAGTGGTGAGCAACTTAAAGAACCCGGTGCATTTGTAAGCCGCTTGAATAAATTACTATTGGATTTATCTAAGTAAACGTAATTATTTGAAATACAGGTATTTAAAAAGGTGGGCATTGCCCACCTTTTTTGTTTCTGTTATTTAGTTTTTCTATTATAGGTAAAGATATGAAGTAGTGCGCATGGCACACCCTATGAGTGATTTTTGGTCAGAGTGGTGTCGTCTAATACCTTACTCTTCCATTTCTAATGGTTCGGTTGCTTCAATGACATCTAATAATTGAATTGTAATGGCAACAAAATCATGATCAGTAATAATACCAATTAGTTGATTATTTTTGTCTACGACAGGTAAACAACCAAACTTATTTTTGTAAATAAGTTGAGCGGCATCCCCAATTTTGACATCTGTAGTCACCGTTGTTAATTCACGAGTCATGATATCGGTTAATAACGTTCCAGACTCAATTCGATTTAGTTCTTCTAAATCAATCATAACTCTTTGAGATACACTGTTCGCTAGCACATTTCTTTGGGTGACCAGACCAACAAGTTGATTGTTGTTATCGACGATGGGAAGGTGTCTAAAGCGTTTCTCTTCCATAAGTTTACGTGCATCACTTAGATTGTTGTGACGCGATAGAGTAATAGGGTTAGTGGTCATCATTTCTTTTACAGTGATCATATAATTCCCCTTTATGATTCTACAGTTATAACTAATTCAAGTACTTTCAAAGCTAATGATTAAGCATACTATCCTACTGGAAACCTTCTGTTTTTGATTAGGGTCAAGTGCAAATAAACTATTACGATCTGACTTGTTTTGTCAGCGTGATTCGTATCATTTTGTGGTGAAAGTATACGTGCCGTCCCAGTCTTCGGAGGGAGGGTTTGAGATATACTGCGTCGTTCGCTCTTGATAAACCTTATATAACTTTATTTGTGGGAAATCATGAATAAGGCAATTGAACCCTTTTAATGCTTCTTGCCATTGTTGTTGTCTGTACCAATTTAAAGCTTGCTTGTATCGTTGTAGTTCGTCAGATTGTTCAATGTTTAAGTTTTTTGTTAATGAAATCGGTTCAAAAATAATGACCGGGTCTGACTTTCCTTTGACTCTTACTTTATCTAATTCACGAAAAATAAAATCCGGGCAGGCTTGTTTTGTTGATTCACTGACGATGATTTCAACGCCATATTGCTTTGTTAACCCCTCCAGCCTAGAGGCTAAATTAACGCCATCGCCAATCACGGTATAGTTTAACCGTGCTTTTGAACCCATATTTCCAGCCACGACAATGTCAGTATTAATGCCGACACCCACGGCAAGAAGAGGTTTGTTGGTTTTTTTTAATTCGATATTGACGGCATCTAAAGCGGTACACATTTCCATAGCACTTAATATCGCTCTGGATTCATCATCAGTTCGTTGTATGGGCGCGCCATATAAGGCCATAACGGCATCACCAATATATTTGTCAATAACCCCCTGATGTTTCTCAATAACATCGCTAACGCTGGTAAGGTAAGTGTTGAGAAAATCCAGAATATCTTTCGGGGCTCTCCCTTCGCATAAAGAAGTAAAGTTTCTAATATCTGAAAATAACATCGTGACTTTTCTTTCTTCACCTCCCAATTCAATGTCTTTTTTGAGTAATTCATCTGCAATGGCGGGCGAGACAACTTTTCCTAATAACGATCGAACTTGTCTTCGTTCTGCCAGACCTTTCATCATTTTATTAAAAGAATGTGCGAGCCTACCAAGTTCATCACGCTGTTTGATTGCTACCGGAGTCGTATAGTCTCCATGTTCAATTCTTTTAGCGCTTGCAACAAGGACTCTAACAGGGCGTGTGACTGATCGAGCGATAAATAATATGCCGATAACAGATGCGATAAGTGCAAAGATGAATACGAAAACAAATGTTTTACGAATGCCAAGATAAGCTTCAAGTGCTTTGTTTAGTGGGCGCTGAAGTAAAGCAAAAATGGAGGATGATTTTGTTGTATCTATAGGCACTACGAGTGATATATAGGGCTCATCATCTAAAACTAATGTGCTGGACTGATTGAAAATATCCTTTTTCGTGAGCGAATTTATCATATGCCTTTGGTCTGCAAGGGCCTCTCTCTTAACTGAAGGAAGCGTCGATGCAAAAATAGGTAAGTCTAAGGCGCTGTTTTTTGCATCAAAAAGCGTGACATGAGTTTGAGTGGCTGCTTGTATTTGATGAGTAAACTGATCTTTAAGTGAATAAGCAATCACAATCCAGGCGTTTGGTTCTGGTGTAAAAAGAGGCACTAAAACAAATTGGTGAGGAAGTTTATTGAAGAGCTTAATTGCACTGCCTTCGCCTTGTTCACTGTTGAAGGCTTGTGACAGTAGTTCGGGGAAATAGAATGGCTTGGAGTTGGTTTTATTCATCGTGGTGGTACTGGATGTGTCGGCAATAATGTCACCTTCTTCAAATGTTAGTAGCATCATAACGTCAGCACTTACTCTGGCTTGGTGATTTTCTAGTACTGATAAGATAGTTTCGATATCTCCGGATGAAAAAGCTTTTTTAAAGGCATAGTCACTTGAAAGTAAACGTATTTTTTCTTGCAAACGACGCTTTCTTGTTTCGAGCGCATCGTAAAATAAACCTCTGGTGAGTTGTAATGCTTGGTCTATCTGGTGGTGTGCATTTTGTGTGTTGACAGAGTTAACGGCTAGGAAAATAGCGTTTTGAATTAAAATGAGTAAGGTAAGAACAAAGACAAGTATTCGTGTTCTAAAATGGCGGAACTTAAACGAATCGAGATTCATAGGCTTCTTTGTTATTGGTTACATTAACGGTATCCACCTGACCCTGCTTGGGATGGTGCTCGATGTGGACGCCAAACCCTTTTTGTTTCTATCGTAAATGATATTGGCTGTGCATCGGTAGGCATAATAATTTGAGTGGTGGATTCTGGCTTCCCTTTTAAGCGAGGGTGCCATACTTGTACTTCAAGCTTGCCATTAGGTAAATTGTCTATCTTGGTTTTACCGTTGGCGTCAGTGATTGCATATAACGAAGATGGAGAAACAAATATATAGGCTTTCATCCAGTCATGGATGTTACAAGCTAAGGCAACAACCCCTGTTTTATCAAAATCAATGGGTTGTTCAGGGGCATTTTTATACAGAGGGATTTCAAATTTCTTAGCTTCTGAAAAGGAATAAACCTGATGACGGATTTTGTCATTATTTGGAAAAACAGCTGAACTACCCACTGATAAAGCTGTCATATAGGGGGCAAACTCTTTATCTTTTTGGTCTATTACTATCTTTTCTATTTCATTAGCACCTAGAGGTATACCATCTTGGGAAGTAACCATGACAACTGCATTTTCCAAAAAATTTCCTTTGTTATCAAAAACCTGAAAATCAATGGCTTGAGCGGCTTCTACTCCTGAACACAGTAATGCTAGGAATAGAAAATAATAAATTTTATATCGTCCTATAAACTTCATCACGCTGTTCCTTTGTTTTTAGACTGTATTTTGATCATGGTTAAGAGCGTAAATGTATTAATAACTATATTTGTAAATAACACTGAAGATGGAGTTTTTATATTTCAGAAACCCAGCATCACCTTTACCTTTTTGTAATTGGTAACCTACATTAATTGACGCGTGTCGCCCCAAGGCATAGCTATTATCAAAGGAGAGGCTATATGCCTCGACATCAAGGCGATAAACGCAACCACCAAAAATTGAGTCTTTGATTATTGCGCTAATATCCCACATTAGAACGGTTGCGACATTGCCTCCGGTGCATGCAGAGTCAACTTCGCCGTCGAAATAGCTTACTCCGAACGAACTAAGCCAGTTTTCAGTGACTAGATAGCTACTGGATAGGAATATTTCCTGATTATCCTGGTCAAAAACATTGCCGTCTAGTCCTGGCGCGGCACTAGGTTTTGATTTTCCATTGCGAGTATGAAAACGATAACCTGCAACGATATCCAAGCGTTCTGAATAACGTTTGCCCGCTTGAATATCTATGCCTATGTTCTGGCTGCTGCGAACACTATCCCGAACATTCAGGTGCGACATATTAATGCTTCCTTTCACCCAAGGAACCGTTAGTCCTAATCCAAGCTTTTTTCTAGCTGAAAAGGTGGCACCGGCAGTGGTTGAGTTTAGTAACTCAAACTGGTCAAAATACTCGGCACTGAAGTCGGTGCTAAGGCTATAACGAAAGGTGCTCGTAACCTGATTAACTCGCCCCAGTGAAATGTTAGCTTTGAGGGAGGTATCATCTTCGACATCACTACTAAATGCTGAGCGATTAATGTTGTCGTTGTATTGAATACCTGAATCGATATCAGTAATCCATTCAACCCATTCTGCATGTGAAAGTGTTGAAAAAAAGAGCAAAAAAAGAATGAATGCGGTGTTGGATGTTTTTTTAGGCCAAAAGCTGATATGAAAACAACTACGGTAAACGAGATGTTTTTTTGAGCCTACTTCAGAACTAAATGTATGCTTGTCCATTTAGATTTCCTTTAGTATCACAGCTTATATTTACTGGGAGGTGGATTAAGTTTAGACGCTTAGATGGCTTTATCCAGAAATTGAATAAATATTTATTTTCAACTGCCGCTCTGATAAAAGAACATAAGCAATTTAGTTTTAATTTTGGACTATACTTTTACAAAATAATTTTTCTTGGTGGTGTATGAAAGTTTTAGTGGTTGATGACCAACGTTCTATGCGGATGATTTCTTCAACGGTTGCAAAATCTCTAGGGCATGAGGTTTTTGAAGTTACATGTGGGCAAGAAGCGGTAGACTTTTGTCGTGATGATAAAGTTGATTTAATTTTGATGGATGTTGAAATGCCAGGTCTAAATGGCTTTGAAGCAACTAAAAAGATTCGAGAGCAGACTAAAACATGGTTTCCGATTATTTTTGTCAGCGCAAAAACAGACCCTAAGTTCTTTGCAGAAGGCATACAATCAGGTGGGGATATCTACTTATTTAAACCGATTATTCCTGAAGTATTAGAATCCATGATCAAGGCGATGCAACGTATTGCTTCTATTCAAGATGAGCTGCACAGCACAAAAATAAAAATGGAGTTATTGGCGCATCAGGATAAATTAACGAGCCTTGTGAACCGTCGTGGGTTTGATAATGCGATGGCTCTTGAGTTTGAACACGCTCAAATTGAAAAGACATCATTATCATTGATCATGATTGATGTTGATCACTTTAAACCTTTTAATGACCATTATGGTCATCAAGCTGGTGATGATTGTTTGGTCGCAGTGAGCAAAGTTTTAAGGGAGTCTATGTGTAGACCCAACGATATTGTTGCTAGGTATGGGGGCGAAGAGTTCGCGATTATTCTACCTAACACTAGTATTGAAAGTGCCGTGTTAGTCGGGCAGCGAATTATTGAGGGGTTCAAAAATCTTGCTTATAAACATGAATATTCATCTACAGCAGCTTATATCACTGTGAGTGGTGGTATTGCAGGCTTGAAGGGTAATACTACGCCTGAAGAATTGATTCAATCAGCCGATAAAGTGCTCTATAAAGTAAAAGAATCCAGCCGTAATAATATTTCTTTATAATTATACCTTATGACAATATGTCATCCTTTGGCGCGAATCGTTAAACTCTTCCTTACAAATGGACACTCATAAAAAGGACACGACTATGTCTACTACCAAATTTGATTATATTGTCATTGGCGCGGGATCAGCCGGGAGTGTGATTGCAAATCGTCTATCAAATGAAAATCATCTTAGCGTATTAGTGCTTGAAGCAGGGCCTGCAGACACCTTGCCGCTAATAAAAATCCCGGGTGCGTTTGCTTTCTTTATGTATAGCAAAAAATATAACTGGTCCTACGAGGCTGAGGCCGTCGATGATATTCGTCATGGTGCGCCTATGTTTTGCCCGCGAGGAAAAACGTTGGGAGGAAGTAGTGCGATTAATGCCATGGTATATATTCGTGGCCATAAAACAGATTATGACCGTTGGGAGCAGCAAGGTAATGCCGGGTGGTCTTATGAACACATGTTACCGTATTTTAAAAAGTCTGAAACAAATGAACGTGGTGCTGATGATTTTCATGGCGGCTTAGGTCCGTTGTATGTTTCTGATGTACGGAATGATTATCCCTTAAATGATCGGTTTTTAGAGGGAGCTCATCAAGCTGGCTTTCCATTAAATAATGACTTTAACGGTAAGGATTTTGAAGGTGCCGGTTATTTTCAATTCACTATTCAAAATGGTGAGCGCTGTGGTGTTTCAAAAGCATTTTTAAAGCCTGCCAGTATTAGAAGTAATTTGCAGGTGGAATGCGAAGCTTTTGTAAATAAAATTATCTTTAAAGGTAAGAAGGCTATTGGTGTTGAATATAAACAGGGTAATAAAATATTTACTGTTTATGCCAAGAAAGAAATTATTCTGTGTGGAGGGGCGTTTAATTCTCCTCAGTTGCTAATGCTTTCAGGTATTGGTGATAAAGAAGAACTTGCCGAGCATAATATACCGCTTGTACATGAACTGACTGGTGTGGGTAAAAATCTGCAGGAGCATGTGGATGCTTGTGTATTAGTCAAAAGCTTGAAGAAAGATGGTTTTTCAGTCGGGCCGGGCGGCTTGATGAAAATGCTGCCTGATGTAATAAAGTACTACAAATCAAAAACGGGTAAGTTGGCTAACTCAATTACGCAGTCTGGTGGCTTTTTAAAGTCTAGCCCAGAGGTAGACGTTCCTGACATTCAATTACATTTTGTGCCTTTACTATTTGATGATTGTGGTCGGGATGTGAAGCTTTTAGCGGGGCATGGTTACTCATTGCATGTGTGTGTATTGCGCCCGAAAAGCCGCGGAAAGCTGACTTTAAAGTCTGCTGACCCTAGAGAGCCGATTAGAATTGATTTCAATTTTTTATCTGATCCTGATGATGCGAAAGTTCTTGTTAATGGCATTCGAGTTGCTAGAAAAATATTAAAGAGTGCTGCGTTTGATGATTATCGGGGTGAGGAAATACATCCGGGTAAAGATGTTGAGTCTGAAGATGAGCTTTTGCAAAAATGTAAGGATCGCCTCGGGCTTGTGTACCACCCCGTGGGAACATGCAAAATGGGGCATGACGTTACGGCTGTCGTCGATAATGAACTTAAAGTTCATGGTATTGAAAGCTTGAGGGTTGTTGATGCATCGATTATGCCTGATTTGGTGAGCGGGAATACCAATGCACCAATTATTGCGATTGCTGAAAAAGCAGCAGATATAATTCTTCAAGAAGTTATAAGTTGATTTCGAATTGCTGACGCTATTTTTAATAAGAGAACTGCACTAATATGTATCAAATAATTTATTGATATAACCCAAAGGATATAAATATCAATGCTGCCACTACGGAAACGTCTTTCTTATCATCAAGCAAAGTGGACGCTGATGATTGTGTTATTTGTGGGAGTGCTTGTAAGCATTACTCAAATAATGATTGATTGGCAGCATGAGCAAAAAAGTCTAGATGCGCATGTTGAAAAAATAATGAGTATTTTGAAAGACTCCGCGACACAGGCTGCCTATTCTTTAGATAGGCAGTTAGCTAGTCAGGTTGTTTCTGGGTTAATGGAAGATGAAGCAATTTTTGAAGCAGAATTATTGGATGATCTTGGTGGCATGATAGCTCACCAGACAAGTGATCGATCTAATGATAACTTGAGTTGGTTGACTGAGGCTTTAGTGGGAGAAGTTATTTTGTTCACCCAGCCTCTAACGATAAATCAGGAGCTTCATGTTGGCCAAATAAATGTTTGGGTTGATGGCGCGACTATAACCGCCGAATTTGTTTCTAGAAGCCTGCGTGTTTTTCTGTTTGGTATCGCGCGTAATTTAGTCTTGGGTGTTGCTCTGCTAGGGTTATTCTATACCTTGACGTCTCGACCTCTTTCTCAAATTACCCATCAACTTGAAGACCTCAAGCGACAAGTAGGAAAACGTAAAACACTTTTATATCCTAAAGGACATCATGATGATGAGTTAGGGATTTTGGTTGAAACTTTCAATAAAATTTGGTTGGCTCGTGATCAGGCTGAAGGTTTATTAGCTGAGCGAGAAGCTTATTTTCGTGCGGTTATGGAGCAGTCTGGTGAGGCTTTGATTCTTATCGATCTTGAGGGGCATATTCTGGATGTGAATGCAGAAACATGTAACTCTCTGGGTTATGGTCGCCAAGAACTCGTCAATAAAAATATTTCAGAAGTTGATGCGAATTCTTCGCAGACCTCTGTAGTTACTTGGATTCAAGCTTTGGAAGAAGGTGTTCCTGTTGGTATTGAAAGTCACTTTAGAAGAAAGGATAACGCAGTTTATCCGGTTGAAATTCGTTGTAATTTAGTAATAGTGAATAACCAAAAATGTTTGTTAGCCTCGGTACGAGATGTCAGTGAGCGGAAGCAAGCCGAGGATAAAGTCCACTATCTGGCTTATTACGATGATTTGACCAAGTTACCTAATCGCCGATTATTACAGAATCGCTTGGAGCTAACACTTGCTGTCGCAAGACGACACCAGCATATTGGGGCATTACTATTTTTGGATCTTGATCGCTTTAAAACGATTAATGATTCACTTGGTCATACTGCTGGTGATGAGTTGTTGAGTGTAGTTGCCAAGCGTATTAAAAACTGCTTAAGAGAAGAAGATACGGCGGCTCGTATTGGTGGTGATGAATTTGTTATTTTAGTACCCGAGCTTTCAGATGAACGAACTATTGCGCAGAGTCTGGTTCAACAGCTAGCACAGAGGATTCTTGTAGAGTTTAGTTTACCGTTTCATATTCAGGATCAAGAGCTTTATGTTACCGCTAGTATAGGAATTAGCCTTTTTCCCATGGATGAATCTACGGGCCCTCAATTGCTTCAACAAGCCGATACTGCAATGTATCGTACTAAAGAAGAGGGGAGGAACGGATTTCATTTTTATCAGGCTGAGATGCAAGAGCATGCAAGTGAAAGGCTTATTTTAGAAAAAGCACTGCATCGTGCTTTAGAAAATGAAGAATTCAGTTTGCAGTACCAACCTCAAGTAAATGCTGATGGACAGTTATCAGGTTTTGAAGCTTTACTACGTTGGAATCACCCTACTTTAGGACGAGTTCCTCCTGATAAATTTATTTCAATCGCCGAAGAAACGGGCTTGATAATTTCTATTGGCCGCTGGGTGATGGTTGAAGCGTTTCAGCAGTTATTAACACTTCAAGCGAAAGGGCTTCCACCAACATTTAAACGTCTTGCCATCAACATAAGTCCTAGGCAGTTTGCACATGATGGGTTTGTCGATGAGGTGCGTGATGTGCTTCAGCTAACTGGGGCTGATGCTTCATTTTTAGAATTAGAGCTGACAGAAGGAATGTTGGTAAAGAACATTGATTCCGTGATATCTAAAATGAAAGCGTTAAAGAGCTTGGGGTTTAGTTTTTCAATTGATGATTTTGGTACGGGATATTCATCACTTCGTTACCTAAAGCATTTGCCTTTGGACCAGCTTAAAGTAGACCAGTCCTTTGTGCGGGACATCACTTGGGATACTAATAGCCGAGCAATTGTTCATACAATCATTGCTATGGCGAGCCACTTGGATTTAGCCTTGATTGCTGAGGGTGTTGAAACTGATGAAGAGCGGCAGGTTTTGTTTGAGCTTGGGTGTAAAAATTATCAGGGCTATTACTTTAGTCGGCCGGTTGATGTTGAATCCCTTATTTCTATTATTGATAGTGAAGCAGTTTTTCCTGCTGTCGTGGCTCATTGAGCGCTATAAATATTTCTCAAGATTCGTGTTGTTTGCAATGCGTCAGTGATGCATGCGCATGATCAAATATCATGCTTGGCATTTAAACTCTCAAAAATGAGGCTGATTTTCGGAGTGGGTTTTGTCTTTATCCCAAGGAAGTAAGCGATAATGCGGTTGTGATTGTGCGAAATTCATAAATGGATATTTAATAATGTCAAAATAAGGCGAGTAATCAAAATCGCTAGGGGTGCAGAGCTTTGGGTTACGCCTAAAAATTTTGACTTCGTGATTCTCGCTACGTTTCACCAGCGGTAAAATTGGGTATTGTATGGATGCAAATGCCTCTGCAATCATCGTAGAGCAAACCGTTTTGGTTGTTTTTCCTGCGTGTGAGGTAAACAAGCTGGAACGCCATTTTCTTGGCATGATTAGCCAAGGGACTAAAAAACGTAGTAAATCGAATATTTGCCTTATGTCGTAATCTGTTCCCAAGCGCCCAATCGCATAAGATATGACTTTTTGGGCGTCGGAGAACGTCATGTCGCGTGGGCGACAAATTCTCAAATGATCTCTATCATAAGTTGAAAGAGGGCGAATGACTGTTCCCATTCCGAGTTCGCTTTCAACAATTAATTGAACGTCTGGTTGTCCATCAAAATAATCTTTTACGCGCAGGCGGCTAATTGGGTCTTCAATCTCATGCAGTCTGCCAATATATAATGCAGCATGGGACCACCTGCTTTGTGTGATGTTTTTGATAACTTCACTTACTCGGCTTCGGCCTTCGATCAAAATGACGTCACCGGGCTTTATTTCGTATCGTGTGCGTTCGTAGTCGCTCATTGGGATTGTACTTGGCGGGCGCTCATATGCCAGCCAATCAACGATAAAGTCAATTAGTTTTGATTTGCTTCGTAATCCCATATTTTAAACCTTTTTATTTCTATAATATGGGTATAGACAATAAAACGAACTTCAACAAACGCTAATTTGTAAAATCTTATTACCGTTCGTTTGGAATTACGTTAGAATTGATAAAAAACAGGTATTTGGTGTTCATTATGGATAAAAAATCAGAAAAATCGACGAAGGAAATAGATCAAAAAAGCGTCGATAATAGTACTCAGTTGTCGGAAAAAATTAAAGAATCTGCAAGGCAGATATGGTTGGCAGGTTTAGGTGCGTACAATAAGGCAGAAGAAGATACGGGTAAAATTTTTGATAAATTAGTAAAAGAAGGCGAAGAAATTGAGAATATGACGCGTGACGTTGTCGAAAAGCAGTTTAAGGCCGTTGAAGATACTGTTGAGGGTGTAAAAGGTAAGGTTGAGGGAGTGAAAGAAAAAGCGACTGATACCTTTGGTAAGCTAGAGAGTGTATTTGATCAGCGTGTGTCTAAGGCGCTTATTAAAATGGGCATCCCTACAAGCAAGCGTATTCAAGAGTTGGAAGCTAGAATCGAGAAGCTAGAATCTATAGTTTACAAATAAGCTGTCTTTAACTCATTTAACTGTTCTCGTTGTTCGTCGTCTAAAAATGGAGCAACGAGAGAGATTACTTGATAAACCCCTTGCGCCAGCATATCTTCAGTTAGCTCACCATGTGTTATTAGTTTGTAATTTAGCCAAAAGGTTGCTGTAAGTACGATTTGTTCACCTAGCGCGGCCAATTCACTGTCATTTGCTCGTAAGCTTCCTTGTTGTTGTAAACTGGTGAGGATTTTTAGTGATGCTTCACGCTTCTTTAAAATAATTTTTTGAAAGCGCGCTTTTACCTCGTCATAACGTTCCAGAACATTAACAACATCCTTATATATAAATCGATATTTTGCGATGTTTTCGAAAATTAAATGTAGAAAAAACCATTGGTCTTCAATATCAGTAGCTGAGTTTGGAGACTCTAAGAGAAGGTTTATTTCACGTTCATACCAGCCAAAAATCTCAGTTAGAATGTCTGTCTTGCTTTTGAAATGGTAGTAAAGGTTACCTGGGCTTATTTCAAGCTCGTCAGAAATAAGGAGGGTTGTGACGTTAGGTTCGCCAAGCTCGTTAAATAGCTCCAGACTTTTATGTAAAATCTTATCTCGTGTTTTCATTGTATACGTGTCATATCCTTTTAGACTTATTCTATTCTAGTTTGTACACGGTAGTGGGTTAATATAAAAATGTGTAATCTTTTCATCCGTGAATTTACTAAAAAATTGACTGGTGTTGGAAATTAACCTTAAAGTCGGTGTTTTGAATTGATGATCTGTTAATAGTACTTTTATGCCGCTAAAGTCATCCTTTATTTTTGTAAAACGAGCAGTAATACTAGATGAAACCAGCTTGGTTTGAGAGCAGTTATGTTCTTTTGAAAGAAAAGCTAAATAATGCTTTTCTTCTTCTTTTGAAAGGTTTTTGCGCGTTGCAATGTGCGGCATTTTAATTCTTTCTAAAATACATTGTGAGTAAGACTCGTCTTGAGTCTCAGCAAACTGTCTAAAAGCTTCCCAGAAATAGCTATCAGTTAAATGTTTGAAATTTTGAATGTCGTTTAAGCATTTATTTACAAAATCCAGAACATGATCCTGAACCATAACCTCGTCAATTGCGGCACGTAATAACCAGTCAAAGCCTTGAGCGGTTTTATGGGCGTAAACTTGGCGGTACATTTGGTGCCGACTGTAAACAAAGTCTTCTAGTGAACCTAATCCTTTTTCTGAAATTGCGAGGCCAAACCACTCTGTTTGCTGGCACCAGCCAAAATGCAGGTTGCTGAGCAAATGATCCAGATTAAAGCCGCCAATGGTTACCGAAGAGTGAAATCCATCCCTTAGCATATAATCTGCTCGATCAGCGTCTAACTCTCCTGAGACAAGGCTTGCTAAGAGTATTTGAAGTTTTTTGTCAAAATGATCAGGCGTTTTAGAAAGGGGTAAGTAATCTGTTTGTATTATTGGCCACAATGCTTTCGCATGTTGGGTGAAGTCTTGGCTTGGGTTTACTTGGGTTGTATCCATCAATGAAAGAATATCGGAAACAGAGGTTTTCAATATTGATGTCGGAATATCGGAAAGTATTTGATAAGCGGCTCGAACCGAAAAGTGCTCATGCTCTAACTGTTTGGGAGTGTCAGAGTAGAGGTCATTATAATCGATATTCTGCCAAAGTTGTTCGAACCGGCCAGGCTGCACTAATATTTTTTTGATTGTTGGGGTTCGGTTAAACTGATGAGAGAAACTACTGTGGCCACTATCGTGTAGCAAGCATGCGCAACGAACAAGGCGCTTGAAAAAACTAATGGCTTCTAGAGCCTCGCTTGAGACGCCCGTCATACCCTGACGTGATTTTTGTTTTAAGCTATTTTCAATCATAGCGTTAAACATTCGCCCACCAACATGCATCGTACCAATACTGTGCAGAAATCGGGAATGGGTCGCTCCTGGAAATACTAGTGACAGGATGTCATTCTGGCAAATGAAGCGCAGTCTTTGAAATAGGGGGTGGTCAACAATCATTACTTCGTGTTTTAAAAGAGGGATACCGCCATGAATGGGGTCCATAATCAATTTTTGGTGTGCGCCGAGTAAGTCTTCGATGTTTAAATTCAACTCGTTTTATCCATGATTGTTAATTAGTGTGAATACTCTAATAAATGAGAATACTCTCAACGTAAATAGATTCAATAAGAGTACTCTTTTTGTTACAGGCAATAAAGCATCTGCTTCGGATCAATATTTTGTTCTTACTTGCTCTAGCCTGTTATGACCTAAGTTTATTGTTAACTTAAGTCTCGGGTTTGTCTTTAGGACATTAGGAGTGCAGAACAGTATGTTTGAGCAATTATTTTTAAATAAAAAAGTGAATAAAAAAATAACTCAAAAAAAACAGCTTTTGATTAGACCTTATATAAGCATGTTCTATACTCCGGTGTATGTATTGTTATTGGAGTTTGCTGTATTGAATAGGTTCGACCATGTCTAGCCTCGCAGATCGTATTTTGGTGATTGACCATCAAAGAGAAGATCGTCTTCGCCTGTCTGATTACTTGATTGCCAAGGGGTATTTAGTACAAACAGCCTCTACGGTTCAACAAGCGACGTTGTTGGCTGAAGATACGCCACCAGACTTGATTTTTGCTGATATCTCCAATGATGAGATCAAAACGATTCCTTTTATTGAACGTGATGCTTTTCCCGCTTCCCTTGTTATTGTTTCAGAAACAAAAACAGCTGGTGATGTCGTGGCTTGTCTCCGGGCTGGCGCTGCAGATTTCATATTAAAACCTGTGCAGGATTACTCAAGTGTTGATCATGTTATCCATCGGATTCTAGACAAAATCAGACTTGCTAAATTGAATAGGCGCTTACACAAAGAGCTTGAAGAAGGTAATAAAAAGCTTAGTGCAGGCATTCAAGAACTTCGTGCTGATCAAAAAGCGGGTTTACAGATTCAGCTAAAGATGTTGCCGGCACCCAGAAAAGAAATTCATGGTTTTTGTTTTGATCATCGAATAAAACCATCACTTTATTTAAGTGGCGACTTTCTGGATTATTTTAATTTAGATCAGGAACGTAGCTTATTTTACTTTGCTGATGTTTCCGGCCATGGCGCATCTTCAGCTTTTGTGACTGTTTTATTAAAAAATTTAACGATGAGGTTGAAACGCAATCTTAAGCGTAACTCTAGTGATGAGCTAAGTTGCCCCGACCAATTTTTAAGGCGTGTAAATCAAGAGTTGTTAACAACGGATCTAGGTAAGCATGTGACGATTTTTGTCGGCATTATTGATAAAAATAAGAAAGAATTAATTTACTCGATTGGTGGGCACTTTCCTTTGCCTATTTTAACGAGTGCAGGGAAATCAGAATATTTGGAAGGAAAAGGTATGGCTGTGGGTTTATTTCCCAAACCTACTTTTGATGTTTATACAAAACATTTACCTGATGGCTTTCGAATTACGGTTTTTTCAGACGGAATTTTGGAAGTAATTAAAGGTCCAGCACTAAAAGATAAAGAAAAATTACTATTAGATGTTGTGTCTCAGGAGCAACGAGGGATAGAATCGCTTTTTTCCTCGTTAGGCTTAGACGGGATTGATGACTTGCCGGACGATATTGCGGTACTTACGATTAGTGATACGCAAGAATCGACGAAAAGTGAATCAATAGGTGTATAGCATAACCGAAGAGTTGAATTATGATGTCCAGATGTAAAATATTACAAGCTGAGTGCAGTGGTGTTTACGTTCTAAAATTAGTGGGTGAGGTTCGTCTAAACCTTTGTTCGACGATAGATGCTTCTATTGAAGCGATGACTCTTGACCCTAATTTTGCAACAGTAGTCGTTGATCTTAGCGAAACAACGCTGATTGATAGTACTACTTTGGGCTTACTTGCAAAGCTTGCGTTACGGGCAAAAGAGAAAAGTCATTTTCTGCCGTCAATTATTTCGACTAATCCGGATATCACTCGGATTATCGTGACAATGGGGTTTGAAAGTGTATATTTAATTCTCGATGAGCCTGCATTAAATGATCAAACGTTGATCGAATTGGCTCCTCAGGAAATGAGTGAAGAAGTTTTACGAACAAATGTTTTATGTGCACATAAAATATTAATGAACTTGAATGAGCATAACAGAGAACAATTCAAAGACCTTGTGGTTGCTTTGGAGTGTGATACCGCTGAACATGCATCTTCAAGTGTTGGCTAATGTTATTTAGTTTTAAAACCTGAATAACAAAGACTACATAAGAGATAAATGAATGTCTGATAGCAAACGTCTTGCTGTTTTAGGTGGGGGGAGTTTTGGTACTGCTATCGCTAATATTGCTGCTGAGTATGGTGTAAAGACACACCTATGGATGCGTAATGAGCAAGCAGTAGAAGAAATACGTACCGGCCGTAAAAACAAAAAATACTTACCTGACTTAATTCTACATGAAAACCTGATACCGACCACCGACCTATCTAAAGCTTTGGAAGGTGCTTCCTTAGTATTCTTTGCTGTTCCTAGTAAATCTTTTCGTGAAGTTGTTAAAAGCGTTAAAGGTATTATTAAGTCAAATCAATATGTAATCAGCACAACAAAAGGGATCGAGCCGGGTACATTGAATTTAATGAGTGACATCCTAAAGAGTGAGCTGCCAGAGTGTGCTTGTGGCGTTATGGGTGGGCCGAATCTAGCGAAAGAAATTGCTCGGCATGAATTAACTGCAACTGTCATTGCGAGTGAAACCCCTGCTTTACGACAAGCCGTTCAGGATACTTTGGGTTGCTCATATTTTCGTGTTTATGCTAGTGCTGACATATACGGTGTTGAATTGGGTGGTGCGTTAAAAAATATTTATGCCATCATGGCGGGTATTGTGGCAGCTAAAAAACTGGGTGAAAACACTACGGCGATGTTATTAACCCGTAGCTTGGCTGAAATGGGGCGTTTTGCTGAAAAGCAGGGTGCGAACCCTCTGACTTTCTTAGGTTTGTCAGGAGTTGGTGATTTAATAGCGACTTGTAGTTCTCCGCTGAGTAGGAACTACCGTGTTGGTTATGCTTTTGGTTCAGGTAAAACACTTGAAGAAGCGGTTGAGGAACTTGGAGAAGTTGCTGAGGGGGTAAATACCCTTGTGCAGGTAAAACGTTTCTCAGATGAAAATGATATATATATGCCTTTGGTTCAGGGTTTGTATCAAATGATTTATAAACAAGTACCTTTGTCAGAAGTGATTAAGCATCTTATGGCAGGTGAGCAAAATACTGATGTTGAATTTACCTTATCCAGGGATAAAATGTAGCAATGGCAAATATTGAAGAGCATAAAGTTATAAAGGCAATTTACGTAATATTCTTTTATTTCATCTATAGTTTGACGGACTTTGTACTTATTTTTATTGCAATAGTGCAAACTTTTTTAAATTTGTTTACAGGCAGTCCTAATCAAAACTTACAAGAATTTGGTGTTAGTTTAGGCTTGTATGTCAAGCAAATAGCGGAATATGTAAGTTATTCGCATGATGAAAAGCCCTTTCCATTTTCGGATTGGCCGAAATCATAATATTTTTCTTTCTGAATTTTACTAGAGACTTATATTTTCTAAATAAGGAGATAAAGTGAAGTTATTTATTGGGCGTCACGGGCAGGCTTCTTTTGATGCTGAGAGTGATCGAGCGCGACCATTAACGCTTGATGGTATCTCGGCAACAGAAAGACTTAGAGATGAACATTTACCAGAGCTAACACAGGTGCAGGAAATTTGGTCGAGTGGCTTAAAACGCGCAAATGAAACGGCTGCCATTTATGCTCAAAAGCTGGATATTAAGGTTGAAACAAAAAATTTTCTATCGCCTGATTGCGAAGCAGATAGAGTATTAGTAAAGCTGCAAGAGCTTGAATCAAGTGCATGTGTGTTGATTGTTTCTCACCAGCCTCTTGTTGGTGAGCTAGTTAGCCTTCTGTGTGAAGGTAATATCTACCTTGCTCACCCTTATACTACAAGTGAAATTGTAGTTGTTGAATGTGAAATGGCCGAGCGAGGTATGGGGCTGATTAGTGGTGACTTTGTACCTGCTTAAGTTGAATGAATCATCTTCATAGGAGCTCTTTGAGTTGTTTGATTGCTGAGTCCATTACTACCTGCGAAGTATAAAAATGAGGTGAAAAACGAACGCCTCCACCTCGATTAGCGCAAATAACACCTTTCTTCATCAGTGCCGAATATAGTGAATTTGAATCAATCTTATTGATGTGGAAAGTAATAATCCCTCCTCGTAGCTTCTCTTCAATGGGTGAAATTATCGATAGATTCGGGATTTTACTTAATTGCCCAGTTAAATAATTCATGCGTTTGTTCAATTCATCTGCAATAGTATTCATGCCAATGTCATGGATGAAGCCAAGACTTGCATTCAGTGTGTGAATTCCAAGCATGTTAGGGCTGCCGCACTCAAAACGAGTCTCATCTTCAGCGGGTTGCCATTCACTGGCGGCATAATCGCCCCTGTTTTTGATCATGTGCCAGCCATATTGATTCAGCTTTAATTGGCTTTGCTGTTCTTTTTTTATGTAAAGTAAAGCGAGACCTTCAGCGGCCATCATCCATTTGTGGCCGTCAGCAACAATGAAGTCCGCATTAATTTTATTTTGGTCAAAAGGAATAGCTCCCAAGCTTTGAATTGCATCTACACATAAAAGTAATTGGTGTTTTTTGCAGGTATGACTTAGCGCTTCAAGGTCTATTCGTAAACCGGATGCGTATTGAACGGAGCTGATCGAGATCAGTCGTGTTCGTTTGTTTATATGGCTTTCTATTTCATCGATAGGGTCTATGTGTGATGAAAAGTCAGCAATGATTGTCCGTACTCCAAACTGTGCTAATGATTCCCATACAATTCTGTTGGAAGGGAATTCATGGTTGCTGATAATGACCTCATCGCCTTCTTGCCAATCAATGCCATAAGCAATTATAGATAAGGCTTCTGAGGTGCTTTTAGCAAGTGAGATTTCATCTGTGTTATTTAGGTTGAGTAGCTTGGCTAGTCGGGTGCGTAGTTGTTGTTCTATTTCTAGCCATTTCAGATAATTAGTTGCGCCAAATGTTAAGTTTTCTTGAGCAAAAGTGCTTAGTGCTTGTGCTGTACATAAAGGCCAGGGGCTAACAGCGGCATGATTCAGATAGCAAATTGAAGGGTCTTGTGGGAAGTGTTTGTTAAAGTTTTGCACGTTAGCTCCTTTTGTAAGATCTTTAAGTTTATATTCTAAATGATCCAATTTGTAAATCAGGGAAGTATACAAACTATCAATATATTTAAAGATAAGAAGGAATTAACCATTTAAGGTTATGATTTGTTTACTTATTTAATTCAGGGCTATCCAAACAATGTTTAACAGTTCCTTGTGCGGCTGAATGCCAATAGAAAGAAGCGTTCCTTCACAACCACGTAGTCGTGAGATATGTGACCAGACCCTTGAGTCAGTATGAGGGGGATATCAAAACACTCCGGAGTGGCATTAGCTTCAATATATCAAATTTTTCCTGATAAGAATGAAATTCTTCAGCTGTTATGGAGAACAAAGAAATTGCTATATTGCGTTTGAATTTTCTTGTCTAAATGAAATATAAACTTGGTGCGCGCCTTTCTTAATTTGTATTAGTCCGGACTTTATCTGTGCGCTATGCGCTGTTTCCGTACGTGACTTCATGAGCGTATAATATCATTCACTAACTACTTATTACTTAAGCTGACTATTTGAATGCCTATGAATTATTTACCTATTGATTATATTGAACCTGTTTTTAGACCTCCTTCAGAGGCTCGATCATTGATACTTCAAGTGAGTAACGGCTGCTCATATAATCGTTGTACTTTCTGCGAAATGTATACTTCCCCCCAGAAAAAATTTAAACCGAAAGCAATCTCTGAGGTTGAGGAAGAGCTAAAGATTGTTGCTTCTAAAATGCCTGATATGCGTCGTTTCTTTCTTGCTGACGGTGATGCAATGACCCTTTCATTCAGGCGATTAAAGGAAATATTGGAGTGTATAAATAGATATTTTCCAGGTCGAGAGCGGGTGACAGCTTACTGCTTACCAAGAAATATTAAGAACAAGACAGTTGAGGAGTTGGCGGAGTTAAAAGAACTTGGCCTTAGTATGGTCTATGTAGGTTGTGAGTCCGGTGACGACAAAGTTCTTGAATGCGTCCAGAAAGGTGAAACATTTGAATCCTCTAAAGATGCGCTTGTTAAACTAAAGGCTGCAGGAATAAAATCATCGGTTATGATTCTGAATGGTTTGGGGGGGCGTAAGTTTTCTGAACAACATGCCATTAACACCGCTAGGTTAATGAATGAAACTCAGCCTGAATTTGTCTCGACTTTGGTTGTTTCTTTTCCTGTAGGGGAGGAGCGATTTCGTGCAGGGTTTAATGGTGAGTATGAGCCTTTGGAGCAGAGCGATTTATTTCATGAAATTCGTACCTTTATAGGCAATCTTGAGCTAACTAATACAGTCTTTAGATCAGATCATGCATCTAATTACTTGGTCCTAAAAGGTGATCTTGGGGCTGACAAGCAGGCAATGCTGGATAAGATTGATCTGGCTTTGAATAAACCGGGTGCAATTCCATTAAGGCAGGAGTGGCAGCGAGGTCTTTAATATGAATGAAAAATTAGATACCGCAGGGCGTGATTTACCCAATTTTGCTTCTGAAATTCGTGCCCTGGTCGGTAAAGATAAAAAACTGCCACCGGTGAATGAGTGGCATCCTGAAAGGGAGGGTGAGATTGATATTCGTATTGCCAAAGATGGTTCTTGGTTTTATCGCGGCGATAAAATGGAGCGGCAATCAATTGTTACTTTGTTTTCTGGTATTTTAAGAAAGGATGGTGATGATTATTTCTTGGTGACACCGGTTGAGAAAATGAAAATCAGTGTTGATGACGCGCCTTTTGTTGTTTGCATGGTGGATGTAGAGGGAGTAGGTGAAAATCAGAAAATACATTTTTCAACGAATACCGGTGACGTAATTACTTTATCAAGTAAGCATTCTCTGGATGTTCAATATAATCAGAAGAATGAACCTATGCCTTATGTGATCGTTAGAGGCGGGTTAAAGGCCTTGATTAGCCGTAAAGTTTACTACGAGTTAGCTGAGTTGGTTGTTAATCCTGATGAAGAAAGTGTGGATAAATTTGGTGTTTGGAGTGAGGGTGAGTTTTTTGTTTTGTCGAATTAAAGTTATAGTGGATATATGGTTGAGGTGTTGTCTTTAGTTCATTTCGAGTGCATAAAAAAAGGGCAGAAACTCTGCCCTTTTTTTGTATTACCTACATATTTGGGTAATTCGGACCGCCACCACCTTCTGGTGTTACCCAGGTAATGTTTTGTGCAGGGTCTTTAATATCACAGGTCTTACAATGAACGCAGTTCTGAGAATTGATTTGGAAGCGTTTCTCGCCACTTTCGTCTTCAACAATCTCATACACGCCAGCTGGGCAGTAGCGTTGTGCTGGCTCATCCCATTTTGCAAGATTGTGTCCTAGTGGAATTGATGCATCCTTAAGTTTAAGGTGGCAAGGCTGATTTTCCGCATGATTAACGTTACCGATAAACACTGAGTCGAGCTTAGAGAAACTAATAACTCCGTCTGGTTTAAGGTAGTTGATCTTCTTACACTCACTTGCAGGTTTCATAGTTGCGTGATCTGGGGTTGTATCATGCAGGGTAACAGGAAGTGGGAAAATGTTGTGGTGAATATAATTAAATGCAGCACCAACCCACATTCCGAATTTATGCATTGCTGGGCCAAAGTTACGGCTATTATGAAGGTCTTTATATACCCATGAGTTTTCAAATGCTTTGACAAACTCTGTAATTTCATCGTTAGCGCGGTCAGATTTGAGTGCTTTAACGACTTCTTCCGCAGCAATCATACCGCTCTTCATTGCTGTGTGAGTTCCTTTGATTTTAGAAAAGTCTAAAGTTCCTGCGTCACAGCCTACAATTAATCCACCGGGGAAGGTCATTTTTGGAAGGCTGTTCAGGCCTCCTTTGGTGATTGCACGAGCACCATATGAAGCTCGTTTTCCGCCTTTTAAGTGTTTTTCAATTACTGGATGGTGTTTAAGTCTTTGGAATTCATCAAATGGGCTAACATGTGCATTTGAGTATGCTAGATCAGTGATTAAGCCTACAACAACCTGATTATTCTCGGCGTGATAAAGGAAGAATCCACCAGATGAACTTGATTCATTAAGAGGCCAGCCAGCACCGTGTATCACTAAACCTTCTTGATGTTGTTCTGGCGGGATATCCCAAAGCTCTTTAATACCGATGCCGTAATGCTGAGCGTCGCTATCCTTATCTAATTTGAATTGCTCGATTAACTGTTTGCCTAAATGGCCACGACAGCCTTCTGCAAAAATAGTGTATTTAGCGCGTAATTCCATGCCAGGCATGTAGGCATCAGTCTGTCCGCCTTCTTCATCAAGCCCCATATCACCGGTAATAACGCCTTTGATTACACCATCTTCAATAAGATTTTCTGCTGCTGGGAAGCCAGGGTAGACTTCAACACCTAGAGCTTCAGCTTGCTCACCTAACCAGCGTACAACATTACCAAGGCTAACAATGTAGTTGCCGTTGTTATGCATTGGTTTGGGAATCATCCAATTTGGAGTTTTGAAGCTTTTTTGGTTGTTCGTTAAGAAAAAAACTTCATCTGCTTTCACTGGTGTATTAAGTGGGGCGCCCATTTCTTTATAGTTTGGAAATAATTCAGCTAAAGCCCGGTCCTCTATTACGGCACCTGATAGTGTATGGGCGCCAATTTCCGAACCTTTTTCAACAACACATACGCTGATTTCACTGCCATTTTCTTCAGCTAACTGGCGTATACGGCAAGCAGCAGATAGTCCCGCAGGGCCTCCACCAACAATGAGTACGTCAAACTCCATCGATTCACGTTCCACAATAAGTCTCCTCGTGCATATATGTTGTTGCAGATAGATAAGAGTAGTGGTTCTTGATCCGCTAATTCTATCCGCTTATTTTTAACTACATTAGTTTTAAGCGCGCAGATTATACAGTCATTATGTGACTTGCGCATCTTCAAATTTTAGAATTCAAACACCTGTTTGAATTCCGGCCCTATTATGCTGTCTTGAGCGAAAAAATGATAGCTTTAAGTGTACGCTTGTACTGAATAACGCTGAAAATCACCCGGCAACCTAGTGGTATAACCTAGTAGGTATTGACCTAAAAGCGTTTTTTGGGCAATATAATGCGCGTCTCGAAAGGCCTTAATAGCATGAAGTTTGTTATAACAGATTGAATTTATTAAGTTTTATTAGCTTTTCGTTAGTGTCTAGGTCTGTCCCTAGGGGGGAAACTAGAGCTTAAACCGTTATAAGTTTAGTGCTTTAGCTTGTTCTTAGGTTGAGAAAGGCCTCTAAATTTCATTCATTGTTAATTAACGGGGAATCTATGAAGGTTCTGGTAGCTGTTAAACGAGTTATTGACTATAACGTCAAAGTACGAGTGAAACCTGATAATTCAGGTGTTGATCTTACAAATATCAAAATGGCAATGAACCCATTTTGTGAAATTGCCGTAGAAGAAGCGGTACGTTTAAAAGAAAAGGGCGTAGCAAGCGAAATTATTGTCGTTTCTATTGGTCCTAAGGTTGCTCAAGAGCAAATACGTACAGCTTTGGCACTAGGTGCTGACCGCGGTATTTTGATTGAAACTGATGAAGAAGTTCAGTCATTACAGGCGGCTAAATTATTTAAAGCTGTTGTTGATAAAGAACAGCCGCAATTGGTTATTCTTGGTAAGCAGGCAATCGATTCTGACAACAACCAAACTGGCCAAATGCTAGCGGCATTGGCGGGTATGGGGCAAGGTACTTTTGCTTCTGAGGTGGTTGTTGAAGGCGATAAAGTGAACGTAACGCGTGAAGTTGATGGCGGTTTAATGACTGTTGCACTTAACTTACCAGCAGTGGTTACCACTGATTTACGTTTGAATGAACCTCGTTATGCATCTCTTCCAAACATCATGAAAGCTAAAAAGAAGCCACTTGAAATGACAACACCTGCTGACTTAGGTGTTGATGTTGCTGCTAGCTTGAAGATTGTTAAAGTAGAAGAGCCTGCAACGCGTTCAGCCGGTATTAAAGTTGCCGATGTTGCTGAGCTAGTTGAGAAACTTAAGAACGAAGCGAAGGTGATCTAATATGAGTATTCTAGTAATTGCAGATCATGATAATGCTAGCATTAAGCCAGTAACTTTAAATGTTTTAGCTGCAGCAAAAGCAATCGGTGGCGATATCGATGTTTTAATTGCAGGTGACGGATGTGGCGCGGCAGCAGAAGCGGCTGCAAAAGCTGAAGGTGTTGCTAAGGTTTTAGTTACAGATAATGCTGTTTATGGTCACTCACTAGCTGAGAATCTTTCTCTTCTGGTTGCTGATTTAGGCAAAGGCTATTCACACATACTTACTTCAGCGGGTACAACAGGTAAAGACTTTTTACCTCGCGTTGCTGCTTTATTAGATGTTGCTCAGATTTCTGACATCATCAAAGTGGAATCAGCTGACACATTTGTTCGTCCAATTTATGCAGGTAATGCAGTTGCGACGGTACAGTCTTCAGATGGTATTAAAGTAATTACTGTTCGTGGAACAGGGTTTGATCCTGTTTCAGGTGAAGGTGGTTCTGCGCCAGTTGAAGCGATTGATAATGTACAAGACGCGGGTATTTCTTCATTCGTTGGAGAAGAAATGGCCAAATCTGATCGGCCTGAATTGACCGCTGCTAAAATCATCATTTCTGGTGGTCGTGGTATGCAGAATGGCGACAACTTCAAGATTCTTGAATCTGTTGCTGACAAACTTGGTGCTGGCGTTGGTGCTTCACGTGCTGCTGTTGATGCAGGTTTTGTACCGAATGATATGCAGGTTGGTCAAACAGGTAAGATTGTTGCTCCAGACCTTTATATTGCTGTCGGTATCTCTGGTGCGATTCAGCACTTAGCGGGAATGTCAGGAAGTAAAGTTATTGTAGCAATCAATAAAGATGAAGATGCTCCAATCTTCTCTGTTGCTGATTACGGCTTAGTTGCAGATTTATTTGAAGCGGTTCCTGAATTGGATGCTGCGCTTTAATTAGTTACAAGCTTTAAAGGTGGGGGTTGCGAAAGCAGCGCCCATTTTTTTTGTCTTTAAAGCTAGCTCCTAAAATAAGTAAACTCCAATCATAGGGTGTGCCATGCGCACCGCTTTCACTTCTTGATTAAATAAACAAAAACAAATATATGATCCTGTTAGTTTGCTTTAGAGCGTTTTCATTGAAATGTTGTTTTCGTGGTGCGCGCGGCACACTCTATAAATCGTAAGTCTTTATGTGATTTTTGCAGTCCGAGAAGCGAGTGCCTCAAAGCTTCAGTTTTAGTTATTTATGTTTAGTGGATATAAAATCGTGCTTTGGTAGGAAATAAAAAGAAAGGGCGCATGAGTAGCGCCCTTGAATTTAATGGTTTAACGGATGTCGTAACCTTTCTCTTCGTGCATTGATATATCAAGTCCTATTGACTCATCGTCGGCATCAACACGTAAGCCGGTAATAGCATCTACTGCTTTCAGAATGACCCACGTTATTACAGCGGTATAAACAACAACACTCACAATACCGATCATTTGTGCGCTTAGTTGTTCACCAATAGATGTGTTATCACCGCCAAAACCAAAACCACTGAATGGTCCTAGGTCGGAAGCGCATAAAATACCAACCATAAATGAACCCAGAATGCCGCCTACGCCGTGTACTGGGAAAACATCTAGAGAGTCATCAATTTTGAGTTTCTGCTTGATGTATAGGGTTGCGTAGAAACAAACAAAACCAGCGCAAAGGCCGATAATAATAGCGGCGCCCGGGCTAACTGAGCCAGATGCTGGGGTAATTGTACCGAGACCTGCGACCATGCCTGTGACAACACCTAATACCGAAGGCTTACCAAACTTTTTCCATTCTAAAGCCATCCAGGTGAGTGCGCCCATTGAAGCTGATAGGTGTGTTGCAACGAGTGCCATGGCTGCGTTTCCGTCAGCGGCTAGTGCGCTACCAGCGTTAAAGCCAAACCAGCCAACCCATAACATTCCTGCGCCTGTTACGGTCATAGTCATGTTGTGTGGAGGCATTGCCGTTTTAGGCCAGCTTCTACGGTTACCGATGACTAGAGCTGTGACTAATGCAGCGACGCCAGCGGTGATGTGTACAACGATACCACCAGCAAAATCAAGTACGCCTAGCTCGCTTAACCAGCCTCCGCCCCAAACCCAGTGACAAACAGGGATGTAGACAGCAAACAACCAAATGCTGCTGAAAAGCAGTATGGCTGAAAACTTCATGCGTTCAGCGAAAGCACCGACTATTAATGCAGGAGTGATTACCGCAAAAGTCATTTGGAATGCAGCAAAAAGTGACTCAGGGATCGTACCGCCTGATAGGATGGAGTCTTTGCTGATATTTGCCATAAATAAGTTGTTAAAGTCGCCTATCCATTGATTGCCTTCGCCAAATGCTAGCGAATAGCCAGCGATATACCATAGCACCGACATAAGGGCGGTTAAGGTAAAGCACTGCATTAAAATAGAGAGTACGTTTTTACTGCGAACCAAGCCGCCATAAAAAAGTGACAGGCCGGGTATGGTCATAAACAAAACCAAGGCAGTTGCTGTCAGAATCCAGGCAGTGTCAGCACCGTTAAGGGCATCTTCTGCGAATGCAAGAGAAGGAACTAGCAGTGATAATGCTAGTAGTGATATCTTTTTCATAGGTCATTCCAGATCGTCATTAAATTTAAAGTGCTTCGTCGCCTATCTCGCTAGTTCTGATGCGGATAGATTGTTCTATATTGGAGATGAAAATTTTTCCGTCGCCGATTTTACCACTATTTGCAGCGCTGATGATGGTTTCTGTTGCTTTATCCAGTATGTCATCGGAGACAACGACTTGGAGTTTTAGTTTAGGTACAAAATCAATAATGTATTCAGCACCACGATAGAGCTCAGTGTGTCCTTTTTGGCGACCAAAGCCTTTTACGTCTTCGATGGTCATCCCTTGAAGCCCGATATCGGTCAAGGCCGCCCGTACATCATCAAGCTTGAACGGCTTGATGATAGCTGTAATAAGTTTCATGTATTTTCCTGTATGTCGCAGAAAGTTAGTTTTTCGATATTTAACAACAAGTGCGGTAATATTATTATTTTTTCTATAGCTCATAACGCTGACTTTGAGCCGGAATTAAACTAATCAAATTATGACCTAAATTCAATAGGTAATTAGGGTTATGGGGTCTTTAAATGACTAAAACCAGATTATTCTTATGATGCCGTATAGCAAGTTGTCCATTTTTTACTTTGTTTACTTTGCGTTGTTGGGGGTGATGGCACCTTATCTTGGTTTGTATCTTAAAGAGCAGGGCTTTGGTTTATTTGAAATCGCTCAGCTTTCGTCATTGTTAATGCTGACAAAAATCATAGCCCCGATGTTGTGGGGGGCGTTGGCTGATCGCTATCAGAATAGAATATTTCTAGTTCGTTTGGGCGCGATAATGACGATGTTATGCTATTTGGGCTTTTTTTCTGCTGAGAAATTTTGGCATTATGCAGTGATTATTGTGCTTTTCAGTTTTTTCTGGAATGCCATTTTGCCTCAATTTGAGGTGATTACCTTATTTACACTTGGCCGAAAAAGAGA